>CAZIWL010000078.1:0-20460 GCA_964542755.1 uncultured Anaerolineales bacterium
CACATCTGCGGGGGGCCGAGGCGGGGGCGCTGGCGTTGGCTTCCGCGGGGGGGATGATGCTAGGGGCGGTGGGGTGGATGCTGAGTACGACCATGCTTTTCCTGGGCCGGAGCATTCACCGGGACGAAGGAGTGGACCTGATTGGGTGGCTTTGGGCGGTGCCGTCGCTGATCGGTGCCCTGTCGTTGGTTGGTGCACCACTGACGGCTGGCTATGTGGGGGTTTCTTCGGCTCTGTCAGGGGTTTCGAAGACCCGCGCTTTGGGCTTGCTCGTGGGTGGGTTTGTCGGGCATCTCCTGGTATCTGCGTCAACGGCTAGGTGGCTCCGATCGTCTGATCCAAGTGATGGGATGGGAGGAGGGTTCTTGGAGAGGATAGCGTACGGAGCAAGTCTCGGAGGTCTGGGTGTCGCCGTGGTCGTATTCGGGGTAATTCCAGCTCGCGTAATCGCTGGTGAGGGTTTTTCGCCCGATTTGACGCTTCGTGGTCTGCTCACCGGCGTCCCGCTGGCCGGATGGCTGATGTGGGGAGGAGGTGTGTTGGTTGGAGGGATGGTTGGTTGGTTGGAGAGTGGGTTCCGTCCGCGGGTGTCCCTTTGGCTGGATGCGCTTCACGATGTGGTGTTACTGGAATGGGGGTACGGGCTGGTTGCGGGAGCAGTGGAACAGGGGCTTGGGATGATTCGCATGATGGACGCGATCCTGGGCGGTCGCGCGGCCATACTTTGGTCCTCAGTTTTCCTGCTCATCGTTGTGTTGATGATGGTGGGGTAGCCGTGTTTCTACTGGAAGAACTGCTTTCGAGATTGGTGCTGTTGACCGCCCTTCCGGCTGGCATAGGCGTGGTGATTTCGGCCACGCTGTTGGTGGTAAGCCGGGATTGGAGACTGAACGTCTTTGCATTGGCTGCTCAATACTTCTTCTTGACGTTGTCGATGACGCAGGTGGTGCGAGTAGAGATGGCGGCGGTGAAGGGCTTGATCGGCTGGGTGATCTGTCTGGTCTTCTATATGACGGAGCAGCAAGCGCAATCGTCAGGACAGACCGGGGAATCGGCTGAGGACGTGGCGTTGGAAAGTTGGTTTGGGGCGCGACTCCGTCTGTGGAGGCATGAGGGCATTTCGGCGCAGGCGGCGTTTAGTTTCCTGGCGGCACTGTTGGTGGGCGCAGCGATCTATGCTGGGGCGTCTGCGATTTCGCTGCCGGAGTTGCCGACTGATTTGAGTTTGATCTGCTACTACTTGACGGCGGTCGGGATTCTCCTCTTGGGGTTGAGTCAGGACCCGCTGCGCGTGGGCGTTGGGCTGCTGACGATTCTGTCGGGATTCGATCTCTTTTACGTTGCGCTGGAGCCGAGCCTGGTCGTCACGGGCCTCGTGGGGTCGATCAGTTTTGTTGTGGCGCTGGGTACGGCTTATTTGAAGGCTGCGTTGGCCGTGGGGACGGAGGAGACGCCCGCGTGATAGCAGGACTTCTTCTGTTTCTCGTCCTGCCGCTGGTTATGGGAGGGACGGTTTACGCCCTGCGTCGATGGGCGACGCTCTCAGCGCTGCTGTCCGTTGGGATGAGTGTAGCACTGGGTCTGATGATCTTGGTGCTGCCGTTGGGTAGAACCATCGAGATTTGGGGGCGACAGATTGTGATGGGGGGGACGCTCTCCTTCTTGGGGAGGGAGCTGATCCTCGAGGACGTTGATAGAGTGGCCATGGCCTTTCTCTACCTGACAGCGTCTGGCACGTTCCTACTTGCATGGCAGACATCGCCTGGATCACTGCTGTTCCCGGTAGGGTTTGGGGTCCTCAGCTTGTTCAGCGGGTCACTGCTGATTCGGCCGCTGATCTACGCTGTACTTCTCTTTGAGATTGCAGTCGCCATATCGGTGTTTGGGCTCCAGGCGGAGGGAGGGCGACCGGGGAAGGGGGCCCTCCAGTATCTCTCATTCTCCTTGCTGGGAATGCCGGGCCTGCTGGTCATTCACTGGCTGATGGACCGCTACGCCTTGACGCCTGACAATACCGGTCTGCGAGACACAGCTGCGGGTCTATTGGCGTTATCGTTTATGTTGTTGATGGGAGGTACTCCCTTTCACTGGTGGATGCCTGCCGTTGCGGACGACGGTGAACCGATGGCAGGCGCGTTCGCCTTCAGCGTGAACCACGCGGCCGTCTGGTTTCTCTTGCTCGGCTTCTTAGAGACGTATCCGGACATAGCCGCCTACGGGCGCTTTGGACCCCTGGTGGCGGGGGTTGGGCTGGCCATGATTGGGGTCGGTGGCGTTCTGGCGGCGGCACAGCGACGGCCTGGGAGGATCTTGGGCTATGCCGTGCTGGCGGACAGCGGTGCTGCGCTTGTGGCTCTTGGGCTGAGCAGCGAGGCAGGTCTGGCGCTGGCCCTCCTATGCATTCTATCTCGTCCGTTTGGTGTCTTACTCATGGCGGCGGGGATAAGGGGACTGAAGGACCGTCGACGTGATCTCGGATGGCGGGCCGGGAGTGCAAGAGGCCTGGTGACTGAAGCCCCTTGGAGCACGCTGGCGTTCTTGATTGGAGGGTTGTCGATCGCGGGTTTACCCATCACGGCGGGTTTCGCTGCGAGGTGGTCACTCTATCGCGGGCTGGGGCGTGCGGGACTTGTGGCGGTGCTCTTAATGATGGCGGCCAGTCTGGGTGTGATGATTGGGGTCTGGCGAGTTCTCTCTGTCGTAATGGCGGAATGGGAACCGGAAGACGTAAAGAGAGGCGAGCTCGGCCGGGTTGAGCGTGAGGGTTGGGCGAGGGGGACTGTGGTGCTGGTGGGCGTGGTCGCGTGCGTGGTGGTTGGTTTGGTACCGCAGGCGCTGGCCCCGACGGCGTCGCGCCTGGCCGGGTTGTACACCTTCTTGGTTCGCTGAGGCGTGTGCCATGCGGCTTGGGAGGACCTGGTCTATGGTGGATTGCGTCGCATCTGTTTCGGGTGTCGCTAGGATTTTTCAGAGAGGGTAAGGAGTCGTTCGTAGGTGGAGCTTCCTGCTGATCTGCAGTTCAGTCAGGCGAGCCTGCAGGACTATGCGGAGTGTGCCCGGCGGTTCCATCTCCGCTATGTCCTGCGATTGCGTTGGCCTGCTGAGGAGACAACGCGGGCCACGGAGAATGAGCGACGCCAGCGGAAGGGAGCGACGCTTCATCGTCTTATTCGCCAGCACGTGGTTGGGGTCCCTGTGGAGGCGCTGTCGCGAAGCATAAGCGACATCGAGGTCCGGCGATGGTGGGAAAGCTATCTCGACTTACGACCAGCGGCGCACTCTACGATGCGGCATCCAGAGGTGACGCTCTCGACCTTGGTTGGTCAGTACTCGCTGACGGCACGCTATGACCTCATCGCCGTCGACGGAGACCGCGAGGTTATGGTATTTGACTGGAAGACGTACCGAAAGCGGCCTCAGCGGAGATGGCTGGCGAGACGGCTGCAGACAAGGGTATACCCCTATGTGTTGGTTCGGGCGTGGGATGCGCTAGGTGAGGAGGGCTCCGTCCAGCCGAGTCAAGTGTCGATGTCCTATTGGTTTGCTGAGTTTCCATCGACGACGGAGGTGTTCGGATATGATGAAGAGCAATTTCGTGCCGATGGGAAGTATCTCCAGAGGCTGGTATTGGAGATTGGCGAGCGCACAGCGGCGTGCGTGGAGGGAGAGCTTCTCCCGCGGACTAGCGACAGGGAGCGGTGTCAATTCTGCCGCTATCGGTCGCTGTGTCGGAGGGGCGTAGAGCCTGGTGACGTCAACGCGGCTATGGCAGAGTTGGCCTCGGAAGAGCTTTCGGACTTCAACCTGGACTTTGAGCAGATAGCTGAGTTTGAGATGGGTTGAGCCGGTAACGGGTGACAGCGCGGCGGGTTTGTGGCTGAAAGACACGGTCAGAGGGGCTGGAAACCGGCAGTCCGCGCCTGAGGTCTATGCCTAGATGCGGGAGAGAATCCCCAGTGTGGCGGTCCACACCAGGACTTGGACCAGGACCGTGGCGCCCCACAGGAGGTAGCTAGCCAGGCGGCTGCGGCGGTAGAGGACAGCTCCTAAGGAACCGTTTAGGATCAGGGTCAGCATGCCGATTAGAGGCACCCTGAAGAGTTCGGTCCTGGGACCCAATCGATCCGGGGCGCCTGATGGACCAAAATGGAGTGGGATCAGCGCGGGCAGGCTGGGGAAGCGGTAGCTGACGATCGCCAGGAGGGAGACGAAGGCCAGGGCGCCCACGGCAAGAAGGACCAGCCCCAACGAGTCCCGCCAGATGGGCCAGTCGAGGATGGGTGGGCGGCGGGTGGATTGCTCGATGGTCTGCGTGGGGCCCATCTGGACCCTTTGCTGGAGGGAGTCGAGGAACGCTTCTCGACGGGCGGGCGACAAGGCGTAGACGAGGCCCGGTGTCGCAACAAAGATCTGGTCCCGAAGCGGCCGGGTGGCGTAGAAGAGTGTGGGCCCACCGTCCTCCAGTTCTCCATAGCCTACCCAGTGGCCTGGCCAGCGACCGCCGTAGAAGTGAACCTCGCCTTTGATGTCGTCGCCGGTGAAGACTCTCTCAATCGCTCCCGTGGGGATGATCTGTTGGGAGGTTCCCCAATGGATGATGAGCGCGTTGCGGTCGAGCCTGTAGCTGGCGCCTGCCAGGCCGTAGACCCAATAGGCAATCAAGCCGACCAGGATGAGGCCTAGGGTGGTGGCGAGCCCGACGAGGAAGGTGCCGAAGGTGACGGGCCGGGAGGCCGCGACGCCGACAAGGGCCGCGTTGCCGAGGAGGATAGAGCACATCAAGCCTAGGCCAATGCCGAATCCCCTTCCGACGTTGACGCCCCACTTGCTCATAGTCGCGTTTTCGCTCACGATCGCGGATTATACCAGGGTGATGGTGAAGGACAACCGGTGGGCGGGGGGGAAGGGCACAAACTGGTGGGGGGCCGATCACGTGGCGCAGAGGGTTGCGGTGGCAGGGACGTGGGAGTCAAGGTGATGGCGGCACGCGGGTGCGCAGACGACTTGTTACGGAGATCGGCCATGGTTGGAGGCCCTTGACGCCCGTGTACTGATTAGTTGTGACGGGCATGCGTGGCAAGCGTACGGTCCTGAAGTGGAATGCACCTGGAAGGTGCATTCCACCCCCATGCGGCGACAACTCGTTTGTGCACTCGCGGCACGCGTGGGCCTCTCAAGGGGTCTGGTAGAGAGAGAGGCCCTTCGGAGTTCCGCGTGGGGAGGAAAGGCGTCCAGTAGCTGCCAGCAGTTGGGTGGGTAGGGGAGCTGCTATTGGCCGAGATGCATGGGCATGATGACGTGGGTGAACCCGTCGCCCCCCACGGGCCGGATGACGCCGGGGCTTGAGGGCGTCGTCGTGTCCAGGCTGACCTGGGGAGCGTTGGTCACCGAGAGAACGTCAATGAGGTACTTGACGTTAAAGGCGATCTCAACACTCTCCCCCTCGATGGTGGCGTCGAGTTCGCTCACGTCCTCGCCTGTCTCGGCTGACGTAGCGGAGACGCGGACGCGCCCGGGCTCCAGGTCGTTCCCCGGCTCAACTTGGATTCTGCTGATGTTGGCCGCGTCGCGTGCGAAGATCTGTGCCATCTTGCAAGCCTTTAGAAAGGACGCGGCATCGATGACGGTGTGGGTGTTCCGGTCTCGGGGAATGATCTGACGATAGTCCGGGAAGTTTCCGTCGATGAGTTGGGAGACGAGCACGATGTCGGTGAGTTCAAAGATGACCTGATTCCGCTCGGCAGTGACGTGGATGGAGATGGGATCCTCTTGATCGCCGCTGATGCGCCGGAGCTCAGTTAGTGCTTGGGCGGGGATGATGATGCTGAAGGGGTCAGACACGGCGTCGGGAAGGTCGACGGTGCGCACGGAGAGGCGGAAGCCATCGGCGGCGGCGAGGGTTAGTTTCTGGTTCTCAAACTGGGCGAGTACGCCAGTGAGGATCGGACGGCTCTCATCCGTGGCTGCTGCGAAGGCCACTTGCTCGACGGCCTCACGGAGAACGTCGGGCTCGATGGGAATGCCGGCGGCGTCGTCATCGGGGACGGTGACGATAGGGAACTCCTGGGCATCGATGCCTTTAATGTTGGCCTCGCTGCGTGCAGCGCGCACATTGAGCGTCTGCGTGCGAACCACCAGCTCCAGGTCAACGTGCCCTGGTGGAAGGGCATTGATCAAGTCGATGAAGGTGCGGGCCGGAACTGTGGTGGCTCCCTCTTCGTCGACTTTCGCGCCAATCCAACAGTTGATACCTACCTCAAGGTCAGTGGCGGAGAGGCGCAGTCGCCCGCCATCGGTCTCCAAGAGGACGTTTCCCAGGACGGGCAGGGTGGAACGGGGCGAGACCGCGCGGCCGACGATGCTGAGGCCCTCGGCCAGGTTTTCTTGTAGGCAGGAGACCTTCATCAGTGTGACCCTCCTCAGTGATGCTGGTCAGGCTTGGTTAGGCAGTCAGTATACACCAAGTGTGAGACCGGCACAAGTCTAAGAGTCTTCGATCTCTTCCCATCCGGGCACGTGGAGACGGACGAGGTCCCCATGGTGGTCGACGATTGCCCGGAAGCCGGCCATCCAGAGGGCGGTCCGTAGTTGATCTGCGTCGACGGCGCCGGGTTCTAGGATCTTATCCATGTGATCGATAGCATGCGCGACCGAGGCGCGCGTGAAGAGGTTTTCATCGCCCAGCAGACGGATGACGCCATCGGTCACGAGGTCACCCATTGCCTGGATCCGCTCCTGGAGGCGGCAGACGATCTGTCGGTCGAGCTGGGTCGCGTCGACGTGACGAAGGAAGTCGTCCTCGGGGATGGCATAGAATGGTTCACCGCCGATGGTGGTGACCTCGGCTCGTTCACCTTCTTCGTTGAAGACGAGATCGGCGAAGAGGGCGCCAGTTGCCCGGCTAGCCATCGTAGGCCTCGGCCTTGTTAGACTCACCGGGTTGCCGGGCAGACGGGGAGGTACAGTGCTGTTCGTTGCGGGTTGGTCGGAAGTCGTAGATGCCGTCGTGGAGGGGATAGGAGCGACGGCAGGCGTGGCAGACGAGGGCCTGGCGATGTTCGGTCAGGTCGGCGGAACCGCAGTTTATGCAGCGGAACAGGTCTCGGACGGGGCTCATGGGCTGGCCGGCGGTGTGATTGGCCCGGACGAATACGCTAGGTGAGAGGGCCGCAACACGTCCCAGGGGCTGACACAGGCGGTCGAGGGCGACGAGAAGAGGCGTGGGCAGGAATCTCTTGAGGATGGCGAGGCGGAAGGTGGAGACAGCGCGACGGTCGCGTGGCTCAAGGCCCTGCTGGCGCAGCAGGTGATTGATCCATACTGGGTGAAAGTCGAAGTTGAGGGAGGCAAACTCGACTGGGTCCTTTGCAAACGGTGACCAGGTCTGTCGGCCAAGGATGAACCGAAGGATAGCTTTCAAATTTCTCTTGTTGGCGAACTCAAGGATGAGGGTGCCGTCGGATGCCAGGATGTGGCCCACTCCGCGGAGGACCGCCGGTGCGTTTGTGGCGTGATGCAGGGCGCGGACGATGACGACCGTGTCGAACGTTGCAGCTGCGAAGGGCAGGCGGTAGAAGTCGCCGGCGACGTAGGTGAGGTTTGGCCCGCCGGCGCCGCCGTGGCCCCATAGGCGGCGAGCTTCGCGCAGCTGCGATAGGGCGTAGTCGAAGATGAGCACCTCGTCGTATCCTGCGTAAAGGGGCACGAGGCGGCCGTATCCGCCGCCGATGTCGATGAGGCGGCGCCCTGTGGAGGGGAGCATTCGTTGAAGGGCGATGCGCTCCGCGCCGTGCTCGTATTCCCGTCCGGCGCCCCAGAATTCTGTACGGTATGCCGAGCCCTCGTAGTCGCAGACCGGGTGATTTGTCTGGGGGGTCACGATTGGGCTCGCTCCCGATAGCCGTGGCCTACTGTGTTGGCGGGCGAGCGCGTGGAGGCGGGTGACCGTGCGGCACGCGGCGCCGTGGCCGTGGAGGTGTCCTTGTGAGGACGGGGAAGTGGTGCGCAATGCTTGGTATGTGCGCCGGTAGGACGTGTGCCGGGCTGTTCGAAGGGTGCGTGGAATGGGGCACAATGTGGGTGCTGTGCCTGGGATGGTGAGGTGACTCCATCTGGGTGCAAAGTAGCTCCTCCTGTTGCTTCCGTCGATGCGGTGGTCTGGGACGAGGATGGCGTTCCAGATGACTAGGAATATTAGCATCATCCTTTGGAGGCGGCAACTGGGGATGGCGGGAGCGACTTCGGTGGGCTTGGGTCGGAGGCGTTTGTGGGCGGAGTACCGGCCCACCAGTTTGGGGGGGGGTGAGGAGAGCGCTCTGTGTTTCACGTGAAACGTCGCGGGCCCGACCGTTGGGCTCCGCCGGGGGGGGCTTGGAGGTGTTTCACGTGAAACATCCAGGGCAGCGTGCTTCGTCTCAACCTCATCAGTACGGGGCGGCCCGGCGACATCGAAGGGGCCCGAGAGATGGGGCGATGGTTCCCGCGAAGACTGACGGTCATGGTAGGCGGTCACCCCTCTGCCCTCGAATGATCGGTTCAGTCGCTGTCGCACGGTCGCTGGGGCAAGGTGCGATTCCCGGTGTGCTTTGGGATGCGTCGCAAGGGGGGGTGGAATCTTGGTCGGTCGACACCAGCCGCCGAAGGTTCCTCGAGCCACGCGTCGAGTGTCTTGGAACCTCAGCTGCAAGGTTGACCGAAGACCGACGGGACAGACAGCCGGGGCTCTGAGAGGGGTACTCCACCGCATCTGTCCCTGGCGACCGCCCCTGCGAACCGCCTGGAAGCCTCAAGGGGGCGAGAGACAACTCTGTCGGCTGTTGCCCGAGTGGACCTCTCCAGCCGGGCAGCATCTCAACGACCGTCCACATGCTCAGTGGGCAGGGATTTCGCTGGCGACGACACGGTTGCCCGGGCTGGTCTGAGGCACGACGCCGGGCCCTTCCATCTTCTGTTGCGGTGGATGCTGACCGCGGGCTGTGTGTCACGGGTACCTGGTCGGGGTCGCCGTGATCGTGGCCCGACCAGGGCTCCTGGATCCTGGGCAGGCGCAAGTTGCTGAGCGAGGGGGTGGAATGCATGCGACCTCGCCGAGAGCAGCCCACCGCGGTCCCCCCACGCTTGTTCCGCCGGAGAGCCAGCCGATGCAGCTTCCTCAGCCCTCGACCTTCATCCGTCAACGCCAGAGCCAACGCGAGCCTCTTATGTGCAGACTGACGGCCTTCACCCCGTCGAGCGTGACACAATCATTGCCCGATAAGGCCAATTGAGCACGAACCCTTGACTCAGCGGGTAGGGTATGATATACTGAAAAATCAGATGGTTGCATCTTGCCTTAAGGGACCTTCGAAGTGCCGTGCAGGGATTGCAGCGCCGAAGGCTCCCGGCCTCTCTCATCTCTGTAGGTCCGTAGGACGCGCCTGCATTTCTCACAACCGGCTGCATCGTTCAAAGGAGTGAGCATGATGAGCAAAAGGTGGTGCCTCTATGTTCTTGCGGTGGTGCTTGCCATCGCAGGCCTGGCCGTATTGAGCCGCCCCCAGGTCGCGCTTGCTGCAGGCCCATCGGGTGGAGAAGTCAGTGTCTACGTGTATCATGACGTGAACCAAGACGGCCTGTGGAGCTGGGGCGACGTGGCGCCGCCCAATATGAGGGGCGACCACACCTGGCGGTGGGATTATCCCTGCACCCACTCCCGCAGCGCTTGCAGCGTGGCCGAGATCGGCCTGGTGGGAGCCGAGGTCATGCTGACGTACTATGGCGGGGAAACCCGTGTAGACAAGACCTTCCACGATGGCCCGGCCCAGTTCGGTCTGCCGGTCGGTACCCAGGTCGTCGGTGTCAGTTTCCTTGGTGCGGGGGACGGCAAGTCATGGAAGGTGACCAATGTGTCGCAGAAGACGGTCAACGCGCCAGCCGCGAGTCAATTCGCGTTCAACTTCCCTCTGCCGCCGGCCGGGCCCAACTCAACCACCGTCCTGTTGATCGGCGTGGCCCAGGATGGAGAGGGGCACTCCTCGGATTACGGCGCAGGGGGCCCTGTGGCACCTGCTGCATCGGTTCCGTCCGTGGCCGCTGGTGCGGACGCATGCCAGAAGCCTGGGGCGGTGGCCGTCTACGTCTATCACGACGTGAACGAGGACGGCATGTGGAGCTGGGGCGACGTGGCGCCGCCGAATATGAGGGGCGACCACGCCTGGAAATGGGACTATCCCTGCACGAAGCCTGGAAGCCCCTGTGAGCAGGCCGAGATCGGCGTCGTGGCCGCGGAGATCATGCTGACCTTCTACGGAGGCGAGAGCCGCACGGACAAGACCTTCCATGACGGCCCGGCCCAGTTCAGCCTGCCCCATGGGCAGCAGGTCATCGATGTGGAGGTTATTGGCACGCCAGGCGGCAAGCTAACCAAAGTGACCAACGTCTCACAGAAGACCGTCAATGAGCCCGCGGACCGCCAGTTCGCCTTCAATTTCCCTTTGCCACCCTCAGGGCCCAACTACATGAAGGTGCTCTTGATCGGTGTTGCGGAGGAAAGCGGAGAGGATTCCGGCTCTGATGCCGCAGCTCTCACATTATACACCGTTCAGCGTGGTGACACCCTAAACGGCATCGCCCAGGCATTTGGAACCACCGTGAGTGGGTTGGTTTCTGCCAACAACATCGCGGACGCTGACGTCATCCAGCCAGGCAAGATCATCATCATCCCATAGGGCCGGGCAAGGACCCCGGAATCGGAAGATCGGACTCATCCGGGGGCATCCGAAGCTCGGCGTGGTCGCAAGCAACGTCTGACGTCGGCTAGTCACCGACCAGACGAAGATATTAGTGGGCTGGTTCGTCCACTTCCTGTCGCCAGCGCGTTATGGACTTCACCACTGCCGCCGCGAACTCGCTAGGCGAGTAGCCCAGGCCTCGGGCTTCTTCAACGGCCGCGGCTGCAACGGATTCGAGCTTGCCCTGACGCTTCTTAGCGGCTTCATTCTCGTCACCGAACGGGACGAAGCTCCCCTTGCCTTGCTGTGTCACGATCACACCCTCGCGGTCTAGCTCACCGTAGGCCCGCGCAACAGTGTTGTAGTTCACCCCAAGATCTGTGGCCAAACTCCGAATGGTAGGGAGCTGCGCGCCCGCGTCCAACTGTCCTGCCGCAATGAGAGCGCGTACTTGCTCCTCAATCTGCGCGTAGATGGGCACTTTTGTCTGGGGATCGATCTCTATTATCATAGTGGGATAATGCGCTATCTATATAGTTCACTATAAGTATAGTACAAAAGGCCGGCGTTGTCAAGACGAAATGCCCCATTCTGATCGCCCATTCCGCCGTGCACACCCATCGTCATGTTGCAGGGAGGAGATCCGAGGAGACATCGCTCGTGTGATTCCTCTGCAGCTGGATGTCCGACATTGACTTTGGCGTGGGTTCAGCTATACTACTCGGCGCACAAGAACAGAAGGATGGGTTGGGACGATATCTCGCGGAGGTAGACCACCATGGACTTTGAGAGGATGGGCGCATTCTATCTGGGAAAGCTCTACGACGTCGCCGAGGATGAGCGGCTCAACCGTCTGCTGATGTATGATGCCCGCGACCTGACCACCCACGCGGTCTGTGTCGGGATGACGGGCAGCGGCAAGACAGGTCTTTGCATCGACCTCCTGGAGGAGGCGGCCATCGATAGGGTGCCCGCCATCATCATCGATCCCAAGGGCGACATGACGAATCTCCTCCTCTCGTTCCCCGATTTACGGCCTGAGGACTTCCGCCCGTGGATCAACCCCGATGACGCGCGGCGGAAAGGACTGTCCGAGGAGGGCTTTGCGGCTCAACAGGCAGAGCTGTGGCGAGATGGCCTGGGCGAGTGGGGCCAGAGCGGCGAGCGCATTCGTTTGCTGCGCGAAACGGCTGATTTCGCCATCTACACGCCAGGCAGCGACGCCGGCGTGCCTGTCTCCATCCTCCAGTCTTTCGCTGCACCCTCCCTGAGCTGGGATACCGACGCCGAGATGCTCCGCGAGCGGATTCAGGGTGCGGTCAGTGCCCTCTTGGGGCTCATCGGCCTGAAAGCCGACCCGGTACAGTCGCGTGAGCACATTCTCCTCTCCAATCTGTTTGAGCATTTCTGGCGGCAGGGCGAGGATCTGGACTTGCCGAAGTTGATACTGGCTATCCAGAAACCCCCTATCCGCAAGTTAGGGGTCTTTGACGTTGACACGTTCTTCCCGGAAGCTGATCGCTTCGAGCTGGCTATGCGCATCAATAGCATCATCGCTGCCCCGGCTTTCGAGAGTTGGCTCCACGGACAGCCCCTGGACGTCGGCGGCTTCCTCGCGACCCCGTCCGGGAAACCTCGTCACTCCATCTTCTATATCGCCCATCTGAGTGACGCAGAGCGCATGTTCTTCGTCACCATGCTCCTCAACCAAATCATCACCTGGATGCGTACCCAACCGGGGACGACCAGCTTACGGGCTCTTGTGTATATGGATGAGATCTTCGGCTTCTTCCCGCCGGTGGCGAATCCTCCGAGCAAACAGCCGATGCTCACCTTGTTGAAGCAAGCGCGGGCCTTCGGCGTCGGCGTGGTGCTGACGACGCAGAACCCGGTCGATCTGGACTACAAGGGACTCACTAACGCGGGGACGTGGTTCATCGGACGGCTCCAGACGGAGCGCGACAAAATGAGGGTGCTTGACGGCCTGGAGAGTGTCTCTTCCCAGGCCGGGGAAGCGTTAAACCGAGCCGAGTTGAGCCGCTTGATATCCGCGCTTGGAAAACGGGTCTTTCTTCTGCACAACGTGCACGAGGAGGCCCCCGTGACCTTCCAGACCCGCTGGGCAATGAGCTACCTTCGTGGGCCGCTAACACGTCTTCAGCTGCGGAAGCTGACTGAGGGGCAGGAGCCCGATCTGCCCGCTTCCGCGCCGTTGGACGAAACCCCCGCTGCGTCCCAGAAGTCGCCTAGGCCGGTTGAGACCGCCTCAGTCCGGGCCGATGCAGAGGAACCTGCCGGCGCGTCGGAGCCGGCTTACGCCACTGCGCCTCCATCCTTGTCGTCCCGCATCGACCAGGTCTACCTCCCCGTGCGGCGTGGCGGGTCGACGGCGGCGTTGGCGCTTGAACAGGATGTAGGTGGGGCGATCGAGATCCAGGGGCAGCAGCTGCTCTACGTGCCAGCGGTCCTTGGGATTGGAAGGCTGCACTTCGTCGACCGTACCCGGAATGTGAATGAGCGGGAGGACTTCGCGCTCCTCGCTGAGCCCCCCGGGGGAGCTCGCATGTTGACCTGGGAGAAGGCCCAGTCTCTCGACATCGCGCTCGGCGATCTGAGGCAGCGCGCCGAAGAGGAGGCCGTCTTCGATGAGCTGACCGAATCGATCAACGAGAGCCCCGAGTTCACGTCCCTGCGCGATGATCTGTCAGACTATCTCTATCATAACAGCAGCGTGACACTCCTCCACAGCGCTGTCCTTGAGGCGTACTCCAGGCCTGGGGAGACTGAGCGCGAGTTCAGGATGCGCTTGCAGCAAATCGCCCGCGAGAGACGGGACGAGGAGATCGACGAGATCACCGAGCGCTATGATGGGAAGCTTAAGAGACTGGAGGACAAACTGCGGCGTGAGGAGGCCGACCTTGCTCAACGCGATGCCGATGTGTCTGCCAGGAAGCGCGAGACCCTCGTCTCCGTGGGGGAATCAGTCGTGGGAATGTTCCTTGGCAGGCGCTCCTACCGCATGGCATCGACGGCGTTGAGCAAGCAGCGTCAGGCGGCGAAGGCCAAACTCCAGCTCGAGGAAGCCAGGGATGATGTCGAGGCCCTTGAGGAAGACATTGAGGAGCTGGATGCCGAGCTTCAAGAGGAGGTGGAGGCCACCCGCGAGCGCTGGGAGAGTACCCTCACCGAACTGGAGGAATACGAGGTCAGACCGCGGCGAAAGGACGTGCAGATCAGCCTCTTCGGTCTGGCATGGACCCCGCATTGGAGGGTCACCTATCGAGACCGCAGCGGCTCGGCACATACTGAACTGATCGAAGCCTTCTGAGCCGAGAGGGCTGCCGGGTGGGATCTGGGGTTGATGCCCGGACGCGGGTGCCCAGGACGGGAAGGTGATTCTGGCCTCAGACGCGGCGTGGTTCTTGACAGCCCTGTCTTGATAAGGGGTGAGCCCATTCGCGCGCCGTCACACCAGCGTGGGAACGGGGGAAGCAAATCAGCCTCAGAACCCGAGACGCTCGTGTCGCTCTGCAACTGCCTGACTGGCCCGAGATCCTCAACCCGCCAAGAGACACTTCATTGCCACCGATGTGCAACGCCAGGTCAGGGACAAGCACCTGCCGAACGGGTTTCTGAGCTGTCCGCCGGGACGGCTGCCAGGCGATTTGCACGAAGCGTGCGCCTATGAGCAGTAGTCGGAATTGCAGCACCGGGGCCGTTCCCGAAAGTCGGATGTGCGCTCCGGGTTGCTCGAGGTGCTGCGAGATCGACGCGCGCCACGAGCGGGGATGGCATCGTCGTTGTTTCGGGCCCGGTATCTGGTCAATCGGTGCTGGCGGCCCAGGTTCTCCTCCTCAAGGGCGCCACGGGACCTACTAGGTCGGCGCGTGGGAGAGGCTGCAATGGTAGCTAGCTGGCTCTGGGAACACCTGCTTCTCGCGACCGGGTTGATCGTCTTGGTCATCCTTGTCCTCGTCGCAGGACTCACCCTTGGCTGGAACAGCCCGCGGCCCCGAGGCCGTCCGGACTGGGAGGCCCAGATTCTACCCCGCCGTCTCGACGTCACGCCTAACTGCCCCTCTGTCGCGCTGTTCGACCAGAGGGGCAGCGATTTCGCCTTCGAGGGGCTCATCCAACCCACGAAGCTGCCCAAGTCTGCCCTCGTTGACTACGGCTTGATCTATCGGGCTCAGGACATCGACAACCACTATGCCTTCCTAATTGGTGCGGATGGCTACTACGCCGTGATGAAGGTGGAGGGCGGCCGGAGGACAGCTCTGGTACCGTGGCAGCAATTCCCCCATATCAGGCAAGGGCTGGAGAGGAACCGTCTCCTGGTGTCGTGTGCTGGCCCCGTATGCACCTTCCGGATCAATGATGAGTACGCCGTGACCGTCGAGGATGATCGCTGGGTCTCAGGGAATCTGGGTATTGGAGCGGAGAGCCCCGAAGGAGAAGCTGCGTTCACCTTGTTGTGGGCCCAACTCTGGTTGCGCGACGATTGACGCCCCACGAACGGGCCGAACCGTGACCGGGGGGGGACCCTGGCTTACGTCAGCGGCTTACCTTGAGCCATCCCGTGGCAGGGCGTTGTGGTCACAGGAGGGAACCCCGCGCCAACTCCTGCACCGCGCGCGGGAGCGGGGAGTCGGGGCTCATGATCGCCAACGGTGTTCCGCGGCCGAGTGCCTTGGCTTGCTCCGGGTCGAAGGGCACGATGCCCTCGAGACGACGGTTCAGGACCCGCTCGACGGTGTTTGTCGAGATCTGATGCGCTGTCGTCACGTGGTTCAAAATCAGCGTTATCTTCGCGGACGGTTCCCTCAGAGCTCGAAGCGTGCCCAGGGTCGTCTGAATCGAAGCCGAATCAGGGCAAACGACGAGCCAGATAGCGTTCGCCGCCTCCATCGCCGCTGAGGCAGCACCGTTCATCGTGGACGGAGCGTCGACGATGACGAGTTGGAAGCGCCGGCGGATCGTCTCCAACAAAGCCGAGGTGGCGGGGCGCGACAGCTCATCCTCCAGAAGCGGCACCATCGGCGATGCCAGGACATGGAGAGCCGGCACAGGTTGAAGCAGGAGAGGCTCTACCCTGTCAAGATCGACGGTTTCCCCTTGTAGGAGGGCTGTCCAATCCGGCTCAGGGCGGCAGCCAAATTGCAGTGCTGCGTGACCGGACGAGGAGCACAGGTCCACCAGGCATACCTCGCCGCTTCCAAGCCGCGCCATCGTCGCGCCCAAGTTGGCCGCCAGCGTGGTGACGCCGACGCCGCCCTTCAGGCTCCCTATCACGACCACGGACGACTCGTTTTCCTTCGAGCGCCTCTTCAGCAGGCTGTCGATATGGTCAAGCAGAGTCGCCATCGACACCGGCTTCGGGATGTGCTCATCGGCTCCAGCACGGAGGGCTGCCTCGCGATCGACTGCCTGACCGCGTGCGGTGAGAACGAGGATCGGCATCAACGCCGTCTCAGGATGCTCGCGGAGACGGCGGCAGATCTCATACCCGGTCATGCCGGGCATCATCACGTCGACAATGGCCATGTCAGGTGGATCCCGGCGGGCCCTAGTCAGCGCATCCTCCCCGTCGGCACAGAGGACGGCCTCGTGCTCTCGACGTCCCTCCACCAACAGCTTAATCAGTTCAAGGAGATCGGGATCGTCGTCGACGACAAGTATCCTAGCCACGGGATGGTTCCTCCTCCTTGCAGAGGGCCTCGATCTGGGCCCTGTTCACCAGGATGATGCCGCCGGCGAACCTTATTCCTGGCTGGGCTGAGAGTCTCATCTCGGCATCGATAACTGGGACGAAAGCATCCCCACCTGCGAGGGCAGCTCGCAGATCTCCTTTCCCCGGCAGACGTAGATAGCCGCGAATCTGGAACGAGGGGACGATGAGGAATGCTCTCTGGACGTGAGAGCCGGTGTAGCTGCCGTAGGTATACTTCCGCGACAGCCCGTCCTCCTCGCAAGCGACGACAGCGGCTACGATTCTGCCCTTGCGGACGATTGCCTCGACGTGGCTGGCGACGATGTCGCCGGGGTGCTCCGCGTCCGAGACATACACGTCCTCCAGACAGAGGAAAGATGAGGTGCGGTCGTCCAGTTGGTCAGCTAGCTTCCGGGATCTGACGTCGAGGCAGCCGGATATGCGGTAGTTCTCAGTGAAAAAGTCCGCCGCCAATTTGCCGGAACGTGCTCTATCGCGCACCGAGGGCCCCCTTCCACGACAACGCGTGGCGTCTTCCGCTTTACGCCGCGGCCTATGTATCACCGCCAGGCAAACGGATACCTACTGAGCAGGAAAGGTTAGGAGGGCGCACCCTCTACGATCTTGATGCCGGCACTTGCGCCCAGACGATTAGCTCCGGCGTTCACCATCCCCATCGCTTCGTCGTAACTGTGGATGCCGCCGGCTGCCTTGACACCCAGACGCGGCCCAACGGTCTCCCGCATGAGGCGCACGTCATCGATCTTGGCGCCCTCCGCGGCGAACCCAGTCGATGTCTTGACGAAGTTGGCGTCGGCCTCCCGGGCCAGCCTGCAGGCCAGCGCTTTCTCCTCGTCCGTCAGCAGGGCGGTCTCGATGATCACCTTCACCAGCCCCCCACCTTCGTGAACCACGTCCACGACGGCGGAGATGTCGTCTCTGACGATGTCACGCTGACCCGCCTTCAAAGCTCCTATGTGGAGCACCATGTCGATCTCCGTGGCCCCGTCCTCAAGAGCCTGCTCAGCCTCGCAGACCTTGGCCGTGGTCGTCGTCGCCCCCAGAGGGAACCCGACGACTGTGCAAACAGCGATATCGGTCTCAGCCAGTTTGGCTGCTGCCAGGGGTACGTAGCTCGGGTTGAGGCATACCGAGGCAAAGTGGTAACGGATCGCGTCGTCGCACAGCTGCTCGATCTCCGCGGGCACGGCATCAGGCTTAAGCATAGTGTGGTCAATCAGGCGAGCGAGATCCTCACGCTTCATGGCTCCTCCTTCTGGACTACTTTGGTGTCGTCACATGGGCTCCGCCCACGTAGGCGACTCGTCAGCTGGGTGCATCGGGAACCAGGACTTGACCAAGCCTGGCCGCAGCATCGGGCTTCTGTTCTCGTCGACAATTCGATATTGCTTAGGGATCCGAATCTGGATGTCGCGATTCGGATTCAGACCTCGATTGCGGGGCAGCGCTCACCGTGGACGGGCGGGTTCCGGGAACGCGTGATGGTTCACCAAACCCCAATCTTCAGGTGGCCAGTAGCAGAGCCATGCCTTGCCCACGAGGTTCTCCCGGGGTAGCGTCCCCCACATATGGGAATCGCTGGAATTACCGCGGTTGTCGCCAAGCACGAAAAACTGGTCATTCCCGAGCTCCCACGAGCCCGAGTATGCCCCTTGGTTAACCACGTAGGGTTCCTGAAGGGGCACGCCGTCCACCAGCACCTCGCCACCACGAATCCGCAGCTGCTCACCAGGCAGGCCAACGATGCGCTTGATGTAGTCGTCAGATGTGCCGTTGGGAGGGTGAAAGACGACAATATCCCCACGCCGTGGCGTGCTCACCCAGTAGGAGAGCTTGCTGATCACAAGGTACTGACCATCCTGAAGCGTCGGCTCCATGCTAGATCCTCGAACCTGGAAACGCCCCGTCAGTGTGTTGAGTACCAGGAAGACGATCAACGTGAGGAGCACGGTCTCGACAATCTCCCGCAGGATCGACTTTCCGCCAAAGGCCTGGGAAAGAGAAAACGGCTGTGTGTCCGATGTGTCGAGGGTCACCGGTTGAGAGAGCCTGGGGGGGTGATCCTCGAGTCGTTCGTCACTGGTTTCTGTCATTGCGATATGCATTATAGTACAGAGCAGCAAAGCAAACAAGCCTCCAGACTCAGATGTCTCGAGAGTGCAGCAAACACGCGGCTGGCATGCGTTGCCCGTGGCCTGTGCGACTGTGTTGGTGGCGGGAAGTCGGCTGCATAGCGTGGGTGTCTTTCATCCTGTCTGGAGGTCCCGTCCCCATCCGGACCGTTCGAGGCGGGAAAGACGAAAGCCGTTAGCGCACCCGAATGAATGCGGCATCTGGACAAGGACAGCCGGAGCAGGTATACTAAAGGATTGTTGACGTTGCAGCAGGAGGATGACCGTGGCGCGCTCTGGACTATTCCATCGCACACTCATGACGCTATGGCCGCTGAGTCGCCTGGCCTATTGGTTGGGCAATCGACGCATGCTCAGGCCGCTGTCCCACGTATTCTTTCGAGCGATGGACAGTGAAGCGATCATCATTCCCGTGCACGAGACCATCGCCAACCCCGAGAGTGTTGTTCTACCGTATCCGGTGCTTGGATCTCTCGTCAGGTCGACAGAGACGCGGTTCTTGATGAATCACTGCATGTGTCGACGAGGCGAGAACTGCCAGACCTATCCGCAGGACTTTGGATGTCTTTACCTCGGTGAGGGCTCAACCAGAATAGCCCCATCGATGGGACGCCTCGTCGATGAAGAGGAGGCCATCGCGCACATCAAACGGGGGATGGACCTCGGGCTCATTCCCCTCGTGGTTCATACGCCCTTCGACGCCCTTGCTCTGGGGATTCCGTATCGTCGGATGCTCGGCATCTGCTTCTGCTGCGACTGTTGCTGCACCGTTCGTCAGGGCCTACGCATCGGCCCGCCGGCCTTCTGGGATATCGTGGTTCGCTTGCCTGGCTTGGCCGTCGAGGTCAATGGAGCCTGCACGGGGTGTGGGGCATGCCTGGACGCGTGCTATGTGCACGCGGTTTCGCTCACGAACGGTCGAGCGTACATCGATGAGGATCTCTGCAAGGGGTGCGGTCGCTGCCTGGTGGTCTGCCCGACCGCGGCCATTGCGCTTCGGATGGATGAGCGTGTCGACCCGATGGGGAAGTTGATGCAGCGCATCACGCGAAGAACGGACCTGGGTGTGGTGGACGAGGCGCTTTCGGTAGATTGCCGATAGGGAGCGAGAGCTTGGACTTCATCATCTTCGACCTCGACAATACGCTCTATCACCGGGGGAGCGGGGTTATGGAGGAGATCGGACGCCGCATCCAGGTCTGGTTGTGCCAGGAGCTTGATCTCTCCTGGGACGAGGCGACAGCCCTCCGCCGGGACTACCTCCATCAGCATGGGACGACTATGGGGGGGCTGATGGCGCAGCACGCAGTCGATATTCCCAACTACCTGACCTTCGTGCACGACATACCTATTCAGGAGTACTTGCAGCCGAACCAGGCCCTCCGGGAAATGCTGGAGCGGATTCCTCTCCGAAAAGCGATCTACACCAATGCTACCTCTGCTCATGCACGCCGCGTGCTTCAGGCCCTGGGCATCCGGAGGGCATTCGAACATATCGTGGGTATCGAGGAAGTGGGTTTGCACAACAAGTTCAACCGCCGCGCCTACGAACGCATGCTCGCACTCCTCGGCGTGGATGGTGAGGCGTGTGTCATGGTCGAGGATTCACCACGTAACCTGCCTCCTGCCAAGGCCGTCGGTATGACCACGATCCTTCTTGATGGTGGACCCGAGGGCCCGGCACGACATGAATTCGAACGGGCCGTAGATTTCGTGGTCGAGGATATCCTGGCCGTCGAGCAAGTCGTCCACCGAATTCTTGCTGAGGACGGCGACCGCTCCGATCCGCCTGCACGTGACGGGGTCCCCTTTCCAGGAACGTGACCTCGCTTCAGTGCCTGCCCAAGACATGCCGGGTGCGCTCTGCACGGAAGCCGCGGCATTGAGG
>CAZIWL010000079.1:0-20453 GCA_964542755.1 uncultured Anaerolineales bacterium
GAATACGATCCCGTAGACGACCAGGAGAATCCAACCGTTCAGCCAAGCCAGCCCAAGCTTCGGAAAGAAGACCATGGTTCACTTCGTCTTAGCCGCGTCACTGTCCCACAAACACTGGTCGACGCGCTTGCTTGATGCAAAGCATTCTCAATAACGATGCGCGCCATGATACATCTTGCCCTGCAGCTGTCAAGAGACAGCTCGGGTCCGCCGTCCGGTGGGGCGGAGCCGCATGGGTCCTACAGGGGTCAGCGGGAAAGGCCGGTGGAGTCTTGGCGCGCTCTCGCACGGGGACGCATGCCGGTGGGGGAGTCCGAGCGCCTAGGCAGCCCGAACCGCCCGCCGCCGGTCCTTCCGGGCTTCAGCAGATCCGCCATCGTCCCCGGATCGCCACCTTGCCTCTATGCGGGATTCACAGGGTATTCACACGGAAATGGTACAATGTTGATGCATGTGCGTGTCCATCGACCCCTGCCAGGGCGCGTTGAGCGCAGCGCTGGGCACGACGAAGGGCGATTCATCCTTGGGGCGCAATCCGTGGTGGGGGCATCCCGAAGCTTGGCGGGCCGATGTGGTGGACAAAGCGCCGGCGGCGCACTACAATCTAAGCCAGAGGGCAGGCCGATCCCCGGCCCATCGGCTCCAATGTCGCGCGGTGAATGGACCGATAAGCTGTGGTCGATTCCGGCTGAACGCTTGAGCCACGTGCGCTCAGCGCAGTCCCGGCCGTCCACAGGAGGGCAGACGCGAGACCATCAGAGCAGGACATCGTTATGGGACGCGGAACAAAGGAACGGGTCATCGTGGGTGACCAGTGCGATCTGAGGCTTGAATGGCGTCACGGGAAGCTGCTGCTCCTCCTGGTTGTCACCGTCCTGGCAGCCTTCTTTCGCCTCCACCGCATTGGGGGTCTTCCCCCGGGAGACCGGTATGACCCGGCCTTCTACGGTGTGGATGCGTTGCGCGTCCTGTCTGGAGAGCGTCCGGTCTTCTTCTACGACTATGCCGGACAGCATCGGGTGGAGCCGTTGTTCAGCTACCTGGTCGCCCTCTGTTTTGTGGTCGTCGGTCCATCGACGCTGGGTATTCACCTCGCGGCGGCCTTGGTGGGCATCGTGACGGTGCCGGCGGTCTATGTGGCAGCGGAGGGGCTGCTTGCCGCGCTCCCGCGCCAAGATCGTGCCTTGTTGAAGAGATGGGGGCCTCTCGTAGCGGCGCTCATGGTAGCCATCTCCTACTGGCACCTCACCTGGAGCCGCTATGGCGTAAGGGCGATCCTGGTGCCTCTGTTCGCCTCACTGGTTGTGGCTGCCCTCTGGTCAGGGTTGCGGCGCTCGACCGACGAGGGAGAGCGTGGGTGGGCTGGCAAATGGTCCTTCGTCCTCTGCGGGTTGATGCTCGGCGCCAGCTTGTACACCTATCAGGCGGCGCGGCTCTTGCCACTACTCGTGGTGGCTGGATTCGGCTGCGCCGCGTGGCAACGGGGACGCTTGCTTTGGAACGACCTGACGAACCTGTTGATCGTCGGACTGGTGGCTCTCCTGACCTTCGCGCCGCTGGGCATCTACTTCATCAGACACCCGGAAAGTTTCTCCGCCCGCGTGGACGAGGTTCTCGTCATCGGTGAAGGAGAGGCCGTCGAGGAGAGTATCCGCACGCTGTGGCAGCAGACAAGACAGGCCTTGCTCTCCTTCCTGGTCGGTACCGACGACGCGCCATACCGGACGCTGCCGGGTCGGCCCTCCTTGAACCCCGTCTTCTCCGCGCTGCTGGTACTGGGCATCGGATGGGGCTGGAGCTGTCTGGACAGGCCTGTCTATGCCTTTCTTGTCGCGTGGCTGGTACTACTGAGCGTTCCGGCTGCCCTGGCCGGCCAGGGTTCCGCGGCGAAGCGCGCCATCGGAGCCCTCCCAGCTGTGGCCGTACTTGTCGCAGTTGGGGCACTGGGTCCTTTGGATCGGTTCCGGCGCTGGTTGAGCGACCGACGGGTAGGGCGGCTCGTTGGAGCTACCTGCGTGACCGCCCTTGCCGTGGGATTCGCGTACGCCGGGTGGGCGACGTATCGCGATTACTTCGTCAAGTGGGCCTCGCTTCCAGGGCTTCCCACGCATTTTGAGGTGGAGCGGGCGGCCATTGGAGACTATGTGCGTGAGCTCCCAGCCGATGAGAGCGTCTACATCTCCCCTGAGGTCCCGAGCCATCCGGTGATTCGTTTCCACATGGGCGGGCGGGACGACGTCCAGGGATACAACGGGCGCGTCTGCTTTGTCTTTCCCGAGCATACGGAGACGAGCACCACCTACATCATCGATCCCCGTCAGGACCAGCGAAGCCTGGACCTTCTGGAGAGCACCATGCCGGCGGGGTACCTCGTCGATACTCCGGAATCGTACGTAGAAGGGGGTTCGTTTGTTGCGTACAGGATACCGGCGGGCAGCCGCGCCGTTCTGTCAGCCGGGCGCACCGTCTCCGCCACTTGGGGAGATCAGATAGAGCTGTTCGGCTTCGACGCCGCCAGAGAGTCATTCGCTCCCGGCGAAAAGGTGACTCTGACGCTGTACTACCGCGCCCTCCAGGATGGGGATCAGCGGTACACTGCGTTTGTCCATCTTCTTGGGTCAGAGGACGTGTCCTCGCTCGGGCCTCCGCAGGCTCAGAACGACGGTGAGCCGTGCCATGGGTTCTTTGCTACGTCGTCCTGGGTACCTGGCGAGATTATTGCCGATCGGATCGAGGTCAACGTCCCCGATGACGCGCCCGTCGGCATGTATAGATTGGTCACCGGGTTCTATGAGACAGGGACGGGCCAGCGACTGGGAGCGAGCGGGCCATCCGCCGCTGGTCACGATCTCGTTCTCCTGGCAGAGATTGAGATCACGGATGGCCCTGGTTCCTGACGTGTGTACGGCCCTTGTCGGTGGTGAGTCCACCTCGTTGGCGTTCCGAGGCGGTTGCGACCACCTGGCAGGCCTGGGGAATTCGCATGGTTTGGTGGAGGAGTAGGTATACGTGGCCCATACGATTCTAGTTGTGGATGATGAACCGGAGATTGTTCGCCTCGTTCGTTCCTATCTCAAGCGGGACGGCTACCGCGTAGTGACTGCGTACAACGGCGAGGAGGCCCTATACGCTGCCCGCCACGAAAGGCCGGACCTGGTCGTGCTGGATGTCCTGATGCCAGGGATGGACGGCCTCGAGTTCACGCGCCGGATACGCCGGGAACAGGATGTGCCTATCATCATGCTCACGGCGCGTGCCGACGAAACCGACCGGATCGTCGGCCTGGAGATGGGTGCCGACGACTACGTCACCAAACCCTTCAGCCCCCGGGAGGTAGTTGCCAGGGTGCGCGCCGTCTTGCGGCGGGCGCAGCCTTCGGACGACAAGGAACCTCCTCCGCTGCTGCGGGTGGGACCGATAGAGTTGGACCGCTCGACCCACCAGGTGGCGATCGATGGGAAACGAGTTGACCTGACCCCAACGGAGTTCGACATCCTGGTCGTGTTGATGGGCAACCCGGGGCGGGTCTATTCCCGACCCGAGATTCTGGAGGCAGTTCAGGGGGTCGCCTTCGAGGCGTATGAGCGGACCGTCGACGCCCACATCAAGAACCTGCGGCAGAAGATCGAACCTGACCCCGGAAGCCCGCAGTACGTCCTGACGGTTCGCGGGGCCGGGTACCGCCTGAACCCCCAGATTGAGCATGGGTAGCTTATCGCGGCGTGTGACTGCAGAACTCAGGCTTCCCTCGCCTCATTGCCGGGCAGGGTTTGCCGCCCAGGTGCCGCCGGGAGGTCCCTGATGCGCAGCCTGTTTGGAAAGGGCATGCTGGCGTTCCTGGTCGTGATCCTGGTGGCGGTGGGGACGGTCGCTATCCTGACTGGACGCGTAACGGAGACGGCCTTTCGTCGTTATACACTCACCCGTAGTGGGATGTGGGATGGGTTGACGGGCCGGCTAGAAGCGTACTACGAGGAGCGCGGATCCTGGGAAGGAATCCAGGACACTGTGTCGCAGCTCGATCATCTTTGGGCTCGGATGAGGGGCAGGGAGATGGGGCCGCCCGGGGGGCCGCCGATGATGATGGATTTCCGGGTGCTGGATCCGCAGGGCCGCGTGGTTGCGAACACGCAAGGGCCTCCGCGCGGGTCGGTCAGCCCGGCCGAACTGGAGACGGCTCTCCCTATAGAAGTCGATGGTAACGCCGTGGGCTATCTCTTGCCGGCGCTTAGGAATCCGCATGGCTGGCCCTTGGACGCGGCCCAGGCCGCTTTCCTTTCCCGCGTTCGCAGAACGCTCTGGATTGGCGCTGCTGCGGCCATGGCCGCGGCTCTGGTTATTGGAGGAGTTCTCTTTCGGTCCGTCACCGCACCCCTCCGTGAGCTGACGGCGGCAAGCGAATCCATCGCGGAGGGAGACCTGACAGCGCGAGCCGAGGTTCGCGGGCAGGATGAGGTGGCGCAGCTGGCGGCATCCTTCAACGAGATGGCCGAGAGCCTCACGCGCATAGAGGATGCGCGCCGGAGCCAGACGGCCGACATCGCGCACGAACTCCGAACGCCTCTTACCGTGCTCCAGGGCACGCTCGAGGCGATGCTCGACGGTGTCTACGCCAGCGATGAGGAGAATCTAGAGGCGGCTCTGAGGCAGACACGGACTCTGTCGCGCCTGATCGAGGACCTGAGGATCCTGGCCCTCGCGGATGCTGGGAAGCTCCATCTGGAGAGAGAATGCCTCGACCTGCGAACGTTCCTCGCCGAGGTCGTGGAGGCGCACCGTCCCAGGGCTGAGGCCGTGGGAATCACGCTTGCCATGAGGGTCCCGGAACTCGGAACTGAGGTCTGCGTGGACCGTGACCGTGTGGCGCAGGTCATGGGCAATCTCCTCACGAACGCCCTCCACTACGTGCCGCGAGGAGGGCGAGTACGCGTCGAGACCGATGTCGGAGCTGACCAGGTTGTCGTCTCCGTCATCGACGACGGTCCCGGCGTGGCTTCCGAGGATCTTCCCAACCTGTTCAAGCGCTTCTGGCGGGCAGACCGAGCGCGGAGGCGGGCCACCGGTGGGAGTGGTTTGGGCCTATCCATCGCCTCTCACATCGTGGAGGCCCACGGGGGGCGCATGTGGGCAGAGAAGACCCCCAGTGGCGGGCTCACGGTGCGGTTCTCCCTGCCGAGGCCGGACACCTCGCTCCCGCAAGGTGACGCGTGAGTCACCGAAGACATGTGAGAAAGATGCGATTGGTCATCCCGCGCCCCGGCGGCGACGGTTGCGTCCCTCTGGCGCTGCGTGAACGCCCGGCTCACTAGGGGACTTGCTTCCATCGGCGTGGGATGCTACGGCTCCGGGTTTGACGCCCGGAGCCTTCGGCCTATAGTTGGCATTGGGTCGCAGGAGCTGGGCGAGGAGTAGGAGGCCCTTTCTTGGAGCAGCACGTAGTCGTTATCGATGGCGATCGCGAATCCCGGGACGGACTGGTAGGGATCCTGTCCTCCGAATTTGGGTACACCTGCCTGGAGGCTCAGAGCGCGGAGGAGGGGCTTCGACTGCTGCGACGCCCTGCGCCCCTGCTGGCCTTCATCGGCGACGCCCTTCCCGACCGCGACGGCATGCAGTTTCTCGAGCAAGTGCTGGAACAGCACCCCCTCGTTTCGACCATCTACGTTTCTGAGGACGGATCCGGATCCACCATCCTCCGAGCCTTTCGTCTCGGCGTGCTTGATTTGTTGTCGAAGCCTCTTGATCGAGGCGAGGTTACGGCTGCCGTGGGCCGGATGAGGTCGTCTGAGGTGCCTAACAACAGGCTCGCTGACCTCACCCGCGACCTCCGAGCTGCCAACGAGGAACTCCGGCTCCGGCTTCAGGAGCTGAACACTGTCTACGCCATCGGACGCGCGGTCACCTCGCTGCTCGATCTGAGCCAGGTCCTCAACCGAGTCGTGGAGGGCGTAACGTACACGCTCCGGGCAGAGGAGGGGATGCTTATGCTTCTGGATCCTACGAGCGATGAGCTCTACCTCCGCGCGGCCAAGGACATGCGTGATAAGACGGCGCGCAATCTCCGTCTGGCGGTAGATGACAGCGCGGCGGGCAGAGCCCTGCGCTGGAATCGTCCGGTGAACCTCAGCGGGGACGAAGTCAAGCTCACTACCGGCTACCTGGTGAAGTCGCTTCTCTATGTCCCCGTGCGTGCTGCCGAACGAGGCGTGATCGGCGTGCTCGGGGTCGCCAATCGCTCCAGGAGTCAGCGTTTTACGCGTCGTGATATCGCAATCGCCTCGGCTCTGGCGGACTATGCCGGCATTGCCATTGAGAACGCTCGACTCTACAGGGAAGCCGAGACCGAACGGGCCAAGCTACACGCTATCCTCGGGCAGGCTGAGGAGGCCATCCTCGTGGTCGATGAGGAGAATCGTCTTCTCCTCTGCAATGCGGCTGCTCGGGAGGCGCTCCATCTAACCTCAGCTGATATGGACGGGGCCCAGGGGCCGCCGCCGGTTGAGGCGGTTGTGCAGGCCTCCGCTATTCTGGAACTCTTTGCGGATGAACAAGAGGGCGGCGGAGCTGTCCATTCCGAGGTGAGCCTGGATAGCGGACGTATCTACAACGCCCATCTCACGCCGGTGGGTGGGGTGGGCCGAGTCCTGATGTTGCAGGACGTCACGCATCTGAAGGAGTTGAGCCGACTTAAGTCCGAGTTTGTGGCCGCTGTCTCCCACGACATGCGGACCCCGCTGACCAGCGTGCAAGGCTACATCGACTTGCTGGCGAAGGTAGGCCCCGTCAATGAGAAGCAGGAACGCTTCCTGGCCCGGATGGAGACGAGCCTCAGGAGCATCACCGATCTGATCGATGATCTGCTCGACATCCGGCGCATTGAGGCGGAGCTGGATCTGGAGATGGGAATGTGCGACCTCAGAGGGGTCATTGACGGCGTCGTGCAGCGCATGCGTCCGTACGCCGAAGACGAGGGACAGGATCTGGTGTGGCAGGCGCCCCCGTCCGCATTGCAGGTCCGCTGCAATCCTCGCCGCATGGCACAAGCAGTTGAAAACCTCGTCTCCAACGCCATCAAGTACTCAAATGCAGGTGGGCAGGTAGCCGTCACTGCGTCCGAGGACGAGGGCCACGTCTTTGTCAGCGTGTCGGACGAGGGTATCGGCATCTCTCGAGAAGAGCAGCCCCGTGTGTTCGATAGATTCTACCGTGGTAAGTCGGAGGATGTCGCGGGGATCCGCGGGACTGGGCTTGGCCTCTCTATCGTCAAAGCGGTGATCGACAAGCACGGGGGCCGCGTCTGGGTGGAGAGCCAGCCCGGTGTGGGGAGTACCTTCAGCTTCATTCTCCCGGCACCCGACGCACAAACCTAGCGGGACCGGGCTGCCACGCAGGGATCGTAGTCCTGGCCCAGTCGTATCACGAAGTCGACCTCTTGCGCGTCCTTTGGCGTTGGGACAACATCCTCCGCGGAGAGGCGGTACAGCCGCATCAGCCGGTATCGAGCTGACGAGGATCCCGCATCTGAGCTGGTCGTGAGATCGATAATCTGGGTCCGGGGCTGAGGCTCCTCGGCCGGCCGCACGCGTAAGACCTCGAACCCCTCCCATCGGAGCCTCTCGGCAGCCACCAATCCCCAGTCTTGGTAGGGCGCTCCGTTCACCACCTCGACCTGTCCCGCGATCTCGGGAGATCGAATCGGGGGTGGAGACAGGGCTTCCGCCACCAAGCCTACTAGTGACTCGTAGTCCGGCACCAGCACATAGAGCCCTTTCGGATCCTTCCAAGCTGTTACAGTGGATGGTCCCACGAAACGGCTCTTGACGTCAATGGGATCGAGCCGCGTGCCGATAGCGCCCAGGCGTACCAGGCCGGGCAGGTCCAGATCCGTGGAAACGCTCTCCCTCAGCGCCCCCCACAGCGATGGGATCTTCGGTATGATCCCCAGACTCTTGATCTGACCGTAGAGTCCCCGCAGAACTTGCTGTTGGCGGCGGTGACGGTCGAAGTCGCTTGTGTTCCAGCGAGACCGCGCGTACCACAGCGCCTGCTTGCCATCAAGGTGATGCATGCCTGGACTCAGGTCGACGTCGGTTTCGCCAGACGGTGACGAGGCATCCGGGAACGTGTCGTGCAGGGGGCACTCCACTGCTACCTCCACACCACCCAGCGCATCGACGATCTTGACGAAGCTGTCGAAGCTCACCCGCGCGTGGTAGTCGATGGTGACGCCAAAGTTGTGCCTGATCGTCGCCTCCATCAGGGCTGGCCCACCCTTGCTGAAAGCTGTGTTGATCTTGCCGAAACCCCGCCCCGGCATCCAGGCGTAGAAGTCGCGCGGAATGGAGAGGAGTGACACTGAGGGACGATCGGGGTGAACACTGACGATGACGATGGTGTCGGTGCGCCCAACACTCCCCATGCCAACCTGGTCCGATCCCAGTAGGAGGATGTTAATGACGTTCTGCGGCTGACTGAGGGCGGGCACCGGCGTTGGTGCCACGAGTGTCATGGTCGTGGTCGCCGAATTGGTGCGGGTCACGACGACGGGGGTCGGCGTCGGGGTCCCCGGCAGGAAGGTGATCGGCGTGGGAATCCCCCTGGGTAGTGGGGTGGGAAGCGGGGTGGGCGTGTCGGTCGGCGTCGGTGTTAGGGTCGGAGGAAGGGGTGAAGGGGTCAGCGTTGGCGTCGGTGTCCTCGACGGCGTCGACGTCGCTGTTGGAGAGGGTGTCAAGCTCGGCGTCGAACTGGGAGTCGATGTCTCTGGGGGTTGTGTTGCTGCCGCAACGGCTGTGGACGGTGCGGCTGTCAAGGAAGATGGGTGGGCAGGACCCGCGTCAAACACGTTGACTGCGACGATAACGAGCACCAGTATGACGACCAGCGTCAGCGCCCCCAGCCATCGATTCTTAGACTCAAGCATAGTTGTTGGCTGCCCCCTCCCGGCGCCGGCAGCGTCGGATGCAACATTTTACCACGAATGGTCAGCGCGTCTAGAGGAACGACCCGAAGGTGAAGCTCCCGTGAGACACCCACGCCCGCGAAGGAACCGCCTGTGAACGGTGACACGGTGGCCAGCGCGGCTAGCCGGCCGCTGTCGCAGCGACTGTGCTTGTCGGTGTGTCAGTCGGGGTGGGAGACAGCGTCGGAGTTGGAGAGGGCTCCGGCGTTTGGGTGGGCGCTGGGGTATGGGTAACCGTCCAGGTGGCGCTGGGCGTTGCGCTGGCTGCCGTCGTCGATGTCGGGGAGGGCTCCGTTGTGATCGGCGTTCCCGTAGACGTCGCTGAGGGGCTGAGCGTGGCCGTCTCCTCGGCAGAGGCTGTTGGCGTGGGGCCGCCGCTCGTCGGCGTCGGGGTTGGCGACACTGACGCCGTCGGTGTCGCCGATGGCGACGGCAGCGGGGTGACTGGCGGAACCCAGAGCAGCTGCCCGAGATAGATGGCGTTCGACTCCAGGCAGTTTGCCCGGCGCAAGATGTCCAAGGAAACGTTGTAGCGCCGAGAGAGCGAGTAGAGCGTGTCTCCCGCTTGAACGTGATAGCTCACCCAGTCGATGGGAGGGCCGCAGGGGGTTGGCATAGGCGTGGGGGTGGGGTAGGGCACGCTCGGGAGATAGAGCCGCTGCCCGGCGTACAGGGCAGTCGTATTGAGACAGTTCGCGTTCATCAGCGCCCACGTGGTGGTCCTCGAAAGCCGCGCCAGCCTGGTCAGCGTATCCCCCCTGCGGACGATGTAGTGCACCCAACTGGCGGGAGGGCTGCAGACCTTTGTCGGGGGCGGCAGATGCATCGGAGCGGGTGACGGACCGGGCATTGTCGTTGGCGTGCCGGTCGGGGGCGTCGTAAGGGTTGGCGTTGGACTCTTCTCTGGTGTCGCGGTTTCTACGGTGGGACGCCGGGTCGGACTGGGCTCGGTCGGCTGCGGGGTCTCCGTCGGGAGCGGCGTCAGCGTTGGCAAGAAGGGCGTCGCCGTGGGGCGCTCCACCACATCCCGCGTCGGGGTCGGGGAAGGATGCGCTGTCTCTAGGCGCGCGAGAAGGAAGCCGCCCACCACAGCCCCAACACTGAGGAGGGCTACCGCCAAGGGCACGAGAAGTTGCCTCAGGCTGTCCCCACGGGCCTCCGAGTCCCGCTCTCGTCTGGTCATTGGCTATCTCCGCCAGGACTGTCCGCCATATCTGGGTCTGCGCTATCCCCACTCAAGGTTTGCGTGTGCGCACGCGCGCGTGCGCAAGACACCTCCCTGCACCCGCTGATCATCGACAAGGACCCACGCCCACGCCGCGCGGGAGAGGACATCTAGCGTGCCTGTCTCTTGCGGCTACGCCGGTCAGCGATGGCCGGTGACAGAGCTAGGGCTGTCGCCAGGAGCATCTCCTCCTCGTCAAGCCTCCATTCCCGCTCCGACTCGGGGTTCCCGACCAGGATGAGGCCGAATGTTTCGTCACCGTCCGTAAGGGGCTGGACCAGCATGGGACCCGTTGTCTCGTAGCCCAGCTCTCGGTAGACTCCCTCCATTCCGGCTGCGCTGTTGGCGCCCACTCTTATGGTCTCACGTGAACCTGCGGCAACGGCTCTCTCGAGAGCCGGGTGATCCGACAGCGGGAGCGTGGGATCGTCACCGGAGGAGGTCCCCCCAGCGGGTGGGTGGAGGGCGACCACACGAAGCTCCCCGACGGGCCCCGCGAACAGAAGGCCCACGGCCGCCACGTCGGCATCCAGCGTGCTCGCGATGGATCTGGCCGTGAGCTCCAGTGCCGGCTCGAGGTTTCCCTCGGTACTGATCCGGCGCACGGCGTGGAGAATGCCCCGGGCGCCCTGATCATCCTCCGCCCGCGCCCCGCCATGTCCTGCCGCAGCTCGGAGGGCCCGCCGGTATACCAGCCCGGCCAGAAGCGGCAGCCCGACCAGGTCAGAGAGCCGCACCCAGCCCGCGTAGTCCGACCCGGTTCTCGACGCGAGGATCTGCATCCCGTGCCCCCCCAGCCAGAGGAAGAGGAGACACGCGAGCCACCCCCAGTCCGGCCCTCGAACGACGAGGCTCGTGATGAAGGCCAGAGCCACAATCACGGTGCTTGACAGTTCCCACACGTTGGCCTGCCAGTGGCTGTTATAGGCGAGACCCTGGATCTGCGCCTCCGGCCACATCGGCGCGAAGGCGGCATAGGTGCCGGCAGCCATAAGGCCTAGGACGATTAGAAGGACCAGTGCCAGGCGCGGGCGCTCGTGCAGTGCCGGGAGGAAAGCCCAGATGACCAGCAGCAATGTCACCAGGTTGAGAAACCGCTCCAGCGGCGGAAGAATGGCGAAGGGGACGATCAAGCCGACGCTGTCGAGGACGGCGACCACCATCAGGGCTGCCCTCGCCATCAAGAGACCCAAGCCGGCCACCAGCAGACGTGTCGCCGGATCATCGCGCTCCCGGCGCCAGTGACCCACTGCCACGCCTGCAATCAGCTGGATCGCAAACAGTGTAACCAGCTGATAGACCAGTGCGCCCGGCTGTGTGGTGATCAACGCTGTGAAGTCTCGCAGAAGAGACACGGTTCCACCTCCCAATGCTCCAGACTGCGCCTATTATACCATGCGAGGCAAGGAATTGAAGTCTCGTGGGGAACCAGTTGAGAATGTTGATCCGCGTCAATGACATCTGTCAGGCCGCAAAGCGGATACCTGTTCTTGACAGGCGAGAATGCCGGGCATAGAATCGAAGTAGTCTTCGCGTATCTCACCACACAGGAGGTCCTCTGGGAGAAAGAGACATCAGTCCACGCGACCTGTTCCTCGGTTGACGTCTGTCTATGGAGGTGGAGTAAAGCTTATGAAGACCGTTTTTGTGAACCCGGAACGTTGTATCGGCTGCAAACAGTGCCAGATCGCCTGTGCGGTCGAGCACTCCGCGAGCAAAACGCTCTTTCAAGCGGTCGCTGAGGGCCGCAAGCCTCGCCCACGCGTCCTCGTCGCCCCGGGTATCAGTCTGGACACATCCTATCCCAGTAAGTGCCGCCACTGCGACCCCGCACCTTGCATGAGCGTCTGTCCAACCGGGGCTATCAGCAGGGACCGGGATCTGGACATCGTGTATGTGGACCCCGACAAGTGCATCGCCTGCGCGATGTGCGCTATGGTCTGTCCTTTCGACGTCATCACTTTCTACCCATCCCACGAGGCCGTGCTAGACAGGCCGGTGGCCATCAAGTGTGATCATTGTATCGACCGTCAGAAGGAGGGCCAGATACCGGCCTGCGTGGAGGCCTGCAAGGTTGGAGCTCTGATATTCGGCGATATCAACGAGCTGGTGAAGAAAGCCCGGACGGAGTTGGCCAAGGTTGTCTCCGTCGGCGTCGGAGGAACGGTGGATGAGATCGAAGCAGAGACGGTCCGTCTCCCCGCCAACGTCGAGGCGTGGCGTGGACTGGGCCGTGCCATCACTCAAGTCGGTAGGGAGGAAGCGTAATGGCTGTCTTAGATAACAACGCAGTTGGACGCTCCGTGGATCCGGCGACCCAGTCGATGCTGCGCATTGCTGAGAAGCAAGGTGTCGAGACTGTCTGGGATCGGTTGGAGGCACAGCAGCCGCAGTGTGGTTACGGTGAGCTGGGTCTCTGCTGTCGACACTGCAACATGGGACCGTGTCGCATTGATCCCTTCGATGACACGGGACCTCAGAAAGGCGTCTGCGGGGCGACGGCCGATACGCTGGTGGCCCGAGGGTTGCTCCGAGCCATAGCCGCGGGTGCGTCGGCGCACTCCGATCACGGACGCGATATCGCTCACACCTTCTTGCTCACGGCTAAGGGCGAGGCGGGTGGCTATGAGATCAAGGACGAGGCCAAGCTGATGGCGCTGGCCGACGAGTACGGCATTGATACGGACGGCCGGGCGACCAACGATGTCGCCCTCGATCTGGCCCACGCCGTCCACGATGAGTTCGGTAAGCAGGGTGGCCCGATTCGGTTCACCCGTCGAGCTCCCGCGGCGCGTGTGGCGTTGTGGGAGAGCCTGGGCGTCGACCCGCGCGGTGTCGATCGGGAAATTGTAGAGTGCATGCACCGCACACACGTCGGGGTCGATCACGACTACACCCACATCATCCTCCACGGCCTGCGGACCTCCATCAGCGATGGTTGGGGCGGCTCGATGATCGCTACCGAGCTCTCCGATGTCCTCTTCGGCACCCCTGAACCGGTCGAGGCTATGTCAAACCTCGGCGTGCTGAAGGAGAAGGAGGTCAACATCATCGCCCACGGCCACGAGCCGACGCTGTCGGAGATGATCGTCGCTGCCTCTCAGGATCCGGAGCTGGTCGAGCTGGCCAAGGAGAAGGGTGCTGAGGGCATCAATGTGGTGGGTATGTGCTGCACCGGCAACGAAATCCTGATGCGTCACGGCATCCCGATAGCTGGCAACTTCCTCCAGCAGGAGCTGGCCGTCGTAACCGGTGCAGTCGAGGCCGTCATTGTAGACGTGCAGTGCATCATGCCGGCGCTGGCCGATCTTTCCTCCTGCTATCACACAGAGATGATCTCTACGTCGCCCAAAGCAAAGTTCCCCGGCGCGACCCACATTGAGTTCAACGAGGGAGAGGCCTTCGAGATTGCTAAGACCATTGTTCGCCGCGCAGTCGAGAACTACCCTAACCGGAAGCCGGAGAGGGTCAATATCCCGGATGAGCAGATGGCGTGCGTCGTCGGGTTTAGCGTCGAGGCGATCGTCGGGGCCCTGGGTGGGACACTCGATCCCTTGCTGGACGCGATCAAGAGCGGCGCCATCCGCGGCATCGCCGGTGTCGTCGGGTGCAACAATCCCAAGGTCCGTCACGACTACGGGCACGTGAAGCTGGTGGAGGAGTTGATCGCCAACAATGTCCTGGTCGTGAACACCGGCTGCAACGCGATCGCGTGCGCCAAGGCCGGGCTCTTGCTCCCCGAAGCAGCAGAACAGGCAGGCGAAGGGCTGCGGAGCGTGTGTGAGGCTCTGGGAATCCCACCGGTCTTGCATATGGGCTCCTGCGTGGACATCAGCCGCATCCTGGTGGCCTGCGCTGCCATCGCCAAGGCCCTCGGCGTCGATATCAGCGACCTCCCGGTGGCGGGTGCCGCCCCGGAGTGGATGAGCGAGAAGGCGGTGTCGATTGGAACCTACGTCGTCTCGTCAGGTATCTTCACCGTGCTGGGCACCGTCCCCCAGGTTCTCGGCAGCCCGAATGTGACCAGCCTGCTCACTGACGGGGCCGAAGGCGTCGTGGGTGCCACGTTCGCTGTGGAACCCGACCCGGAGAAGGCCGCTGCCTTGATGCTGAAGCGGATTGACGAGAAGCGGGCGGGCCTGGGCCTGTGACACCGCGCTTCGATCAAGGGGGAGGCATGAAAGTCGTTATCATTGGCGCCGGCCCCGCTGGAGTGACCGTCGCCGAGACGCTACGCCAGTACGATACACGGTCAGAGATTGTCATGCTGTCCAGTGAGCCCTACCCGCCCTACTCGCCGCCCGCCATGGTGGCCTACTTCGCGACGGGACAGGAGGTCCATCTCTGGAAAGGCCGGGACTTCCCAGAGCGGCTGGACATCGACTACCGGCAGGGTACGAAAGCCTCAGGGATCGACCCACAGAAGCGTGAGGTCCATCTGGCAGACGGTGGCGCGCTTCGTTACGATCGTCTGGTCATCGCTTCCGGCGGTCGCCTCTACGCCGCTCGCCTCGAGGAGTTCAAGCCCGGGGTTTACAACTTCAAGTCGCTCAGTGCAGCCGAGGAGCTGCTCGCTCACGTGAAGGAGGGTGCTCGGACTGCCTTGATCATTGGTGCCGGCTTCATCGGTGTCGAGATCGCCCTGCTGTTGCGTGACATAGGCCTGGAGGTCACCCAGTTGGTCCGCTCGCGCGTCATGCGGCAGATGCTGGATCCAGAGACCTCGGAGATCGTGCTCGGCATGCTCAAGGACCGGGGCATCCAGGTGCGCCGCGGAGACGACGCCGACGCCGTTGCATTCGTAGGTAAGCCCCGGGCGGAGGCAGTCGAGGTCCGGTCAGGGGATGTGGTATCGGCGGATCTACTGATCGCGGCAACGGGGCTGCGGCCGAATATCGAGTTCCTGGGGGGCTCGGGCGTCCGCACGGAATGGGGCGTCCTGGTGGACGACCATCTGCGCACGAACGACCCTGCCGTCTACGCGGTAGGCGACGTGGCGGAGACGTTTGACCGATTCACCGGAGACCGGTACGTTCATGCTATCTTCCCTAACGCCGTTGAGCAGGGGCGGGTGGCCGCCTACAACCTCCTCGGCCGGGACACAGTCTACGAAGGATCCGATACCATGAACAGCCTCAAGCACCTCGGGCTGCCCATCATCGCAGTGGGACAGATGACGGGTGAAGAGCTGCGCGTCTGCCGGAACGGTGTCTTAAGGAAGGTGTATGTGGAGGATGACCGGATCGTCGGGTTCCGGCTGACCGGCGACGTCAGGACGGCCGGTATCCTGCGCAGCCTAATGAACAAACGGGCGAACGTCGGCCCGCTCAAGGGGATCTTACTCGCACCAGGCTTCGGCATGGGAGTCATCAGCGAGATGGCACTCGCTGCCCAGCAATTGATCTAGACGAACGGTCCGAATACGACGCGCGGGGTAGCCAAGTGAGGCTGCCCCGCGCGTCTCAGTCATGAGCTAGCCGAATCCCCGACTCCCCCCACCTCCGCTGCTCCGGCTCGACGAGCTGCCTCCGAAGCTCGAGCCTCCGCTGCTCCAACTGCTTGACTTGAACCCACCGCCGCTGTACCCGCCGCTGCCGCCCCCTGACGACGATGACTCGAGGATGTCCCCAAGCACCCTCATCGTACTGGTACCCGCTTTCCAGGACCACTTGGTAGCTTTTCCTGCTCCGCGGGCCGCGACCTCGAAGGGGGAGTCCTGGTCATCCACATCCCCCGCGGCTTTGTTGAGTACAGAACTGAGCGACCGGCTGGCGCTGTTCAGGGAGCGACTTAGACTATCGGAGAGGCCTTGAAGGGAAAGATCCGCCCCGACCGGACGCTGAGAAAGGGACGGGCGGGCTCGGGCAGTTCTGGGTGTCCCGGTCCCGGGGCTCGGTGGACGGAGACCTCGGCTCACTCGATCCCTCAGCGATCTTGGTTCCGAGCCTACCGTTCTCCTGTCCACATTCACGGGAACCGGTACCATCCAGACTGGCACCCGGGCATCCATCCGCGCCGCCTGCTGGAGCACGATCTCGTCAACGTCGAGGGCCACCGCGTATGGGAAGTGGCGATCAAGGACCTCCTGGGCTGCCTCGGTGTCGTCGAAGCGCTTCAGGTTCTTGAGATACCGTCGGAAGGCACGCCACCGCGCCGCCTCTTCAATGCCCAGCGTGGTGCGCTGCGGCATCCATCGGCTGATGCCCATGAAGAGGAACCCCACCAGCGCGAGTCCCAGCGGGGGTGCGCAGGCAGGCCACCCAATCGAAGTCATACCGCACAGTCCGATCAAGCCGAACACCCCAGAGGCCAGGACCACGATCTGTCCCGTCCAGCTCCAGCGGCGCCGTGCCGTCTCCGGCAGCACGGAGAAGTACTGGGACGCCGCCTCCCCCATCTCCTCATAGATCTTGGGCAGCTCACGCTGGAAGGCCTCTCGAATCCTTGAGAATGGAACCGGACCGCTCACAGTCCCCTCGTCCCCGCCGCCTCTGCCGCGGATCTCACGAATGCGCTCCACCAGCATGTTGAACAAGGTTCGCTCATGGTCGGCTAGCTCGACAGGGTCCCCGTCGGCGACGCGTATTGACTGGTCCTCCTCGATCCGCTTCGTCCAGTTGAGTCGGACGACGAAATCCGGCTTCTGTAGATCGACGCTGATCAATCCGAGGGTCGCCAGACGGAGGAGATCGGCCAGGGCGCCCTTGACCGTGGGCTTCTCATCGACCAGGTAAGCGACGATACCGGGCGGTAGGTCGGAGGGTGGCTCCGTGAGGTACGATGCAACCGGCGGCGCGGCTTGGTCGCGGCCCCACGCGTACCACGCCGCCAGGACCCCCGTCACACCGAGGATGGGAAACAGACACCCCAGGGCACCGAGGCCCACCTGCCAGCGGGCGAGCCGGACGGCCCGCTGGCGCTCTGCCTCCAGGTGCGCTTGCTCCTTTTCCAGGGCCTCCTCGAGCTGCCCCTGCCAGAGGGGCTTCGACGCACCGGTGGCGCCTTCCGGCATCTGGATGGCGACCGCCCAGGGCTGGCCGGCCGGTACAGGCCCCTCGTGCTGAACGCGCAGCTCGCCCCCGGGACGGACGGACAGGGCGCCCCCGGTGACGGTCACGTCTTCCGGGTTGAGGCCCGGGGGCAGCTGGACGGTGACTGCTGCGGACTCAACGGGGACGTCGCGGTCGGCGAAGACGGCAGTCCAATTGATCGACTCGGTGCTGGTCAGCACCCTTACTGCACCGTCCACCGTGTAGCTGACTTCGAAAGCGCCGCTCTGACCGGTTTCGATGGGCGGGAAAGCCCATTCAACGAGGGTGGACCCGGCTCGGTCGGTGTCGATGACCACTGTCTCACCATCGAAGGAGGCCCAGTCGTCCCGGCCTGGTTTTTCCTCTACCACGTAGCAGTAGTCGCAGGCCCTCTCGCTGTACTCGAAGGTACGCCCCGCTGATTCGACAGAGATGTCCCTGATCTCGTCGAGATAGACCCAGGGGATGGACCGGTAGCCGGAGTAGAGATGGCCGACATCGACGGCGAGGGTGTGTCGCTCAAGGACGTGAAGCGACCCATCGCTGCTCACTGCCAGGTCGACGTCGAACTCTGTCCAGCGATAGGAGGTGATCGCTTCGTCAGCTCGCCGCTGCCAATCCGTCACGGCGGCGTCCGTCAACCCGTGCGGAAAGCCTACCTTCACCTCGAAGGCTGTACCGTCGGGCACAGGCCCGTACGACTCAAGAGCCACGGTCTTCCCGTCGAGGATCTCCACCGAGGCGTCGATGCCCTCGGCGTAGGCGATCACCTGCTCCTCTTGAACCGTCTGCGGCAGCCGAACGGTCACACGGCTGGCCTCCGTGGGGATTCCACTCCGGTCGGCGGGCACCGCCTTCCACGCGACCCAGTCGACGTCGGGGTAGACCCACAAAGCGCCGAGGGCACGGTAGGCGACGGTGAAAACCCGGGTCTCGTTGCCACTCGTCGGCTCGTACTCCCAGTCCACGCGGATGGCGTCGTAGCCCCGGTCCAGCGTATACGTCCCAGGGCCTGATCCATCTCGGGTGTAGATCCGATCCCCTTCACGAACTTCGACATCCACGATGTCGAGCACGTTGTCGAGCGGAATCTCTGCGAAGCCCGTGCGGAACTCGCCCTCGAAGCGGAGATGGTAGGCCTCCGCGACGACAAACGATCCGTCGGTCTGCACCTCAATATTGACATCGTACCGCTCGTAAGCGACACTTCTCTGCGGTTCCGGCGCAGCCGCCGAAGCCAGCAAGCTCAATGCTGCAATCACCACTGCCAGGACTTGTCTCTTCATCAGGTTCTCCAGATCGTCTCCTGAATGGGCGGGGGGCCTGCCCTCGCAGCCCCCAGGGCCGTGGAGCGCCTTAGGTGTTCTGACCGGCTTTCGGCGCTCCGCGCTGTCGTTGCGTCGTGCTGTCGCTGTGTGCCTAGCTCTCTGGCGCCAGTACGATGCGCCAGGACCCAATGACGGTCTCCATGTCCTCTCCCTCAGACGGACACGGCTCAAGTTCCAGTCCGGACACCACAGGCATCGCCCCCGTGCCCACGCTGATGGCGTAGGCTGTGTCAACTTCCGCGTTGAAGTCGACGTAACCAAGTCCCTGGTCGGGCTTCAGTCCTGTCACAGCACGGTCCGCTCCCTCGCCCCAGGTGAGCCAAACCTCGACCCCGGGAAGTCCGGCGCCCCGCTCATCCTCCACCACCACGCCGATGTGGAGGGGTTGCTCCGGGTCGCACAGTTGTTCTTCTTCCTTGACGACAAGGCGCTGCAAGAGAGGTGGCGTTGGAGATGGCGTGACCACCGGCGACGGTGTAGTGGTTGGGGAAGGGGTGGGCGTCCGTGACGGGCGCGGCGTTCTCGTCGGCCAGGGCGTCCGACTGGGCGTGGGAGTCCTCGTCTCTGTGGGCGTGGCCGATGGGGTCGGCGTGTCGCTCGGTGTGGGCGTTTCCGTGGGTGTACGTGTCGCCGTTGGAGTTCTCGTCGGCGTTTCGGTGGGCGTCGAGCTCGGCGTGTTTGTGGGCACCGGCGTCAGCGTCGGCGATGGTGTGAGAGTCGCCGTCGGCGTGACCGTCCGTGTGGGCGTGAGTGTCGGGGTCGGGGTCACGGTGGGCGTCGGCGTTACGGTTGGCGTGGGGGTAGGTGTCGGCGTCGATGTGGGTGTTGTCGTTGGTGTAGCCGTTGGCGTTGAGGTGTTCGTGGGTGTCGAAGTCGGCGTCCTCGAAGGCGTTGGGGTCGAGGAAGGCGTTGCCGTCGGCGAGGCCGTATGCGTTGGTGTTGGGGAGGGCGTCGCAACCGCAGTGGGGGATACGCTGGGGCCCAAGTAGATCAGTCCTGCAGAAATCCGAAGGTCCATCGCCTCCGCCAGCTGCGTCATACACCGCAGCGTCTCGATATCGTCGGCAGAGACGTAGTCGAGCATGAGAGACTCCAAGGCCTCCGTGACGGTCTCCTCCGTCAGCCCGCTCAAACGGGCCTGCGTGCGTTCCAGGCTGTCGCCGGCCGCATAAGAGAGGGCCGCCAGCCGTACCCAATCGTGGCGGTAGTCCGTACGCAGAAGGGCGGGATAGGTGTTGGTGAGCTCTACAGGACTGATGCCCCACGTGTAGACGAGACCCAGAGCGAGGCCCAGGATGAGACCCGTCACGAGGTAGCGGGGCGCGAACGGCAAGTTCACGAGTCGTCCTCCAGATAGGACGACAGCGATGGGCTGTTGGCGCCGAAGGTACGGGCTAGCCGGGCCAGTCGGGCAATGTCCTCCTCCTTGCCGTCGTTCTCGATCAGTCTTTCCGCGAGCTCCGCGGCGGGGGCACCGGGTTCCTCAGAGTCCAAGTGCTCGAGGCGGGCACGGGCGTTATCCACATCGTGGTCGACCTCGAAAGCGGCGGCGGTCATGAGGATGTAGTCGTCGCGGTAGTCCGTGCGCAGTGCCGTGGGGGAGGTGTTGGTGTAGGTGACGGGCCAGAGCCACCAGCCCACAAGGATACCCAGGGCTAACCCCAGTACGATACCCGCGATCGACTGTATGAGCCACTCGGGTGCTCGTTCACGCATGTCGTCTGTCCCTACGATGAGAAAACGCGGCGCTCTGGGCGTTCAGCCGCCCATCGACGCCGCGAGTGGAGCCTGATGAAGGTGCCGGAGGTGGGAGTCGAACCCACATGGGTCAAAGCCCACACGATTTTGAGTCGCGCGCGTCTGCCTGTTCCGCCACTCCGGCTCAATCGCAACTATACCAGAGAACCCAC
>CAZIWL010000080.1:0-4553 GCA_964542755.1 uncultured Anaerolineales bacterium
GCCAGGGTCCACCAGGTTTCGCGATCCGGCTTGAACCGGGTGAGCCAGCGTCCGCCAGGTTTCGCGATTCGGCTTGAACCGGGTGGGCCAGCGTCCGCCAGATCCCCCGATCCGGCTGGAGCCGGTTAGACCGACGAGAGACGACCGCGCAGACGCCAGAAGACGAAGCCGGCAACAGCGTACGCGATCGCCAGCCCGGCGCCGAACTCGTCGATCCAGTAAGCCGTAGGCCCGGCATCCGCCGTCAGCGGCGTGAAGATCGTCTGAACCAAGATGTTGTGCGCCGCGTGAGCAAAGGCGGCCGTCCAAACGCTGCCCGACCTCAAGCGGATCCACGCCATCACGGCGCTCAATCCCACCGCCATCCCGGTGAAACAGATCATCCCGTACCAGAGCGGCACCCCACTGCCGTAGTCCGCAAAGATCATCACCGGGTAATGCCAGACGGCCCAGATCAGCCCACTCACCAGAGCGGTCCCCCTGAAACCAAACACCCTCGACAACTCCGGCACCAGGAACCCGCGCCAGCCGATCTCCTCGCCCAGCGCCGCAGGCAGGGTGGTGATGAACCCGAACGCTCCTGAGATCGCCGCGTAGATCGCCACAGCCCCGGCTGTCGATACCGGGAAACCAAGTTGGCTGGAGATGGTCTCGACAAAGGCCGGGTTGGGAATGGTGCCCAGGCCTGTCAGCCAGATCAGACCGTACGTGATGGCGACCACCCCTGCCGGCACGGCTAGGCTCAACAGCTGATACCGCGTCCTGCCCCACCGCCAGCCCAGGCCGCGCAGCGTCCTGCGCGTGAGGAGCTGTGTCAGCAGCGCCGCCACCCCGGGGCACCACATGAGTCCTACCACGTAGAGCCCCCCACCGGTCTCCATCGATCCCGCCCGGCCGATGAGCACGTAGAACACGGCGCTGAAGGCCGTGGTGAGCAGAAGAAAGACGGCCAGCCTCTTCTTGGTCTCCGGGTCCATGTGGATCCTCCTCACTAAACGCCTGCTTCCGAAAAAAGGCGCGCCAAGGGCCGGTCATTCACCCAAGCACGCGCTGCCATCGATCGCTCCTATCGTACCATGCGGGACATCCGACCGCATCAGTGAGGCGGAGAGGAAACCATCTGTTCGTTCCGCCAGGCCGCCGCCTGGTCACCTGGGTAGGAATCCGGTAGGAACGCATACCAGACCGTGAGGCCACAGCACAGATTGGGGCCCCTGCGCATGGTCGATCCACCCCAGTTGCATTGGACGAGACACGTGCAACGCACTGACCTCGCTGACGGGCCGAGGCACCCGCTGTCAAGATCACGCACCCATCCCTTCCCGACGCACCTCTTTGACCGTGGTGCTTCACCGTGATAGAATGATTGCGCAACAACCGGAGTCTGCCTGGCCGTAGAAACCACGCGCGACTCCGCCAACGTCACGCCCGGACACGGCCGATCTCACGGCCGTCGCCCAATCGCGGCTCGTCGTTTCAAGGAGGTGCACGATCTTGCCGGACAACCCCGTCCCCACCATTGCCGTTGATCAAGAGACCTGCATCCGGTGCGGCGCCTGCGTGGCCGTCTGCCGGGCGGCGCGCGTCTTCGAGCTTGGAGACGAAGCCGCGGAGGCGGTGCGGCCCCAGGATTGCTGGCTATGCGGGCACTGCGTGGCGGTCTGCCCGGTGGACGCTGTCCACCACACCGGGTACCCGCTGGACGCGTGCCCGACGGTCGATCGCGACGCTCTACCCTCATTCGAGGACCTCGTGGGCGCCCTGAGAGCCCGACGCTCGCTCCGGGTCTTCCGCGACAAGCCCGTTCCGCGGGAGACTGTCCGCCGGATCGTCGACGTCTCTCGCTGGGCACCCAGCGCCTCGAACAAGCAGTCGGTCGACTGGATCGCCCTCGACGATCCTGACCGCATCGCCGACCTGCGGGATGCGGTGGTAGAGACGCTGGATCGGACCGCCCAGCTCCTCCAGATCCGGCTTCTGCGCCCCTTCCTCCGAGTCGCGCTCGGGCCGCATAGAGTGAGCGAGGCGGTGGACGCCGCGGACACCTTCCAGGACCTGGCCCGGAGACACGCTGAGGGGGAGGACCTAATCTTCTACAACGCTCCCCTCGTGCTGGCCGCGCACGTGCCTGTGGAGGCCTTCCTTGGACGGGACGACGCGGTCTACGCGGCCTACAACGTCATGCTGGCGGCCGAAAGCCTGGGTCTGGGCACGTGCCAGATCGGCTACGTCAACGCGGCTCTCGAGCGCAATGACGAACTCACCCAGATCATCGGCCTCCCGGAGGGTCGCAAGCTCGAGCTGACCATGATTCTCGGCTACCCGCGCTTCGCCTTCAAGCGTGCTCCCTCTCGGGGACGGAGATCGTTGGCCTGGAACCCCTCCTGACGTTCGCTAACGTGGTGGCCCGTAGGGGTCAGGAGAACCACTAAGGACAAAAAGCCGGCACCGAGGGCACGAAGAAGTCAGTTGGTGCGTCGCACCTGTCTCCCTGCTGCTCCGTGCCGCTGACTGCCTGTTTTCCAAAACCGGGTCCTACCCGCTGCGACACATATTCGCGCCATTCGTCCCTGCGCGCCGTACATCGTAGCCGCCTCAGTCCAGATCCAACAGCAGCCGCTCCGCCGTCGCCAGGTCCGGGTCGCGCCCCTGGCGGAAGTCCTCGATCGTCCAGCCCACGTGGACATCGGGATGGAGCCCCACGCCCTCGATGGGGGTTCCGTCGTTGCGGATGAAGCTGGCCGTCGAGAACCTCACATCCCGCGGTCCCGGCAGCTGGAAAACGGTCGGATTCCCGCTGCCCCCGCTGGTGGGCCGCCCCACGGTCTGCACCCGGCCGCTGTCGATCAGCGCGATGAGGAACTGCTCGGCGCTGCTGAAGTTGGACGTCTCCATAATCACCACCACCGGGCGCTCAAAGACCGGCTCACGAGGGGCGACACGAAACGTCATATGCCCCCGCCAGGCGCGCGTGGGCAGCCGCGCTGCATACGTGTCGCGGCCGTAGGCGAAGGGTTCGTTCAACAGACGCCCGGCCATCTGGTCGCCGAAGGCGGAATTGCCCCCACCGTTCCCTCTAAGATCGATGATGAGGCCCGGCGCGTCGAGCAAATCGTTCAGCGCTGCGTCAAACGCGGCTACTAGATCCACACCGAAGGTGGGAACGCGGATATAGCCCATGCCAGATGCAAGCTGGCGGCTCACAATCCGCCGCTCCGCCACGGGCAGAAGGAGGTCCCAGATATCGCCGCCCCTCCCAGCCTCAGCGGCCGCCGCCGGGTCTTCGGCGCATACCAGCACGGTCATGCGTTCCTCGCCCTCCGGTGTCTCGAAGGTAACCTCACGCTCCCCGCCGTAGGGCGTGTGCAGGAGCCACTGGAAGGCACGGGCCCGCCGCTGCCGCGCGGTGGAGCCGTAGCGCAGCCGCTCGCTCACGTTGTCCACCGCCTCCTCGAGAGGCCAGCCGTCGACCGCTAGGATCGCGGAACCGACGGTCAGCCCGGCCTCCAGGGCGTTGCCCGCCGTACGGACCACCACGGCCTGGCCCTCGATCTCCCGCGTCTCGACGAACGTGCAGCCGGCATTCCTGACGACGGGTGGCGTGACGCCCGTGTGGCCGTCGTTGAGCTCCGCCAGCATTTCCTCCAGGGCGGCGAAGTAGGCCTCATCCCTCTCGGCCTCGGCGATCCGCGGCCGGTACCCGCTCACCAGGTCGTCCCAGTCCACGCCCTTCAAGTCAAAGTAGGGATAAGCGGCCTCCATCCCCTGGACCAGCCGGTCGAAGTTGGCGAGCCGATCCTGGCTGAGGGGTGGGAGAAAGCCGATGCGGTACAGTTGAACGCTCGACAGGAGTCCCACAGCCAGGAAGATCCCGAGGTGACCCAGCAGGAGTCCTCGAAGCCAACGCCCGGTCGTCACACGGGCTCCCTTCACGGCGGCCAGCTGCTGCCGTGCCCATAGCGAGCCGTGTCCGGCGGCGCCCAGGAGGCCCAGTGGAACCATCACCGGCACCCCGGCCATCAGGGGCCCCCAGGCCACGAACGCCCCCGTGGCCCCGCCCCACGCTGCTGCGAGCAAGAGAACCAGCAGTCGTCCAGCCGCCCGCACCGGATGCGTCTGCGCCCAGCGCCCCAACCCTAGCGATTCAGTCCCCATACCACTCATACACTCCCTTCTCCTCGTCACCTTGTCCCTGTTGGACTACGTGTCATTGAACCGCCGTAAGCGTCCCCGAAGGATGCGTGCAGACACCGCTCGACGGGTGACGTATTGCCCTGGACCCGCAGGTACACCTGCCCCTGGTCAACCGGGCCGGGCTGCAGCCAAGAGGGCGACGGCGGGAGCTGACAGAAAGAACGTGACTGGCAAACCACCAAGGACACAAGGGGACACAAGGAACACGAAGAGACCAAGAGGACCGGACGAACCTGCGAGTCTGGCAATCCGCCGTCCAACTCGACATCCGGGCTGGCGGCCACTCGGCCCAGACATAGATCCGACCGACCTGGGTTACCAGAACCCTGCATTCGCATACTCACCTCTTCGGCCGTCCC
>CAZIWL010000080.1:4653-20344 GCA_964542755.1 uncultured Anaerolineales bacterium
CTCCATCACCTCACCCAGCGGCCGCCGCGGCGTCGGTTCCCCCTCCGGTTCTCCGAAACCCAACCGGAACGTATGCTGGGGCGTCCCACTCCCGGCAGGGATCAGCTCGGCCACCCGCGCCTTCAACTCCGGAATCTCCAGGATCTGGCTCATCGGATGGACCCGCACCCCGAGCGTCGCTGCCGTCAGCGCCGCACGCTGGAAGAGCTGACCGGCCTTGATCTGCGACTCGCGGTCATCCTCTGCCGAATCAATGACGGCCAGCACCGGCGCGCTCATCAGCAACTCCGAATCCTTTTTGGCCGTCCCCGACCCCAGGTTGAGGTACGTCACGGCGAGCTGAGAGACCTTGGACATCAGCCACGGCGTGCCGAAGACGCCTCGGCCCAGCCAGGTCCCCAACTCCTCCCGCCATGCCGGATCGGCGAACTGGATCGCGTCGGCCTCCACGATCATCTGGTCCACCTCCCGCTTGATCGCCGGGTCATCGGTCAGCCGGAGTGAGACCTCATCCCCGTCATCGCAAGCCTGCAGTCTTTTCCAGACCTCCTGCGGAAGCGGCTGTGCGTCGAAGACGTTGTGGTTCGTCCGACGCTCCGGGATCGCATCGAAAAGCTCCTCCGGGCGACATCGGCACGCCTCGCCGTTCGGCCTGAGCTCCACGACTACCGCCAGGTCGCTCGCCTCACCTTCAGGGAGGTAGGTCGTAGCGAACCCGTACCCGAAATGGTCTGCGGCCAGCAGCAGATTCTCCAACGCGCAGCCAAGGCTGACGTACAGTTCCCGCTGGTCCGAGTCGGCCACTTTCAGCCATCGCGACCGGTCGACGTAGATGCGGATCTCCCGCTCGCCGACGGTGAAACGCCACGGCTGCGTGTTGTGGCTCGACGGTGCCAGTACCGCATAGCGCACCAGAAACGCCAGTTTGTCCGCCTCATCACCCTGACTCGGGAACGCATCCGCGTCGACGTTCCACGGCCCGCTACTCATCGTCTTTCCATCCATCGTCTCCTGCCTCCCCTCCGCGAATCCAGCTCGTGTCCGGCGGCCCCGACCGGCGTGCTGCGTGAGCAGCTGCCTCCGGTGAGGCGTCTCAGGCTTCAGTCTACTGGATAGAGGCAGCCCGCGCACCGTGGACGTGAGCAGTTAGCGCACTGATCTTCTGGAGGGTCTTCGAACTGGTCAGTTGACCAGGGTCCACGTTGAGCCCGTAGAACGACGGTGAGGGCGCGCGCCGAGGGGCGCGGGCAGAAGGACTCGCTGTGGAGACGACAAAGGACACCGAGGAGCCTGGAGGGAACGAAGCAGGGCAAGTAGGCGTCTTCAGCAACAGACGGACAACAGGGACGCAGAATCCTTCGCCATTGGCCTATGGCCAGAGTGCTCCGGGCATCTTCTCCGCTCGTGCCCTGCATAGCAGGCCCAGGTGGACCCTGCTTCCGGAATGGCGCCAGCGACCGGCCATCCCACCGCTGTTGATTACGATCGCGATCAGCCCGGCGCCGACTGTGATCGGACTCTCTTAGAGCCCCACAATCATGACCGCCTCTCGCCACGCCGCGAGCAACACACCCGATGCGCTCAATACCAGCGCCAGCACCGCTTCCCGCCAGTCAACCTCCACCTCCTCCCGCCTCTCCCTCCACGGGAGAGAGACGCGCGAGAGTGGGTAGCTGGCCGCAGCAGCCAGGAGAAAGGCCGCCAGCTCATACGGGCCGGCCCGCCCCAGCACCTGGAACGATGGCCCCATGCGCTCCGGCATGGGAAACGCAAAGGAGTTCGTGCCCAGGATGACCGCGTAGAAGACCGTCCAGACCACGGGAATCGTGCACGCATACGCGTACCCGACGAGGAGGCTCACCATCGCGATGGCGGCCACCCAGGGGAGGTTGCGGACCACAATGGACTGCCACTCAACCCAGAGGGTACGCCCGACCTCCGCGTTTCCCATCATGCGCACGTCGCTTCCGGCAGCCAGCATCCGCTCTGGTAGAAAGGCGTACGCCGCGCTCCAGATGGCGATAAACAGGATGACGCTCGGGGCCAGGAGGCGTACAAATCGCACGGTTAGTCTGGGATGCTCCAGCCAGCGTACCAGCAGGCCAGCGCCGCGCCGCAGGTCGTCGGTCAGAGAAGCCCCGACACCTGCCAGCGAGGGATACCGAGCCATAGCACCGCCGATGACCAGTCCCACCAGTGCGCCTACGGGCACCAGGAGGAGCCACTCCCACCGTCCGGTCGCCACCAAGAGCCACGCCGCCAGAGCGAAGCTAAGCCCCGCCCCGATCTGAGCTGACTGCCTTCTGTTCCACGATCTCGTGTTCTCCATCAACTTCGTGCCTCCCTTTGTGCTATGGGAAACGATCCCGCAGGCCTGATGCGGTGTCTCCTCGATTCAATCCCCATCCGACGGTCACCAGCCCTACGTCCGATGTCGCTGACCAGTCCACGCGCTTCTGAGGCGGGCCGCGCCCGGTCCGCATTCTGTACCCTATGCACCCCCACTGGGACCCAGTTTACCCCCCGCCGTGGAGAAGGGCGCCACCCAGCCGCACAGGCCGCGACCTGGTCAACCGGGCAGTAGAAGCACTTGTCGCCGCAGGGCCGCGACTGGCAGAACGTGAAGGACACCACGAAGGACGCAAAGGACCACCAACGGCACGAAGAGGAGCAATGGGCGAGGATGATCTGCCGGGCAAGCTCAAGGTGCATCGCACCTGCAAGGTGCAACGCCTCGACCACTCTACAGCGACTCGTGCAGTTCGTCCACTCGTCGCATCCGTGAGCGGCGGCCATTCGCCTATTTGTCTCCCGTCCATTGGGCGGCCATTGGGGCGTGTACGACGCGAGACGACGAGGAGTGGTTCCGTCAGAGGTGCAACGGAAGGACCCGGAAGGACATGAACGATTACAGAGGGCACAACGAACAAGGGGAAGTGTCACGCTGGTCGGGGGGGACGGCGGCTACGGAAACGCACACCACAATCCACCTCAAGGACCCTCAGGTGCATCGCACCAACGCGCCGTTCGTCGGCCGGTTACCGCCAGGGGATCAGCGGGTATGGAAACCCAGACTTCATCTCGTCCCAATAACGCCCAGCTCGCCCTCTCGCCTTTTCGCTTTTTCGCCTTATCGCCTTATCGCCCCCCCTTGACGTGCTCATCAAAGAACGCTACCGACCGCTCCATCGCCGTCGCGAAGTTCGCCGAGATGTTGTGATTGTCTCCCTGGTAGGTGTAGAGTTCAGCGGGCTGCCCGGCCTCCTGCAGCCGCTCGTAAAGCTTCTCCGAGAACTCGACGGGGACGGACTGATCCCCGGTGGCGTGATGAATCTGGACGGGCCCCGAGAGATCGTCGAGATACGTGACGGGATCGATGGCGGCCCAGAACTCGGGGTTCTCGTCGAACGTGCCGTAGGCGAAGAGCTGCCCTGCCTCCCGCGGCGTCACCGTCACGTCGGGTCCCGGCGTGACGGTAGGCTCGCCCCCCACCCACCGAGGCCGCGCCTCCCAGATCTCCTCGTACGTCGCCACCACCCCGGCCCAGATCACGCCGGCCTTGACGTCGCCGCTGACCACCATCGCGCGGAGCGTCAGACTCCCCCCCAGCGAATGGCCCCACATACCGACCCGCTCCGGGTCCGATTCCGGCAGCCGTTGGAGTGAGGCCACGGCGTTGAGCACGTCGACAGCGTACCCCGGTCCCCGGGATCCCTGCTCGGCGCTCCCCTCGGAATCCCCGTGCCCGCGGTAATCCGGCTTGAGCGTGATATACCCGTTCCGCGCGAAGCCGTCCTGATAAGCCGCGTACCGTTCCGTCGTCCGATACTGCTCCGGGGGGATGTATCCGTGGAGAAAGACGATGAGGGGCCAGCCGGTCTCCGGCGCCTCGCCCCGCGGAACGGTCAGGAGCCCGTAGATCGTGAGGCCCTCGGACTCGTAGGAGGCGACGTAGCGGTCATAGTTCGCGCCCGGACCCAGCGTCTGCACGATCACAAGCTCGCTTCCCGCGTACGTCTGTTGGCGCATGAACTCAACGTCCATGGGATGGAGGGGCGTCGGCGTCAGGCTGGGAACCGGCGTCTCGGTTGGCGTTGCCGTCGGGCTCGGGGTGAGTGTCGGCGTGGGCGTCGCAGTCGGCGCCGACGTGGCCGAAGGGGATGGCGTGAGCGTCACCGTGGGAGAGGGAGATGGCGATAGGACCGGCGCCGCCGGGCGCGGCCCGACCGCGCAGCCCGTCAACAGGGCGCCCGCGAGGGCCCCGAGGATCGAGCGCGCCACTAGGCGAGGCGCTGTGCGACGGCTATCAGGTGTTCTCTCCACGGCATGCACTCCAGTCTGCCGGATTGCGCGCGACGGGCGTTTCCCGTCGGACGTATACAGGTGCATCGCACCGTCGGACTCCGTTTCCAGGGACACTAGTCCTGCGCGCCCTCCAGCGTGTCCGTCACGATGGCTAAGAGATCGTCGATCGAGAACGGCTTGGGCAGCGCGGCGTTGAATCCCGCGTCGCGCAAGCTCGGGATGTCTCGATCCACGACGTGGCCCGTCATCGCGACCACCTTAAGCTCGGGGTTCTCGTCGCGCAGGCGGCGCAGCAGCACCTCGCCCCCCATCTTCGGCATGACCAGGTCGGTCAGCACCAGATCAATAGAATACTGGGAGACGGCATCCAGAGCCTCCTCGCCATCGGCCGCCGTGATCACGAGGTAGTCCAGCGGCTCCAGGCCACTCTTAATGGCCGTGCGCAGCTGGCGGCCGTCCTCCACTACCAGGATCGTCTTGGATTCCCCGTTCGGCTGCGCCCCGGCAACAGGCCGGTGGCTCTCCACGGCTCTCCCGGCCCCCTCCGCCGGGTCATCCCCGTTGGGGAAGAAGATGGTGAATGTCGTGCCCTCCCCGGGGGCAGTCTCGACATCGATGAATCCTCCGTGCTGATTCACGATGCCGTAGACCTGGGCAAGCCCAAGCCCGGTACCACGCTCCTCCTTGGTGGTGAAGAAGGGCTCAAACAAGTGTGCCTGGGCTTCCTCGCTCAACCCGGTGCCCGTGTCCGACACCGTGAGACAGCACCATACGCCGGCGTCCATGTCCGACACGGGAGGGTTGTCCTCCGCGGAGACCAGCCGCTCCTCCACCCCAATCCGAAGCTCGCCACCCTGCGGCATGGCATCCCTGGCGTTGAGAGCCAGGTTCATCAGGATCTGGTGAATGCGGGTGGCATCAGCCTGGATCGTACATGGGTCGGAATCCAGATGCGCGGTCACGTCGATGTGCGCCGGGACCGTCCTCTCCAGAAGCCCGAGCGCCTCCTCCACCAGGGCCGCGAGGTCGACCGGCTCCGTGCTCATCCTTGCACTGCGGCTGAAGTCACGGATCTGGTTCACCAGGTCGGCGGCGCGACGGGACTCCTCCAGGATCGTCTCGAAGGCATCCTTGATCTCTGGGGTCAGATCAGCGTGCGCCAGGGGCATCTGCGCGTAGAGGATGATGGCGCCCAGGATGTTGTTGAAGTCATGGGCGATGCCGCTGGCCAACTGCCCCACCGCGGCCAGCTTCGCCTGCTGGTTGAGCTCGCGCTCCATCTCCTTCCGTTCCGTGACGTCGCGTACGATACTGGCGTAGACCTGGTGCTCCGACGTTTGGATGGGGAAGAGGGTCAGATGGACCGTCTGCACAGTCCCATCGGGATGTCTAATCTCCTGTTCCATCACGCCGCCCTGCCAGACGCCTTCTTCAGGCTCCACGCCCGCATCGATCGCCTGGCGCAGCCGCTCTCCGTCCAAGAGATCCCGTCCTCGCTCGGTGGCGAGCGACTGAATGGCATCCCACACGGGCCGCCCCAGCACCGCGTCGGCGTCTAGTCCAGAGATCGCCTCCAGGGCCGCGTTCCACTCAAGCACCCGACCATTCCCATCCGTCAGGGCGATGCCGTACGTTGACTGCTCCACCAGACTCCGGAACCTCTCCTCGCTGGCGCGGAGCGCGCTTTCGGTACCGCGCCGGGCTGCGATCTCTTGCTGGGCCCGATCGTACAAACTGGCGTTTTCGATGGCCACGGCAGCCGAGGCGGCCAGGGGCTCCAGGAGCACCACGTCCTCTCGGCCAAAGCGCCCGACCTCGGTGTCCACGACCTGGAGCACGCCGATGACGTCGTCCTTGACCTGGAGCGGTACGCTCAGCACGGACCGAACGTCCAGGCCTGTCGCCTCGTCCACAGTGACGTCGTGACGCTCGTCCTCCAACGCATTGGCCACGATGACACTCTCGCCTCGTTCGACAGCCCACCCGGCCAGTCCCGCGCCCGGCCTAAGCCGTTGGCCCCGCACCAGATCGCTGTGGGGCCCGATGGCCTGCTCGCAGATCAACTCCTCCTCCTCAGCGTCGAGCAACCAGACCGAACAGGCCACCACGTCGAAAACGCTGCGCACCTCCTCCAGCACCGTGGTGAGCACCTCATCGAGGTCCAACGTCGACGTGAAGGCCCGGCTGGCACGGTGGAGCAGACTCAACTCCCGGTTCCGGCGCTGGAGCAGATCCTCGGAGATCCTCCGCTCCGTGATATCCCGCGCGATGCCCCACAGATAGAGGGGAGTCCCGTGATCATCGAAGACGGTGTAGCACTGCAGCTCGACGGGGAAGACCGTCCCATCCTTGCGGACGTACTCCTTCTGATACCTCCCCGAGTACCCCTCCGTCAGCAGCCGCCCCTCCCAGATCTCCTCCTGTTCCCATGCGCGCCAGCGCTCCGGCGTGATCTCGTAGAAGCTGGCCAACCCGCGCAGCTCCTCCAGGGAGTACCCCAGCATCTCACAGTACGCCTGATTGGCATCCACAATCTGTGCGCCGGCATCGACCATCACGAACCCGTCCCGGCTCTTATCGAACAGCTCTTGATAGCGCCGCTCGCTCTCTTCCAGCGCCCGCCGCGCCCGCTTCCGTTCGGAGACGTCCCGCGCACTGAGGATCAGCCCGGCTATCTCGTCCCCCTTGGGCAGACGTCGGGGCGCCACGCGAAACCCATAGTGGACCATAGAGCCGTCCGGTTTCCGGTAGGCAGCCTCGTAGGCCGCGTCTTCGCCAGAAACCAGCACACCCTCAAGGACCTCCCGGATGGACGCAGGCCCTTCGCTCTCGACGTCGGCATAGACCGGGGTACCGACAATCTCCTCCGCAGTGAGGCCCGGCCAGCCACGGTTGGCAAACTGGATGGTCAGCTCCCGGTCCACGGCGAAGACGAGGTCGGGAGACATCTCCGTGAGGGACCGCCAGCGCTCATGACTCACGCGCCGCGCGTTGACGTGCTGCCGCTGCAGGATCACCAGCAGGACGAGAAGCGCCGACAGAAGGATGCTTGTGAAGGGAATAAGGGACTGACGGAGAATCTCCAGGTGCCAGCGCCCAGCCTCCACGTCCATGCCCAGCACAGCGACCACCTCTGACGCTGAGGGGTCGCCCAACGGAATGATGGCTGTCACGAACCTTCCCCATCGGTCCGTCACCGGCCCGACGAATCCCTCCTGACCGGTCTCGAACGCGCGATGGAAAGCCTCGGAGGCCTCCTCGTAGATGAGACCCGGTGGAGCGTACGCCTCTTGTTCGGGGGCGAGGGAGTCGGCGAAGAAGAAGATTTCTCCGTCGCGCCGGCCCGTGACGTAAAGGAAGCGGCACCAGGGGCTGGCCTGGCGCAGCCCGGCGAGCCGCGCCTTCAGCCGCATGTAGCTCGATGTCCCCAGATCCTCAGCGGACCCGGTCAGCGATCTCAAGGCGGCTACATCGACGGCTTGAGCGGCCACCCGGGCCTGGGCGAGCCGCTCCGCGCGCAGGCGGAGGGCTGTGACCCGAGCTGTACCCCACAGCAAGCCTGCCGCCACGACAAGTATCGCCGCGACAAGAATCGAGCGATCCCGAAACGTCGTCCCGGGCTCACCCGCGCTGTCAGCCCAGAAGCGCAGGTTGTCTGGGTCCGCCATAGATCACCTCACATCGTCAGAAGGAAAACCGGCCAACGGCTGCCGGTACGGGCTGGCAGATCACGCTCCATCATGAACACCGCCACCGTCCTCACGTCAGCGCCCGGCGCACGGCACGAATCAACTCATCTACCGCAGCAGACTTCTCCACGAGACTCACAGCACCCTCCTCCGACCAGTCCTCGGGTGGACCGTTCTCATCGGGGTCGAAAACTCCAATGACGCGCATGCTCGGATGGGCCCGTCTCAAGCGGCGAAGGAGCCCGGAATCCTCCCGCCCGAGCCGGCTCACGTCCAGGACCACCAGATCGATGGACGATCGGCCCGTGGACCAGCGGGGGGACTGGCAGACCGCGCCCGCCTCCTGAGCATCCGCGGCGGTGACGACCCGCAGGCCCGTAGAGGTCAACGCCTCCCTCACCGAACGCCGCCAGGCGCTCTTCTCAGCCACAAGCAAGACGCACCCTGGCGGTTCGGATGCAGACGCCTCGGACTTCCCATGATCCGCCTCGGTGGCGGACTCCGCATAGGCAGGGAGAAAGATGCGAAAAGTGGTCCCCGATCCGACGGTCGTCTCCACATCGACGAAGCCCTCGTGCTGACGGACGATGCCGTAGACCTGCGGCAGTCCCAGACCGATCCCCTCCCCCACGTCCTTGGTCGTGAAGAAGGGCTCGAACAGGTGGGCACGGACCTCTTCGGTCATGCCCGTCCCCGTGTCGGAGACCGCGAGACAGACCCACGGACCCCCCGGTGAACCGTTCCCGTCGGTACCCCCGGCCTCGGACAGCGGTGGATGCTCCCCTTGCTCAACCTCAACCCTCGAAACCTCCAGGGTCAGGTCCCCACCGTCGGGCATGGCGTCGCGGGCGTTCAGGACCAGGTTTCGCACGGCTTGCCGGATGCGCGCCGCGTCGGCGAGGATTGTATGGGTGTCCACAGTCGTGCGGACCGCCATCTTCACCTCCGGCGGCACATCGTCGCCCAGGCTGTCGGCTACGTCTTCCACCAACTGGGCCAGATCGACCCGCTCCCGGCGAATCATGGCGCGGCTGGTGAAATCCAGGATCTGCTGCACCAGGTCCGCCATGCCGCGGGATTCCTCCAGCGTCGCCTCCATGTGCGGGCGCAGGCTCGCAGGCAGGTCGGCCCGATCCAGCGCCATCTCGGCGTAGAGGATGATGGGATTCAAGCGGTTCCGGAAGTCGTGGGCCACGCCGGCGGCCATCTGTCCCAGTGCCGCCATGCGCTCCTCCTCGCGGAGTCGCCTCTCGATCATCCTCCGCTCGGTGATATCAAGATGCGTCCCGCAGGCGCGGAGCGGCCGCCCTCGCTCGTCCCGTTCGATCACCTTGCCGCGATCCAGGATCCAGCGCCACTCACCTGACCTGTGCCGCATGCGCATCTCCGCCTCATAGAGTGGATGCTCACCCTCCAGATGCGCCTGCAGCCGCTCCCAGGCAAGCACCAGATCATCGGGGTGGACCAATCGCTCCCACGTGTCCAGGTTAGGCTCGAGTTCCTCTAGACGGTAGCCCATCATTCCGGCCCAGCGCTCGTTGAACTGCACTGCGCCGGTCTGGACCTCCCAATCCCACGTGCCCAGGTCAGCACCGTGGAGGGCCAGCTCGAAGCGCTGTTTGCTCATCCGCAGCTCACGCTCCGCCTCCTTCCGCTCCGTCACGTTCTGAGCCTGCGCGAGATACGCCTCCGGGCGATCCCCCGTGGTGGCGCGGAGAGGGGTGATGCGCACATCGATGGACATCCGTCCCTGCTTGCTCGTCGCGTAGTGTTCCTGGTCAATCACCCTGCCGAAATCGAACTCGGTCTCGTAGCGCACCATCGCGCCCTGCCGAAGACTTGCCCTGGCGTCCGCCGGCAAGTTCGGATCAGAGAATAGATCGAATCCCAGAACGTCCTCCAGCCTCTGAACACCGAAGAGCTCCAGACACGCCGGATTCGCCTCCACGAGCCTCCCATCCCCATCGTAGATCTCGATGGCAATGGGAGAGGCATCAAAGATCTCCTTCAGCTTTCGCTCGTTCCGAGCCAGGGCCCGCTGGGCTTTCCTGCGCTCGGTGATGTCCTCCACAATCCCCACAACGCGGGTGGTCCCCGTTCCCTCGTCGCGGGAAGCGATGCCGCCGACGTCCCGGAACCACTTGAGCTCCCCATCCCTGGTTTCGATGCGGTACTGGACCTCGTAGTTCTCCGTCCTGCCTTCCAGGTGATCGCGCATAGCGCGCATCGCCCGCTCACGGTCCTCAGGATGAATCAGCTCGACAAAGTCGTGGTACGTCTCGAAGCACTCCGGGGGGTAGCCGAGCATGGCGGCCTTCATGTCGTCGAACGCGACCTCTCCGGACGGAAGCTCCATCTCCCACCAGGCCAGGTCACCGGCCCTGAGGCCCGCGGTCACCCTTTCCGCCAGCCGCCTCTCGGCGCGCTCCCGCTGCCTCGTCTCAGTAACGTCGGAGATGAGCGTCACGAACTGCCCCTCCGCCGGGGCGTAGGCGGTGATCTCCTGGTAGCGGTCCAACGCGTCGACGTAGATCTCCAGGTGCGCCGGCTCCCCCGTGAGGGCGACCCGGCCGTAGACATCGATGAAGACCTCGTCCTCGATGCCGGGGAGGACCTCCGTCGCACGACGCCCCACGATCTCCTCACCTTTGAGACCCGTCATCTCCTCGAAGGCGGCATTGACCTCCCGGAAGACGTAGTCGACGGACCTCCCTTGGTCGTCGAGGATCACATCGTGCAAGGCAAAGCCACTAACAGCGTGTTCGAACAGGCCGCGGTAGCGGGCCTCACTCTCCCTCAGCGCCTTGTGGGCCGCGGCGCGCTCCAGCGCGAGGGCCACCTGATGGGCAAAGACCTCCACAGTCTCAGGAGATTCAATCAGATCGGCCTTGAGGCCGAGCAGGTGGATGTTCCCGAGAACCCGCTCCTCGCCAACGAGGCCCATGGTGTAGACGTCCCTGACGCCGAGCAGCTGTCCCAGCGCCCTGGCGACCGGTTTCGGCAGTACCTGCCTGGAGAAATCGACCAGCCCCGCCTCGTGCCGATAGAGACGCCTGTCTCTGTAGACGCTCTCGAACCGTTCATCAATCGGACAAGAACGATCCCGGATCCGGTCACCCACCAGGTCCACGGCACGAACCAGCAGCCGCTTGTTGATGCCGAAGATGCCCCGTATGCTCAGGGCTCGCCCACCCGCTGTGCTCGTCAGCACGATGGTAATGCAGTCACCGAGTCTCTCCGCCAACGTCCGTCCTGCATAGTCGATAATCTCTCGCTCGCTGGAGAGAGAAAGAAGGTCCAGCCCCGTCCGGGTGAGCCAGCGGAGGTCGCTTAGAGGTTCTTTGGTGCCACCCTCCCCCCCGTCTCGGCCAGCGGTCGGCTGAAGAGCCGCATCGCTGGCCAAATCACCCGCGACTTCAGCGCTCTGATCTCTCACGCGCATCATCTCCTTCTCACGCACACGATCCTGGGGCTCAACGCCATCCGGGGAGCAGCCAGCCTCAGGCCGCATCCCGGCAGGCCAGGATCCTTCCACCTGAGCCATCGTACCATGGCACGGTTTCCAACCACGTGTCAGCCCGACCAGCCAACGTGAACCCGCGTGCCCTCACCGAGCTCACTCATAATCCGCAGGTCTGCGCCGATCCCCTCCGCCCTCTCACGCATGATCCCGACCCCCAGGCTGTCCGGGGGGATGCCCGTCGGATCGAAGCCCCTCCCGTCGTCGACGATGTCCAAGGTCACCTCGTCACGGCAGTGGAGCATCACGGTGGCCTGCGTCGCCCCGGAGTGTTTCGCCACATTGTTGAGCGACTCCTGCGCGATGCGGTAGAGCGCCACCTTGACGTCCACCGGCAGATCACACGCCCCGTCGATTGCCACATCCACCGGTACCCGCGCTCGGCCCGTGATCGACTCGGCCAGCTGATGGAGGAGCTCGCTCAGCTCAGCATCCGTCAGCGCTGCGGGCCGCAGCTCGAGCAGCAGCGTACGCATCTCCGCCAGCGCGCCCCGCGTCAACTCCCGGAGCTCTTGAAGACGCCCCAGGCCCTGGTCGATGTCCTTCTCCCAGATTCGCGGAAGGACGTCCGCAATCAGACTCGCGGAGAAGAGCGTCTGCGTAACAGCGTCGTGGAGGTCACGCGCCAGGCGGCTTCGCTCGGCAGCAGCCGCGCTCTTCTCAGCCTCGACACGGAGGCGGGCGTTTTCGATCGCCAGCGCCGCCTGGTCGGCCAGCATCATGGCCAAGTCCCGCTCCTCGAACGTGAAGTCTCGGCAGGTAGCGTAGAAGAGGGACATAGCGCCGTACACCTCGTCCTCGACCACGATCGGGACGGAAAGATAGGAGCGGAAACTCCCACTCACAATCTCCGCCCACGGCCGAGCCCGCACCCGGTCGGCCTCGTCCATGGGCGGTGGATCGCTCAGGCCGGCCTGGATATCGGGCACCGTATAGCACTCCCTCCTCAGCGTCGCCAGGTTGGCCTCACTCTGGATGAGCGGAAGGGGCCCGATCGCCTCGAATCCGTCCGGCATGCGGCAGGTCACCTCAATGTCGACCAGCCCTTCTTCGAGGAGCAACTCGTACACGACCCCCGCCTCCGATCGGAGCAGGCGGCAGGCCTGCTCAAGAATCGTGTCCAGCACCTTCTCCAGGGACCGCTCGGTATTGAGGACGGCCAGGACATCCCGCAGCCCTTCAGCCACCCGTCTGCGCCGCTCGCTCTCCTCCAGCCGCTCCTGCTCCGTCTCGTAGAGCCGCGCGTTCTCCATCGCCGCGGCGGCGTGGGAAGCGAAGGCCGTCGCCATCTCCGCCCGCTCCCGGGTATAGTAGCCGGGCTCGCTATGATCCAGCGCCAGCATCCCCACCAGGTTCTCCTTGACGACCAGGGGGACGCCCATCCACGACCGGATGTAGCCGAACGTCGTCTCCAGCTCGTCACCAGCCGTCGCCCTGAAGGCTTGAGCCAGCTCCGTATCGCCCCGCACATCGGGAATGAGTACCAGCTCCTCCCCCTCCACGACGGTGCGGTTCACACCAGCCTCATCAAGATCGAAAGCAATCTTGAGTGCCTCCTCGTGGGGAATCGGACCGCGGTAAGCGAGCAGCCGGAGTACATCCTCCTCCAGCACCATCACCGACGCCGCGTCGTAGTCCATCACCGACTTGAGCTGGTCCAGGATCAGACCGAGAAGCGGCTCAAGCTCCAGCGTCGAGGCCACGGTCTGGGAGACCTCCAATAACGTCGACAGCTCGTGCGTGCGCTCCTCGACCCGCTGCTCCAGATGGCGTCGCGCAGCGACCCGCTCCGTGATGTCCGTGATGAAGCCCTCCAGGGCCTCCAACCGCCCCTGGCGCGTATAGACGCCCTGTCCACGCTCCCAGACCCAGCGTTCCCCTTCCCGCGTCCGGATCCGATAGGTGATCTCAAATGGATGATGGGCGTCAAGAGCTGCCTGGACGCGCTCCCAGACCTTCGCCCGATCCTCCGGGTGGATGAGCGCACCATAAGCCATCCGCTCACTGCCCACTAGCTCGTCCGGACGGTAGCCCGTCAGCTCCAGACTCCCCTCACTGACGAACTCCATCGTCCAATCGTGGTCGTTGCGGGCCCGATAAGCCATGCCCGGCAGGTTGCTGATGAGGGTGGAGAGCATCCTCTCGCTCTCCTGGAGCGCCTCGTCGGCCCGCTTCCGCTCCAGCGCATTGACCAGGATCGCAGCCAACAACTCCAGAAGCTGGATGCTCTCGTCGGACCAGCTGCGCTGCTCGCGCACCGCGTCGAATCCCACCAGTCCGATCGTCTCGCCCTGGTACCTCATCGGCACGGCGACCATGGAGCGGTTCCCTTGACCGCGGAATGCCAGACGCTCGGCCTCCGCCTCCTCCGGCAAGTCGTCAACGGACGGAATGTGCAGCACCTCGCCCCGCATCAGAAGATCGTTGGACCACTCGAGGGCCTGCACAGAGACGTCCTGCATGCTCCGGATCTGGGGCTGGATCCCCTCGGCGCACCACTCGTGGGTGTTCTCCATCCTCTGCCCGTCGTCGGAGTACCGGAAGACGTAGCTCCGATCAACACCCATGAACGTACCCACGGCCTCCAGGGCTTCCCGAATACCCTCATCGATCTCTTCCGGCGCGCGATTGATGAAATCGGCCGAGATTGTCGAAACCAGGTTCTCGAAAGCAACGCGCTGCTGCAACTCCGCGGTGCGCTGGTCCACCTGGCGCTCCAGCCGGTCGTGCCGGCGCCGGAGTTCGCTTTCCGCTCGCCGCCGGTCGGTCACGTCGATGCCTGTGGCGATCACGTACTCGACGGCGCCCTTGTCGTCCACCAGCGCCGTGTTCGACCAGTTGATGAGCCGGCGGTCCCCCGACTTGGTCAGCCACGTGTTCTCGTGATGATTCGGAAACTGTCCTTCGGTCAGGTGACGAAAGACGTCGCGCACCGCAGCGACCTCCCCCTCCACCAGGAAGAGGTTCCAGAAAAACCGGTTCTCCACTTCCTCGGAGGCCCAGCCCGTGATGTCCTCAGCAGCCTGGTTGAAACGAATGATGCGACCGTCTCGGCCGACCACGACGACCAGAGCCCCGGCTGTCTCCAGCACAGCGGAGCTGAAACTCTGCTCCCGCTGCAGCGCCTCGTTGGCGCGGCGCAGCTCCGCCGTCCGTCTGGCGACCTCCTCTTCCAGCCGATCACGGTGGCGCATCACCTCCCGCTCGGCCTTCACCCGCTCCGTGACATCAATGGTGACGTTCAGAATACCCGTGATCCGCCCATCGGTTTCCAGGGGCGCCAACACCACGTCCCAGTACGAGACTTTGTCGCCCGTCTGCAGACGCAGGCCTTCCTGGCGGATCGTCTCACCCTGGAGCGCACGCTCGAAGAGGGGGAATGCGACTTCCTCCGCCCCCGGTGCCAGATCAGCGTAGGGCGTGCCCGGTTCGGCCGGCTGGGCCGACGGCGGGCCGTACCGTTCGATGAATGCCGCCCACGTGGGGTTGCAGCGTTTCAGTCGATAGTCGCGGTCGAAGACCGCAATGCCCATCGGCATGCGGTCAAATAGGGTGGTCAGCAGACTGTGCCTCTCGTCCAGTCCGCCGTTCTCGTCCGTCCAATCCATAGTTTGTCGCGTCGTCTCCATCCTAGGGTTGATCTGCGTAGGAATCGTGGGGCCGCTCGCCAAGGGGGCCTGCTGCCCGTCCTTGCCTCTGTCTGTTGCTGGAGTATACTATAGCACAGAATGCCGATTCTTGCACTGGAGACCGGGGCCAGACGTCTCTGAAAGGGACACCTTCGAAGCGACGCTGATCGAGTGCCCAGCGCCGTTGGCTGGGCGTATGCTCCATTTCGACGGGCTCAATACGAGCGACAAGCTCAGCACGGCGTCGAGATCAAGGAGCGGCCTGCCCGGTGGAATCGGCTGGGATACGCCCCTCGCTGGGTTTCGATACGACGTCTCGCTTCGCTCAACGTCTACTCAACCGGCGAAGACGGGCGCATCTATTGCGAGAATCGGCAACTTTCTAACTGTCTGGACTGGGGCCGCGGTGGCTTGGCCCTCCGAGGCCCACGAGGGAGAGGATCCATGAACCAAGAGGACGTCATTCGAGTCTTGCTGGTGGACGATCACGCCGTGGTTCGGAGCGGCCTGGCTGCCTTTCTGATGGCCTTCGACGACCTGGAGCTCGT
>CAZIWL010000081.1:0-5961 GCA_964542755.1 uncultured Anaerolineales bacterium
TGTTGGCCCTCAAGGTAGCCGAGCACAGCCGTCACGTAGCACTCCTCTTCAGCACTCTCGATCGGACGCACTACTGCTTCGCGCGCGCCCAGGACGCGGACATCGACGTGAATCAACTCCTGCAGAAGGCATGCGCACGTCTCGACGGCAAAGGTGGTGGCAGGCCTCATATCGCGCAGGGCAGCGCGCCGAAGTCTCCGGCGCGCGAGGTCAGGGACATCTTGAAGGATCTGAAGGCCGCCCTGGGCCCCCCACAATAATGGGAGAACGTGGGAGATGGAATCGCGGCAAAGGTGCCCAACGCCGGGCCTCCGCCCACCGACGGAAGGGCCCACGTAGGCCGTGACGCGTGGGGATTACGGGACCTTCGACAGTTAGCGCAAGGGAAACGTTATGAGAGAGATCGCACCAAACGTCTACGTCTCAATCGAGTACAAGTACGTCAACGTCGGCTGCGTCGTCGGGCCCGACGGGGTCGTTGCCATTGACGCGCCGACGCTGCCGAGGGATGCCCTCGAGTGGCGGGAGCAGATCGGGGAGTTGTTCGATCGCCCCATCGTCTACACGGCCCTGACCGATGCCCACCCCCACCGACTCCTCTGCGCCGCCCTCCTGGAGGCTCCCATTGTCGCCTCCCGCGGTGCCTACGAACAGGCGGCCGACCGTAGTCGGGGCTTCTGGCGCAACGTGGTCCGGCGATTGAGAAGGAACCACCCGGATCAAGAGGATATCCTCAAGACGGTTGAGCCCGAGCTTCCCAGCCTTTTGTTCAGCAACACGATGACGCTCCACAAAGCAGGCAGGGACGTCAAACTGGCAGTGACGGATGGGGCCGCTCCTGGGAGCAGCTGGGCGAAACCGCAGGACGTGGACGTCATGTTCCTTGGGGACTCGCTGGTGGTCGGCCTCCCTCCTGTCATGGAGGAGTGCCCGGACACAAAGGCGTGGCTCAAGACCTTGACCTCACTACGGAGATCTCACCTCGCTGAGACCATCTTCGTCCCTGGTCGCGGCGCTTTGAGTGGTCAATCGGCGACGGAGCCGCTGAGCGAATACATCCGTGTGGCTCGTCGGCGCGTGCGATCGCTCCATCGAGCGGAGAAATCTCGCGATGATGTGATCAACTATGTCGACGAACTGCTCGCCGTCTTTTCGCTGCCGGACGAGGCTCGCTCGGGCTACCGTCGCCGCGTTCGAAACGGCCTGAAACAAGTCTATGACGAGTTGGCCCCAGACAAGGACTGTGAGTAAGCTCTACGTCAGTCCCCGGGCCCATCCATCCATAGACGCCCTGCGCAAGGAGTTGGAGCAGACCGAACGACTGGTCGCCGATCTAGACGGTGGGGGCCAACAGACCATCCAGCTGCTTCGCAACCTCGATCGAATCGAGGCTGGACTCCAGAACCTGGCGTCCCACGGGGGCGGTCTCCGGGTGGAGCGGACGCGTTTCGAGAGTCTTCTGCAGCAGGCGCGGCGGCGCCGCTTTGTCGGGTCGCGTCGAGATGCGACCGAGAGCGCCAGAGCCGAGGCCCAGCCTGATGCATCGCGATGGTGGTGGTTCCTGGAACAGACCCCGGCCCGCGCTCTGGCTCAATTCGAACTGACCAGAGAGCTGAACCCGGACGATCCCGAGCCCTGGCTCTGGGGAGGAGCGCTTTGCGAGCGTTCCGGAGGCTGCACCGACCCCCAGAGTCTCTACGAGACCGCCGCAACGCTTCACCCCTCCCGTTTCAATTTCCTCCTCAACCGGGGCAGGGGATACCTGGAATCGGGACAGCCGAAAAAGGCCAGCCTCGACGTCAAGGCGGCCCTAGCGTTGAATCCAGACTCCGGATGGAGCTACTACCTCCGCGCGGGCGTCAAAGTTCACAACGGCGACTACGACGCGGCGCTGGATGACTTGCAGCTCGCGGCCGATCTTGCCGAGCGAAGCGGAGACAACAGGCTCCGTGGGATGGCGGTCACGCAGCGTGCACAACTCGTGCGCCTCCATCTGCCTGCCAAGCTGGAGTAGAAGCCGGCGTTGGAGGATTGGAGTGCTATGGGTGCCTCACAGGACCAGATGAACGCTGTTCGGCGGCTCAAGGAGAAGGTCCAAGAGGAGCTGCTACGCAAGGCGAACGTGGTGGCTGTGGGCATCGGACGCCGCTGTTCGGATTCGGGGGAGACGGGGAAAGTGACCATCATCGTGTCGGTGACCCACAAGGTCCCCCGCCGCGAGCTCGCAAGCCACGACCTGATCCCCCGAGAGCTGGAGGGCGTACCCATCGAGGTCCGCGCTATCGGCACGCTCCAGCCCGACAGCACCGGGCGGGCCCAGACAGAGCCCGCACATCGTTAGGTACCCCGCTCAACGTCCACGCTTAGCCCCTGGGAGAAAGGCCGATGGAGAGACGACTAGCCCACGCTCGTAGTGTCAAGCAGACGCACGGCTCTCAGCTGCTGCGCAAGCGGAATGTGGTCGGCGTAGGCCTGGGCTACAAGACGAAGGGCGGCGAGACCACGGATGAGATGAGCGTGGTCGTCTCTGTCACGCGCAAGATGCCGGCCAGCGCGCTGTCCCCGAAGAACCTCGTGCCCCGCTTCGTTGAGGGTGTGAAGACTGACGTGGTCGAGACAGGACTTCTGCGGGCTCTACCCGCAGCCTCCGGAAGCCCCGGGCCGAGGGATCGGTGGCGGCCGGTGGTCCCCCCCGGGGTCTCCGTCGGACACTACCTGGTCACAGCGGGCACCTTCGGCTGCCTGGTTCACCGCGACGCGGAACTCTTCATCCTCTCCAACAATCACGTCCTGGCCAATAGCAACAGCTACCAACTGTGGGATCCCATCCTCCAGCCAGGAACCGCCGACGGCGGCAGCCCGGAGGACCGTATCGGGGTGCTGTGCGATGCTGTAGATCTTGTATTCGAGTCCGAGGCCTCGGACTGCCAGCTGGCAGACCTCACGGCGAAACTGCTTAACAGCATCGCGCGCGCCGTCGGATCCTTCCACGTGCTCAAAGCCGTGAAGCAAACAGGAGGCACCAACCGTGTCGACGCAGCCATCGCGAAACCCTTCCAGCCGGGGACGCTGACCCACGAAATCCTGGGCATTGGCGCGCCCGAGGGCGTGGGGGCTGCCTACCTCGGGACCCGAGTGCAGAAAGCAGGACGGACAACGGGCATCACCGAAGGGGTCATCACTCAGGTTGAGGCGACCGTCCGCATCGACTATTTCGGCGCCAGAGCGCTCTTCGAGGATCAACTCATCGCGAATTCAATGAGCGAGGGTGGGGACTCAGGGTCAGCGGTCCTCGATATGCAGCGGCGTGTGGTGGGCCTCCTCTTCGCCGGCTCTCCCGTCACCACCATCCTCAACCCCATCGACGCAGTCCTATCGGCGCTCGACATCCAGCTGGTCTAGGCCCCGCTTCAGCGGCCCATGCGAGGGTCGAGGTCCCATCGACGGCTATGCCGCGGGTGGGCCACAGCAGCCGCAGCGGCCTACGGCTGCCAGCGCCCTCCCCGCAAGCCCGGACCACTGCCTGCTAACACTCGCTATAGCCGCAGGTATAGCAGTGGCGACATCCCTCTTCGAAGACCAGCGAGGCCTGGCCGCACTCAGGACACAAGTCACCCTCAGGGAACAACGGCAGCTGCTCGCTCCCAAGCCCCGCTCTTCCCGGTTCCGCGAGGCCCAGATGCTCGGCCAACACCTGCGCCACCCCGTCGGGCAGGCTACGAACTCGATCGCGGCCGAACCCGAGGGACCGACCGCTCCCGATGCCGCGCAGCTGGCGAACCACCTGGTTGAGCCTCCGTGAGGCGGAGAGCGGCGATGGGAGGCGTAGCACGAGCGACACCAGCCGCCCGATGGCCTCTGCCACGGCAGCTGTATCTGACCCCGCCTTCCCGACGTTGAGGAAGACCTCGAAAGGCTCGCCATCACCGTTCACATTCACGGTCGTGTACGCGGTGCCGAGCGGCGTCTGCACTCTGTAGGTCTGCCCTGTCAGCGAGTGTGGGCGGGGGCGGACATCCGTCGACATCGCAGCCGACTTGGAGCGCGACCGGGCGCGTTTCGTCTTCTTCGTCTCCAGGACCACGTTCTCCCGTGATCCGGTGACGTAGACGGTCAGCCCCTTGCAGCCCAGTTCCCAAGCCATTCGAAACGCGCACCCCACGTCCTCCGCTGCAGCGTCGGAGGGAAAGTTGATCGTCTTGCTGATCGAGGCATCGACGAAGGCCTGGAGGGCCGCCTGCATACGAACGTGTTCCTCCGCAGGGATATCCTGAGCCACGACGAAGACCTCTCGAATCTCGCCGGGCACGTCCTCCACGTCCTGACAGCTCCCCAACACCGCCACCTGGTCGATGATGCCTTCCCTCGTCTCGTCGTCCAAGTCGGCCTCGCGAAGGGCACGCTCGAAGAGGGGACTGGTGTACGTCAACTCAACGTTGCGTCCGTTGTCGTTCATATTTCGGACATACGCCAGGGCAAAGACCGGTTCGCAGCCGTAGGCCTCAATCGCCGCGATAGTCGACCGTGTACCCGTCGGCGCGACAGTCGTCTGGGCCGCGTTCCGGATCCCGTGCTGCTTCATGCGTGCCACCAGTCGTTCCCAATCCAGTTTCGGCCGCCCCCAGCGTTCGGCCGGCCCAAAGGGCTCCAACGGCTGCGGCGGCTCCCAGCGGAAATCCTCCGGATCGAAGACACTTCCTCGAATGGCCGGGAAGGGGCCGCGTTCACGGGCGAGATCGACACTCGTCCGCATCGCGTGGTAGCGGATGAAGGCCATCAACTGGCCGGCCAGATCGCGCCCCTCCTGGCTGCCGTACCTGACGCGGAGCTCATACAGGACATCGCCCAGCCCACTGATGCCCAGCCCGATCCGGCGCGTCCGATGGGCCGCCTCTTTCAGCTCCGGAACGGCAGGGACGTACCCATTCGCATCAATCACGTCATCCAGGAACCGAACCGCCTCGGAGACCGTCTCGGCAAGCGCCTCCCAGTCCACGCGGCGCGTCGACGGGCCATCCGTTCCCTCAGCCGACCTCACGTGCCGGGCAAGGTTGATGGACCCCAGGCAGCAGTTCTCGTACGGGAGCAGGGGCTGCTCGCCGCAGGGGTTGGTGGCCTCGTATCTCCCCAGGTGCGGCGTCGGGTTATCCGCGTTGGCTGTGTCCAGGAAGAGCACGCCCGGCTCGCCGTTACGGTGAGCCGCATCTACGATCTCGTCGAACAAATCGCTCGCCTTCACCGTCTCCCATATCTCCCCGTCATGCGGGTTCACGAGGTCGATGTCTGCCCCCTCGGCAACAGCATTCATGAAGGCGTCGCTCACGCCGACCGAGATGTTGAAATTGGTGATATCGTACTCACTCCGCTTGCAATGGATGAAAGCGCGAATATCTGGATGGTCCACTCCCAGTACTGCCATGTTCGCGCCACGCCGCGCCCCACCCTGGCTGATGATCTCCGACGCTGTGTCGTAGACCTGCATGAAACCGACCGGCCCGGTGGCCTCTCCCCCGCTGGAGTTGACCCGCGCCCCCTTGGGACGCAGGCTGGAGAAAGAGAAACCCGTCCCCCCACCCGTCTGTTGTATCAAGGCCATGTCCCGCAGCGTCTCGAAGATCCCATCGTCTTCCCGGCCCATATCGTCCGAGATAGGAAGGACGAAACAGGCAGCCAGCTGTGAGAGCGGCGTCCCCGCCCCGGTGAACGTCGGCGAGTTCGGCAAGAAGCGAAGCTCCGTCATCAATCGAAAGAATACGTCCTCGGCCTCCTGTGGGTCGCCGTTGTACCCATCCTCGACGGCAGCGATGTGGGAGGCCACGCGCCGGAACACGCCCTCCACGGTCTCAATCGGTTCTCCGTCAGGTCCCTTACGCACGTATCGACGGCGGAAGACCTGCAAAGCGTTGTCCGTTAGGCGCTCTTCTACAGATAATTGCTGAGATGATGTCCGCTGAGATGATG
>CAZIWL010000081.1:6061-20277 GCA_964542755.1 uncultured Anaerolineales bacterium
GCTGAGATGATGTCCGCTGAGATGATGCCTGTTCTGATGATGCCTGCTCGTCCATTCTTTCTGTATCCGTCATGGGTCGCTCCCTTGACTTGAACCTGCCGGTCCGATCACCGCGGTCTGGGCCAACGCGAGGAAACGCCACGCGCCCAGAACTCAACATTTCCCTTGGGCTACCACCCAAGGACGTTGTTCAGATACTTGCCAGACGGTGGTTAGATTTCCGCCCGCCACCCTGCGGCTGCGTGAATCCGCCCCCGCACCTCGATCCAACACTCCACCATGAGCCGCTCAGCCCTACGCCTCCGGGGGAGGCGACACCCCCCTGGGTCGCGATTTGAGCCATCTCCGCACTCACAACCCGCTGTCCGATCCGACGCGCCCCCCTCGAACGTCGGCCGCTGTACCTCGCGGTATTTCAATCCGGAACATAACCCTGTGTGCACAGAGAACTCGCAGATGCACCCACCGCCTATGAGCATCTCGCCCCTGAAGGGCAAGTAGGGTTTCATCTATCCATAGATGGCACTGGAACCCACCCCCGGCTCCTCATGCATGGCGGGCCCCCCACGCCGTTGATAATCGGTGCAGAACGTAGAGCCGATGCGACCCCTTCATCGTCTTGAGAGCAACGTGGAGGCGGCCCGGGATCGATGCCTCCCCCTGCAATTCGTAGCGACATACGGACCCGCGCCAGCAAGCTGTGCAGCGGGGAACCAAACGCAGTCCAACCTCCGCCGGATCGAACAATTCCACGACCGTCGCCTCCGTCAACGCGCATGGCCGGTCACCCAGCATCACCTCATGGGACTTCTGCGCGGTCAAGGCTGCTGCCCTCCCGTCCCGCTCCGGTCTGAGCTAAAAACCACCCGGCGCTGGGGCCGGTCGTTGACCTCAAGCCGAAAGACATCCGGCCGAGCATAATGCCCGTCTGAATCCATCGTGAGATGCCCCTCGACGACCGCGTCGAGATCCACATCCGCGTAGACGATGCATGCCTCATCGTACACGGGGCCGGCCACATACCCGGCATCCGGCCCGATGACGGCACTGCCCCCCCGCATCACCCACAGATCCGACTCCCCGGGGATTGCCTGCAGGATGTCCAACGCGTCACTTTCCACACCCAGCGACCGGTACCCCGCCAGAATCTCCCCCTTCGAGAGCACTGAGCCGGCCGCCAGCACGAAGCACTGCCCCTCGAAGGCGTAGTGCCGGCTCGCGATGTGATGAAGCTCTTTGACCCACGGCCACTGCGCGACGTGGACCACTTCCCTCTTGGCGTGCATGGCTGCCCGGGCCAGGGGCATCCAGTGTTCCCAACAGATCAGCCCCCCGAGCGTGCCGTGGTCCGTCTCCAGAGCAGTCAGCGTACTGCCATCACCGCGCCCCCAGACCAGTCGCTCAGTGTACGTCGGCATCAGCTTCCGGTGGACGGTGCACCGGCATCCGTCCCGATCCACCATGATCAAGCTGTTGTACAGCGTCCCGCCGTCCCGCTCGTGCGCGCCAATGACCAGGTACGCACCCGCCTCCCGGGCCATGTCAAGCAGAGCCTCCAGCTCGGCACCCGGAATCTCCACGGCATTCGCCGCCAACAATCTATACAGGGCCCTGGCCGGGGGATGATCCCAGAGGGCGGCGCCGGGCGCCGCGTCCAGCCAGACCGGGTAACCAGGCAGCCACGTCTCTGGGAAGACGATCAACTCGGCTCCCTCTCTAGAGGCCTCCTCGACCAAGCGACGGGCCTTCTGAATACTCTCCCTCAGATTCAGGAAAACGGGCGCGTGCTGAACAATCGCCACCTTCAATCTTCTCTCACTTCCCATCATGGTTCCTCTTCACAGTCCCCAAGCTCTGGTCCATCAGAGTGGGCTACGGCCGCGCCGCGACCAGGGGCGGGGCTTCAACAACTCAAGGTAGAAGACTCGGCGGTTCCGCTCTTCCCCGATCACCTCGAATCCGATAGACGTCGCAAGATCCGCATAGTGAGACGTCGTCAGGGTCTCGTCGGGCCACAGCGTGCCGTAGCCCGTCTCCACCTGCCCGTCCGGCAGCTCTACCAGCAGCGGGAAGACAGCGACATCCCCCATCCCTTCTCCTCGCGCCGGCAGCTCGACGTCCCAGATCATGAACCGCCCCCCCGGCCGGAGCACGCGATAGGCCTCGAAGAACACCGCCTCGTGGTCCTCCCGGTCGACGTACATCATCGTGAAGAACGACGTGACGACGTCGAACATCTCATCGAGGAACGTGAGATCACGTCCATCCATCACGAGCTTCAGCGGCCCCTCGGCCGCCTCTGCCAGCTCCTCCGCATTGGTGTCGATGGAGACGACACGATCTCCCCCAACTATCCCAATGATGCCCTCGCCGCCCCCACCGATGTCTAGAATGCGGCCCTCTGCGTCGAAACCCGTCAGCGAGATCTGTTGAACCTCGAATCGGTGCATGCGCTCCGGGGCCATTTCGGCGTGCTTACCGATGGTCGACCTCCGTTCCGTGATGAGGGCTCCGTGCCGTGTTCACGAGGCACGGCCGGAATTCTTGAGCCCGGTGCTCAACTTGTTGCGTACCTCCCGCTTCACGCGGGCGGCTGTTTCATCCTCGTGCTCGACCAGGAACCGCTCCACGGCATCCGCATCGTGGACCACCAGCTCGCGCAGCGCCCAGGAGAGCGCCTTCACCACCATATCGTCGTGGTCCGCTGCCAGCTGCCGACAGACGGCCAGCGTCCGCGCCGGGTCACCTGTCCCCCAATGGCTGTGCACGTTGAGCGCCACCGTGCTTACCAGGGCCGCCCGCCGCCACCAGCGATCCTCGGAGCGGGCCCAGCGGTGAATCAGATCGTCCGAGATCAGTCCGTGCAGCCAGGCCGGGCCGGACAGCGTCCGGGCGAAGGCGTCGACGGCCCCCCAGCTCGCCATCCCGGCTCCCAGTTCCTGCAGGTCAGCCTCGGATAGGGACTGGAACGCAGCCTCGTGGTCCCGAATCAGTTCATACGCCACCCAGCGGTGCCCATACCTTCCGAGCAGCACCCGGGCTATGTCCAGCACCAGGTCACCGCCGGCAAACCGCAAGCGGCGCGAGTGTCTCCGGCGGATCGCCCGCACGTTCGGCGTGTTCCTCTCCTCAAGCTCGCGGATATCGCCGGCAATCCTGGCCGCCACATCTCCTGGCTGAATACAGCCGCTGCACCCACCCTTCAAGACCACTACACGAATCTCCGAATTCTAGAACGTGATCACGTGACCGGCGGACGAAATCCATTCGGTGAGAAACTGACCGGTATAGAAGACCCGAACTCCCAGGCTCTCGAGGTCCTCAGTCGCGGCGTACCGGTCGGCGCACGCCTTGCAGGCAGCGACGTCCACGCCAAGCTCGACCATCTCCGCCAGTTTATCCTGAAGCTCCTGGTCCTCCGTCAGCACCTTCTGTGATGGACCCCACACTAGGAGGGTGACCTCATCCCACCAACCGTGCTTCCTGGCGTTGGCGGCGTACATGAAGACCATATTCAACGCCACGTCTCGATCGCCGCTCGTCCAGACGATGAGTAGCCCGTCCTTCTCCGTGCCTCTATCATTCATCAGTAACCCCCTGAGGTCAAGACCTAGAGCTGTGTCTGCCCCCCCGCCGTCCCACTGTCCCAGGGCATTGGCCGCGGGAGGGACGCTGCACATCAGCCCCGCCGATCTGAGGCCAACAGCCCCGGCGAGAGATCAATCAACCCACATCTCAACGTAGATCCGCAGCAGATTCCGCCACTGCTGAAGGAACTCGGCTTCCTCCTGCCAGAAAAGCCCGTGGAACTCCAACCGATCGGGCTTCATCGAGCGCCGGAATCCGGGGTCGACGAAGAGCAGCCCCCGGCCCGGCAGCCTGCCGAATAGGATCTTCACGTGCGCCCATCCGGCGTAGGAGATGCCGCCCCAGCGCCACGGCTCACCCACCATCACCATCGTCATACGGTCGGACCGCAGGTTGCGGTCCAGCCGATCCAACGTGCCGAACGGACGCCATCGGGCATGGAAACCTCGCTTCCTGAGGTAGTAGACGATGCCCCAGGGAAACGTGGCCCAGTTCGGGATGCGCGGAAGCACAACGTGCGGATAGGGCTTCCACTCGAAGCCCAGGCGGCTCATCTCCTGCGCCACGACGGCCCCTTCTAGCAGGGGCTGACCCGTCAGCGCGTTGACCGCTATGGCCACGCTCGTGGGACCGCAATCGTTCGTCTCGCCCTGATACTGATGGTAATGGAAGATGGGTCTGCTGAGCCGCGTCGACACGCCACTCAAGTCCGGCATCACTTTCATCGGCTCCTGACCCCTCTTTCGTCCCCTCGACCAGATGCTACCAGAGATAACGCAGCGGCATGGGCCTTCAGAAGAGCCTCACCAGTCCTCATCTCCCCACCGTCAGTCCACAAGCCGCACCGCCGAATACCCGCCTTGTCTGAGGGAAGCCACGAGATCCGCGTCCGACGCAATGGTCTGGGGGAAGTGCGTCGCGGCCGTCCCCACCATGTCCGGGGCGTGGGCGTCGCTGCCCCCGATGTCGGGCATCTCCAGCCTGCGGGCCAGCGAACTCGCCCTGGCATTGGCATCAGGACCCACCTGCCCGTTGACGGTCTCGATACCGTCGAGCTCCCGGAGGATCGGCACCCGCTCCCAGTCATCGCTCAATACCCACCCTCTTTGGCGAAACTGCAGGGCTAGGCTCGGACCCCCAACGAGGTGAAAGGGATGCGCGGCGAAGACAAGCCCGCCTGCCTCGTGGACGTACCAGCAGAGATCATGCAGGGAGATCCCCTCGGGGATATCCTGGTAGTAGCCGAAAACGAGCATATCCCCAAAATCGGTCCGCGCCTCGACGCCGCGGAAGACGGGAAAACCCACCTTCCGCCCCAGTGCCTGCGTCACGTTCGCTCCCTCGATCGCGTAGTGGTCCGTCACGCAGACGCCGTCCAGCCCGCGTTTCCGCGCCGCTCCAATTAGCTGACCCGGCTCCATCACGCTGCACCCTGACGAAATCGTCGTATGCGTATGGAGATCAACAAGCGTGCCCACGTGGTCCTTAGCCCTGCTCCTCGAGCAGCCGGTTGACCTCCGATCTCACGGCCTCTAAATCCTCCAAACCCAAATAGATGATGGCATAGCGGATGTACGAGACCGGGTCGAGCGACTTCAGCTCCTCGATCACCGCGTCCCCGATCACCCGGGTGGTTATCTCCGTCCTTCCCAGCTGACGAACGTGGTTCTCCACGCGATCGACGACGCGCTCCAAATCACCGGCGGAGACAGGCCGCCTTGCACAGGCCACCCGCAGGCCGGATAGGACCTTCCCGCGGTCGAAGGCCTCGCGTCGGCCGTCGCGCTTCACCACCAGCGGGGCCGTGAGAATGGCACGCTCCATCGTCGAGAAGCGCCTGTCGCAATCCTGGCATTCTCGACGTCGCCGAATGCTGTGCTCCTTGCGCGCAGTATCAACGACGCGCGTCTCGACACTACCACAATACGGACATTTCATGAGCCAATCTCCCAAGTGAAACAGACGAGTCTCCGCCTGAGAACGGACATGGAACACACCGAGGGATCGGTGCGCCGGGATAATCTTCAAGACAAATTGAAGGGTCGGAGCGCCCACATATGGGGTTTTGCGGGGAGGTAGGCCCCACATATCGGGGATAGTGTAGCGGCATTATACCACACGGGCCGTCCGGAAGCAAGCCTCCATGGTGCAGGAAACCTTAAAGTTCCGAGGCGATTCGCACCAGACGAACGCCAGGCGTCGTGTCCCCGACAAACGAGAAGGCTCACGCTGGATTCAATGCTTCGCCACACACTCGACGAACCCGTCTCGCGGGAGAAAGGTCCTCTGCTCAGAAGCATCCTTGGCGCGATCGTACGCCGGACCATCGACGTAGAGGCACGGTCCCGCCCACTGGATCATTTCACACCTTGCCCGGTTGGCACCGCACCGCGCCGACCTTTTGACACGCCGGGTGTTATACTGTATCATCGAGAGCATCCATTCCCTGCCACCGAGCGTGTCTGTCCGGGGTGTGGCGGGAAGCTCGTAGCACTCAGACCAGGAGTGAACCGATGAAGACCCCGTTGCCAGAAGCACGAGGTGCACGCGTCCTGACCGATTGGGTGACAGAGACGCTCCGCCTGGCCATTCTGAGAGGACACTTTGCCCCGGGCGAGAAGATCGACCAGGAACTGATCGCCCGTGAGCTGGACGTCAGTCGAACTCCCATACGAGAGGCGCTCAAGGTTCTGGATTCCGAGGGTTTCGTGGAGATAAGGCCCCACCGCGGTGCCTTCATCACGAAGCTGGACGAGAAGGACGTCCGCAACGTCTACGAGGTACGGACCCTGATCGAGGCCGAGCTTGTCCGCCGCGTCACGCCCGACATCCCAGCCTCGGTCCTAGACGAGCTCGACGAGCGCCTGGCGAAAGTCGGGAAGCGCCCGGAGGACCGGGAGCGCCACGTGGAGGCCGATATCGGTTTCCACGACGAGCTAGCAAGACACGCAGAGAACGAGCTCTTCGAGGAGATCCTTGAGTCGCTGACAAACCGCATCATGCGCGTGCGTCGCTTCGCTCAACTCCAACCCCAGTACCACATGGTCCAGTCTCATCAAGAGCACCGCGGCATTCTCGAAGCGATGCAGCGGAGGGATGCCGAGAAAGCCGCCGCTCTCATGAAGGAGCACCTGGTGAAGTCCGCGGAACGGATCTGCGAGGCCATGAGCACGCAATGGGGCAACGACGGGAGCCAGAGTCATTGATGCCAGATAGGGAGACCCTGCTCTCGCTCATTCTGGACGCCCTGCCGTACCCGGTGGTCTTCGTGGACACGGAGCACATCATCCGTTATCTCAACAAACCCGCCCGCGATCACTACTATGCGGAGAGGGGCTATCCATCCCTCATCGGCCAGTCCATCTTCGGGTGCCACGCTGAGCCGTCCAGTGCGCAGATTCGTGAGCTGTTCCAACGTGTCCGCACGAGTGGGGAGGAGACTCCACTGCACCCCGACGCGCGTGATGACCGCTCTCGTATCACGCCTGTCTTTGACGTTCAAGGGGAGCTGATCGGCTACTTCAAGACGTCCGGGAGCCTGCGCGAAGACAGATAGATGGCGCGGCCTGTCGCTGGTTGCCGGACATACTTGTGTTACTCCCCTCAACAGATAACAGACAGGAGCCGCACCGGTAGTTGGAGACGTGCGATCCCGCCGCGGCGAGATCCCTCCTTATCCTGCGTCTTGCCTGACACCGCCTGTGGCACTCCCCCCAGGCCAAGCGCTGCTTGGAACGGCGCCACGATGGTCGGCTTCGGCCTAGTCCGCGGGTCTGATTCCAAACCTGACCCTCCCGAGACCTTTCCAGCTCTTTGAGCCAGTTCAGTCATCGGGAACTGTCGCCCACAGCCCTCGTGAAGACTCTTGACAAGAGCGCTCCCCCGCGGTACAGTAGCATACGGCATATTGTATACAATAACTTGGGCCGCGGTCGTCACAGGCTCCTGCCGAGGAGCACGGAGACGAACCAGTGATGGAGCACTTGGTTTGAGGACCCCACTTCCACAGGTGCGGGGCGGCAGAATCCTAACCAACTGGGTCAGAGCGACCTTGAGACAGGCGATCCTGGATGGCTATTTCCGGCCCGGCGAGAAGATCGACCAAGACCTGATAGCCGAGGAACTTGAGGTGGGCCGAACTCCCCGTCCGCGAGGCGCTCAAGGTTCTCGAATCCGAGGCCTTCGTCGAAATCCGTCCCCACCGCGGGGCCTTCATCTCTGTCGTCACGCGGGAGGACATTCGAAAGATCTACGAGGTGCGCAGCCTGATTGAAGCCGAGATCGTCCGGCGCGCAACGCCCTTCATCCCCGGGTCCGTCCTAGACGAGCTGGAAGCCCACCTCGATGAGGTTCACGAATCTCCTGAGGATCGGGGCAAGCACGTCGATGCAGACATCTTCCTTCACGAGAAGTTGAGCGAACATACTGGCAACGAGCTTCTCACGGAGATTCTAGACGGCCTGAACAACCGGATCTTACGGGTCCGCCGTTTCGGCCAGCTCCAATCTGGCTACCACCTGATGAGATCGCACCGAGAACACTACGCCATCTTGAAGGCGATCAAGCAACGTGAGCCGGAACAAGCCGCACTGATTATGGCGAGTCATCTTATGCGCTCGGCCGAACGCATAGAGCGTGCCGTGGACACCTCATAGTTTCCCGGCATACCAGTCGGGTCCGGCCGGGCGCGCAGCCCCGCCGGCTAACCATCCCGCAGGAGGTAGGTATGACGAAAAGCGAGAGAATCCGAGACGATCTAGAGGCGATCCGTAAGGATGTCGAAGGCCGGACATCCGACCACCTGGAGCTCTTGGAGAAAGGACTGCAGGCCTCGTTCGAGGAGCTGGCCTCGTTCCAGAACTGGATCGGGGCGCAGATGAGCGACCTGGGGATGGACGCGGAGCAGTTCACCGTAGACCGAGAGGAGCTCTCCGAGCAGCCCGCCTATCAGAGGACCCTCAAGGAGGATCCTGGGGCGCTTCGCTCCGCACCGAACATGGTCGGCACCCTGCCCGGAAGCGGGGAAGCGGGTGGCATCCTCCTCTTCGCCCATGCCGACAAACGGCCCGAGACGTTCGCGTGGGGCCGTCAGCAGCCCAACATGGTGGAGAAGGAAGGGCGGCTCTTCGGACCGGGCATCGCGGACGACGTCTCCGGCATCACGGCGATGCTGAGCGCCGTAGAGACGTTCCAGCGGATGGGCTACCCTCAGGCAAAGGACCTGATGGTAGCCAGCGTCTTGGGCAAACAGATGGGCGTCTTCGGCACGTACGGGCTCATGACGCGCTACGGGCCGATGGACGCGGCAATCTACGTCCACCCGGCGGAGAGCGGCGATGGACTTGCTGAGGTCAAGATGGCGAGCCTGGGCCTCCTCGAGTTCCTCATCAACGCGGAGGGGAAGGGGCCGGACAGCACGGACCCACATCAGGCGATCTTCTCCACGTCGGCCGTGAGTGCTGCTGAGAAGGGCGTCCACGTCTTCCAAGAGCTGCACGCCTGGGCAAAGGCCGTATCCGGCCGCTATCACCATCCCGCCCTGGAAGAGATGGCCCAGCAGTCCTTCGCACTCACCTTCGGGCGGTTCCTCTCCGGAGCTGAAAACGAGGTGTATGAGATTCCTGTTCGCTGCTCGTTGGAGGGGACACTCTGTTTCCCGCCGGAGGCCACACTGGATGGCATGAAGGCGGAGTTCCGCGAAGCTTTCGAGCGCGCAGTCGAGAAGGACGTGTGGCTTGCCGACTCGCACGCGTCGCTCGCGTGGGGCGATCACGTCGGGGAGTCCATCCAGTCGGATGAGGAGAGCGCTTTCCTCAAGATGGCGTCCGAGGTCCTGGAGGCGGTGAAGGGGATCGAACCCCACTACTACTACGGCCACAGCGTGAGCGACATCCGCTACCCGCTCCTCTACTGGGATGCGCAGGCCTTCGGCGTAGGCCCCGTGGCAGGCGACATAGGAAAGAAGACCGAGTGGGTGGACCGCGACGAGTATATCGACACCATCGTCGCCGTAACGCAGATGCTGAAAGAGGCCGTCGCGTAGGACCAGGGTCCGGCGTCGGTGCGGTGCAGGAGCCGCATCACGGTTGTCGCTGCGTTCCGCGCGTGAAGAGAATGGCATAGGTAGCCCAAGGAGATAGACGAAAGATGACAGCAGGAGATCGAACAGAGAAGCTCGCGTTAGACTTCGAGAAGTGGGGGAGAGTCACCGCCACGCTCATGTGGGACAAGGCGCCCGAGACCTGCGCCGCCATCGTTGAAGCTCTCAAGAAGGAGCCTGTGAGCGCCGACCTGCTCCACGCCCAGTTCGCCGGGTCGGAGCTCTATTTCGAGGATTTCCCCACCGACGGGGAGATTCCCTTCGAGAATACGACGCTGCGCATGGATGAGAATCTCTTCGTCACCAACAAGCACCCGGGGGGCGTCCTCGCCTACTACGTCAATCCCAAGGTGCTCTCGTTCTGCTTCGTCTACGGCGAGATCATCCCGCGCCGGTACGTGGACGTGGAGATCGCGCTCAACGTCTTCGCTGAGATTGATGACAAAGAACGGGCCATCGAGATCGGTAAGCAGAGCCGCTGGGAAGGGCCGGGTGCCGTCACGGTCTCGATCGTCGAGTAGCGGACCCTCTACCTACTGGGCGTCTCGAGCGCCCCATCAAAGCACGGTAAGGTGCCGGCGGCTGACAAGCCCGGCCGCTGGCTTCCTTCCGGAGACGACGGCAGATCCGGAGACTGCGGAGCAGAGGGCAGCCGGCTCATCGGATTTGCTTCAGCAAGGAGAGCTACGAACATGGCACAGCAGGAACGACGGGTTCAATCACAAATCACCTTCCTCTACTACGATGATCTCGATGCAGCAGCGGACTTCTACGGCGACGTCATGGGTTTTCGACTGGTAGAGGATCAAAAGTGGGCCAAGATCTATCGCGCCAGCGGCGGTGCATACGTCGGCATCGTGGCCGGAGAGAAGGGCTTCCATCAAGCCCAGGACGAAAACGCAGTTCTGCTCACGCTGCTCGTGGACGACGTGGCCGCGTGGTACGAGTACCTCCAGTCCCGGGACGTCAAGATCGTCACCGAGCTTCAGGAAAAGGAGGATATCCAGGTACGGTGTTTCTTCCTTGAGGATCCCGGCGGGTACAGCCTCGAGATTCAGCGCTTCCTGAAGCCGGAGCTGGCGAACATCTTCCATCAGGATGACTGAACATCTGGACGGCCGCGGCCCGGTCGTGGACTTCCACACCTATCTCGGCCGCACCGCGTACGGTGATCACGCTCAGACGGCTGAACAACTGATCGGGTCTATGGAGGACTGCAGGATCGACGCAGCCGTGGTCGCGCCCCTGCTCGACGTCCCTGGGCCCGACGGGGAGGCGCACGAGAGACTTCTCGAAGCCACGTCGGCCTACCCCGGGCGCCTCATCCCCTTCGCACGCCTGGACCCACGGTACGGCGAGGCTGCCTTGAGAGAGCTGGAGGCCAGGCTCGACGACGGCTTCAAAGGCCTCCTCTTCAACCCGGTCACCACCTGCTCCCTCTGCTATCATCGCGGCGTGCTTCCCTTGATGAGTATTGCTGAGAAGGCCGATGTGCCGGTACTCATCATCACCGGCAATCACTACGTGGGACTTCCAGAGCAAGTGGGCTTTCTGGCATCCGCGCTGCCCGACCTGAAGATCGTCGTAGGACATATGGGCACGGCTGCCCACGCAGTCCGGGCCGTGGCGGTAGCGGAGCAACACGATCAGGTCTACCTGGAGACCTCTCTGCAGCAAAGCCCGTACCGCCTTCAACTGGCGATCTCCCGGCTCGGGGTCGAGCGCGTCCTCTTCGGATCGGCGGCCCCCTACAGCCACCAACGGCCCGAGCGGACCAAGGTCGAGGTCGCGGACCTAACGAGCGAGCAAAAGAGCCATCTCCTGGGGTGGAATGCCGCTCGACTGCTCGATCTCGATGTGAAGGGAGGAACGCTGTGATCATCGACGCACACGTTCACTGGAAGGGTGGTGTCTACCCTGGCGACGAACGGGTCGGGGCCGACGACCTGTTCGAAGCCCTGGAGAGCGCTGACGTATCGAAGGCCGTCGTGGTTGGTCTGGATCCCCATGACGCGGAGACCCTGAGGGCCGTGACGGAAGAGCACGGAACACGGCTGGCTGCCCTGATCGACGTAGCCCCGTCCGATGTGGATTCCCACGCCGTGCAAACCGCTGTGCAGTACGTGGACGGATTCGGTGAGACCTACATACGATGTGGTTCTTCCCAACTGCCGAGGGAGTACTTCAGGCCGGTGCTCGACTTGGCCCGCTCAACCTCCCGGCCCATCCTGCTCCACACGGGTGACTTCAGCTACACGGCACCGGCGATGATGGCAGATATGGTGAGGAACTACCCTGATGTCGTTTTTGTGCTGGGGCATAGTGGCTCACTGGCCTTCGTGCGCGACGCGATCGAGGTGGCCAAAGCCTTTCCGAACACCTATCTGGAGACCTCGGGCATGACAAGCCCAGTGATGCTGCGCCGCGCAGTCGATGAATTGGGCGCAGAGCGCATCTTGTTCGGCTCCGATTATCCCTTCTGGCATCCGGCAGTTGAGCGCGCGCGGGTCGATTCCGCGGGGCTCGATCCGGCGGCCTCCATGCTGATTCTGGGAGAGAACGCGCAGCGGGTGTTCGGTCTCTGAACGTCTCTGCGGCGCCGCACCGAAGGATCGTCGGGGAGGCGGCCGGGGCACCCGCTCCACGCCTGGTCCGGCGCCGGCGCAATTGATAGGCGCGAGCCTACGCTGGGAACGAAGATCCGGATCGTTCAACACGATAGAAGACTGAAGGCTTGGTGACAAAATGACGCGTATCAGGATTGAGTTCGAAAGAGGCGGATGCTTCACGGCCCAATTGCTGTGCGAGGAGGCCCCCAAGACGTGTGAGGCGATTCTGGACCGACTACCTTTCGCGTACACCTTCCATCAGAGTGTGGTCTCCGGTCAGGCCATGCTGACGCTGGTGCCCGATCTGACAGTGCCGCGCGAAAACCAGCGCACGTTGGGCCTCCCGCCTGGATCGCTCTGCTTCCTGGTGCAGAATCCGCCGATGAACGTACCCGATGAGATCTACATCTCGTACGGGCCGTTCTTCGTGCCGCGGAGCTTCCGGGTGGATGCGCACGAGCCAGTCAACGTATTTGGCCGAATCGAGTCCGGATTCGACAGCCTGTTGACTGTGGGAAGGCGCGTGCTCATGGAGGGGGCTGAAAAGGTCCGCTTCTCGTTACCCGAGAGGACTCGAGGACAATGACGACGGTATGCCCGCTGTGATGGCGGGGGATCGAATGCACAGTGCGAAAGCACCGATTCACGTAGAACCACTCGACGGGGCTCAAAGAGAGCTAACAGCATGATGTGCATCAAAATCGAGCTCGAAAAGGGCAGACCGTCTTCGGCCAAGCTCATGAAAGCCGGGGCTCCAAAGACTTGCAACAGGATCGCCGAGAGCATACCTTTCTCTTGGAGCTTCCACCAAACCATCGTCTCGGGCCAAGCCATCGTCCCCTCACCGCCGAATCTGACGGTTGAGCCTGAGAGCTAGCGCACGGTCGGGGTCCCGCCAGGCTGACTCTGCTTCCTGGTCAATGACCCGCCGCGCAGTGTTCAAGACGAAATCTACATCCTATATGGCCCGTGTTCTTGTGTCTCGCTGTTCGCCAATAGACTTTCAGCTGCCGATCAACGTTTTCGCGTAGATCGAATCTGGTCCAAATTGCCTCCTGGACGTCGGTAAGAGGATCCTCATGCAAGGCGCGGAGGTCGCGAGTTTCAGCCTGGAAACGGAAGACGCCTGACCAAGAGGAGCGGAAACCATCATGCAGAAACAGAGCGAAATCACGTTGGACCAGATCAAGGAAGACGTCAGATGGAACGAAGCAGAGCATGTGGATGTGCTTCGCCGAGGACAGCAGGCATCGTTTGAGGGCCTGAGGGGCTTTCAATATGGGTTCGTCGATGAAATGGCGCAAATTGGTCTTGAAATCGATCAGTTCGAGGGAGACCCGGATGAGCTGCTGAAACAGCCTGCCCGGAGAAAGGCGCTGCGGGAGAACCCGTCGGCACATCGGCGCGGCCCCAAAGGTCTAGGCAAGATCGCCGGCAAGGGACTTGCACGGGGCATCCTCATCTTTGGCCCCACGGACGAATCGCCCGCGGTTTTTGAGCGGCCAAAGAAGCTCTCCGATCTGATCCAGGAGAGAATCGGTTGCCGGGGGCTGGGGAGTGCGGACGACGTTGCCCGGCTAGCCTCCCGGTTGAGCGCGGAGGACACATGCAAGCGACGCGGTCAGGAACCAGACGGTGACCGGAAAGACGCTACAGTACAACTGTGGTCATAGTGCAAGTGATCTTCGATACCCGACACTCTGGTGGGACGCTGCCGGGCTGGGGACCGGCCCCTTCGCCGGCGACATGGACGCGTCCGCCAAGTACGTGAACCGCACGGAATGCCTGGGCACGATCATCATCTTTGCCGATGTCTTGCGCAGAGTAGCATAGAGAGAGTAAGGAGGCTCAATCAATGTCAGGTCTGGAAAGAGACCGTTCTTTGGAACTCACCTTCGACCTTCTGATGGGTGCGATCG
>CAZIWL010000082.1:0-20063 GCA_964542755.1 uncultured Anaerolineales bacterium
GATCCCTTGAGAACGCGGTTAGTGATTGGCGGTGCAGTCTAGTCGGGCCGCGCGTTGATGCGCACGAGCGTGCGGGTCATCTCGTTCTGCACCAAGGAGATCCCCTCGTCGACCCCCATGCCTGGCCTGGCCAACACCATCGCGGGCTGCGTCGCCAACGCCACGTGAGCGGCAACCCGCGCCGAGATGTCCGTCTCCGCACAGCTCCCCCCAAGGAACGGATCCACACCACCTTCCTTGCACGCCAGGACGGCATCGACCGTGTCGGCGACGCTCCCCAGGTCCGGCATCTTGATCTGGATCATGTCAGCCGCCCCGGCATCGATGAAGAGCGCGATATCGTGGAGTGTATTCGCCCACTCGTCCGCCACGATCTGTACACCCATCTTCCGGAACTGCACATACTCCCGCAGCGTCCGCAGCATCTCAATCTGCTCGCCGCGGGTCCCCATGATCACAGGGCTCTCCACACGCAGGGTCAGCGGCTCCACTGCTGTCTGGAGCCGATACAGGTAGCCGAGAATGCGGCCCAGACTGTTGTCGTAGATCCGTCCGAGGGCGCCATGGACGTCGAGGTGGATGGCTGGTCGGTAGTTGGCGTCCCCCAGATCAGCCACGCGCTCCTTGAGCCAGGCCGCGTAACGCACCAACTCCTCTCCATCCTCGCCCAATTGGCTGGGGATGTCCTCCACCAGGGCGTGGGGGAGCGAGTCGACCCGCCGCACGATCATCTTGTCCGCGTTGGCGTACCTCTCGGCCCCGCTCTGAGCGTGGATCGGCACCGCGCGGCTTGGCAGTGGCAGCTCCCACTCCTCGGCGATCACCTCAGCCATCGTAAGTCCGCGGGCCAGGGCGACGGCCTGGAGGGCCGCCTGGCTGACCCCATACCGCAACGCAGCAGGGAGGGGGCGCCGGGCTAGCACAGTCGTTGGCGCCGACCCATTGACCATCATTCCTTCCTGTGTTTCCTCTCCCTCGGGGCGTAGGAAGCGGAAAGCGGCGGTCAGAAGATCGCGCCGGGAGAGTCCCTGGGCCTCGTCGGTGGCTTCGGGGTTGACCGTGGGGTCCGTGGGCTGAGGTTGAACCGGAACGCGCACCTCCTGGCGTATTCCGTCGACGGCGGCGGCGATCTCTCGGAAGCCGGTCACTTCCCAACCCGTCAGGATCGGGGAGACGTGGCTGCGGATCGCGTTCAATCCATCCGCAGCCCGGAAGACGGGATCCCGTCCGGCGTGCCCCGAGTACGCCACCGCCACACAGTCGCCCCAGGCTGCGGGAAGGGCTGGTCCGCTCTCGTCGTCACCCGCCTGGCGTAGGACGAGCCCCACGGAGACGGCCTCGGCGACCTCCCGCACGCGACGGAAACCCGGCGTGACCGGGTCCGCTCGATACTGGTCCTCGACGGGAAGGGGTTTCTGGCGGAGGGCCTCCAGGTCCGTCGCATAATAGGCACCGGTAGCGGGCGTCGCTAGTACCTTGTCGATCCTCATCATCGTGGTAGTCCTTCACTCTTTGTAGCGGATTTCCAACGTGTGGACTCGCGGCTCTCCAGGAGGCTGCGGTAGCCCTCCCTGCAGCGACGAATCCAGGCAGCCGTTTCCCGCGGGGAGTCCTGGTGGCTGCGCACGTGTGCTGAGGGGATAGGTGGCCTATCCCGCCGCCCCTTTTCGCACGCCGGCAGCGTGGAAGAAGTTGAGCAGGAAGCGGCGGCCGTCCGGGTGGCGCCCCGTGGTGCCCTCCGGGTAGACGTGGCGTATCAGACAGTTGTCGGCGTGGTGCGGCTCGTCAACGTAGGCCTCGGGATGGAACTGGGTGCCGTAGACCAGAGTGCCTGAGCGGCGGAGGACCTGAACGCGGGAGGTGGATGTGGACGCCAGAAGCTCAAAGCCCCGGGGGATGTCCTTGACCTCGCAGTAGTGGGCTTCCAGGAAAACGGGGGATCTCCCGTCGACGGTCAGGCCGTAGAAGATAGGATCGTCGTCGACCAGGACGTCTATCTTCGTATAGCCCCACTCCTTGAGATAGCCATCGCCGAAGGCCGCCGCCACGTCGCCCTCGGAGGGCGCCAAGGGCCGGATGGGGCCGACGTCAACGCCATGGGCCAGTGCGATGAACTGGAGACCGCCGCACAAGCCGAGAACGGGCAGGGCAGCCACCCGCACGATGCGCTTGAGGTGGGTGAGGCTGGCCTCCTTGTAGTCATCCCAGTCGGTGACGTTGCCGCTCAGAATCAAGGCTCTCGGGCGGTGTGCGTCCAACCACTCCTGCGTGACCTCCCAGTAGGGTTGCGTGACGCAGCGGTTGCCTGAGCACGCCTCAAGCCGCCGGCACACGTCAGCGATATACGCCGCACGCTGGGCCTCAGGGTCATCCCCACTTGCCGCGCAAGGGGCTCCTTGGCGGGCAGCCTGCGGATGCTCCATGTCGACGAAAAGAATCATATCCGCTCCGCCACGCCTACGACCACCGGTGTCCGCGCCCGCTCACGCCCGTTATGGACAGAGGGACAGGGAGTGTGCCGCCCCTGTCCCTCCAGACTGGATTTGCGCTGTTGTGTGAAGAAGCTCAGCGGATGTCGATGACCTCCTGCCCCTCGATGGACTCGAGGAGACGGAGGAGATCCTCCTGGGGCACATCGCGAACCTTGAACACGCAGTCCCAGTGATCGGGGTCCTTGGGCGTCGACACACCACCGCTGGCATAGATCCCCCAACCCTGGTCCGAGATGGCACCCGTGACCTTGGCCAGCTCGCCCTTGCGGTTGGGCATGCGGATCGTCGCCCTGACGCCGGCCACGTTACCGCCCAGCAGCGCCGTGAGCTGCGACATCATGTCGATCTCGGTAATGATACCGACAACGACATCCTCATCGAGAACAGGCAGGCAGCCCACCTTGTGTTGGATCATCATCTGGGCGGCCTGCTCCAGCGCCACGTCCGGCGCGGTGGTGACGACGTTCTCTCCCCTGACCATGACGTCACCCAGCTTCAGGTTGGAGAGAAAGCGCGTGATCTCCCAGACGTTAAGGCTGGCCAGCTCGGTGGGCGGGATGCGCAGGGTCTGCCTCGTCACCAACCCCACGAGCCGCTTCCCCGTCTCCACGACGGGTAGGTGTCGGACCTGAGTCTCGGCCATGATGCCCTGGGCCTCGACGATGGACATGGTAGGCTCCGCCATCACCGGATGGCGAGTCATGTAGTCCTTGACGAACATAAGATTCTCTCCTTGCCCTCAGCCAGTCGTGACAACCGGCTCGATCTTGCGCAGCTCCTCTAGGGGAATGTGACAGTAGATGCGATGGTCGTCCGTGTTGTACTGCCACGGCGGCACCTGTTCCTCGCAAATCTTGCCGCCATCCGGCAGCAGGTCCCTGCGCGGGCAACGGGTGTGGAAGACGCATCCGCTGGGCGGATCGAGTGCACTCGGTACGGTGCCGCTCAGGCGGATGTGCTTCTGCGTCGCCCGAGGGTCGGGGATGGGAACAGCTGAGAGGAGCGCCTCCGTGTACGGCTGATACGGCGGCGCGTAGATGTCCTCGGCTGGGCCGAATTCCACGAGGTGCCCCAGATACATCACGGCCACGTAGTCGGAGAAGAACCTGACCACGCTGAGGTCGTGGGCGATGAACATCATCGTCGTGCCGTATTCATTCTGGATCTCCATCAGCAGGTTAAGCACGGCCGCCTGGACGGAGACATCGAGGGCGGAGACAGGCTCGTCACAGAGCACCAGGTCCGGCCGGCTAGCGAACGCGCGAGCAATGCCCACCCGCTGCTTCTCGCCACCGCTCAACTGGCGCGGCAGCCGCCTGTAGTAGCTGGCGTCGAGGCGCACTGCATTGAGCAACCGCACGACCTCATCGCGCACCTCGTTCCCGGGCACGGCGTTGAACCTGCGTAGCGGTCGACCGATCTGCTGGCCGACGCTGTACGAGGGGTTCATCGTCGAGTCCGGGTTCTGGAAGACCATCTGAAGCTCTTCGATCAGGTCGACGTCGCGCTTCGAGACCGGCTGCGTGAGGTCAAAACCGAGGAATTCGGCCTTTCCTTCCCTGGGTGTCTCCAGTCCGATGATGGTCTTGGCGAGGGTGCTCTTTCCACAGCCTGATTCCCCGACGATGCCCAGCGTCTTGCCGGCTGGAACCTCCAGGCTCACGTTGTCGACCGCCTTCACGTACAAGGGTTCACCCGCGCCGACCAGACTGAGCAGGGATTTGGACTCCTGCTCATAGTACATCTTGAGATCCTCGATCTTGATGATGGGCTCACCGTTTTCCTGCTCGTCAAGGGCTGAGATCTCCGGGATCAGGCCTTTCGGCGGCCGCCATGCGTCGGGATCGATCTCCTCGGAGTAGAAACACCGAGCATTGTGCCCGGTCTCGACCTCCCGCAGGGATGGCTTCTCGCTCCGGCAGCGATCGGTCGCGTAGTCACAGCGCGGTGCGAAGACGCAGGCCCCCGTGGGTCTGTCCTTGGGCGCTGGGACGCGTCCCTTGATGGGGTAGAGGATGCTGCTCTCCTTCGTCGCCCCCAGCTTGGGCACGCAGCGCATGAGGCCCTGCGTGTAGGGGTGTAAGGGATTGCCGTAGATCGTCTCGACGGAACCGACCTCCACCATCTCTCCAGCGTACATGACTCCCACGTAGTTGCAGACTCGGGCAACAACGCCCAAGTCGTGGGTGATGTAGACGATGGCGGTGTCAAAGTCCCGTTTCAAGTCCTCGATGAGATCCAGCACCACCGCCTCGACCGTGACGTCCAGGGCCGTGGTCGGCTCATCCATGATGAGGAGCGCGGGGTTGTTGAGCAGCGCCATGGCGATAACCACGCGCTGCTGCTGGCCACCCGAGATCTGATGCGGATACCGCTTCATAACGTTGGCGGAGTCGGGCATGTAGACCCGATCCAGCATGTGGATGGATTTCTCCCATGCCTTGTTCTTGGGGATGTCTCTATGGACCGTCAACACCTCGGCCAACTGATCGCCGATGGTGACCGACGGATTCAATGCCTGCATGGGGTCCTGATAGACCATAGAGATCTGATCGCCGCGCAGTTTGCGCAGTTCCTCCTGGGAGCGGCCTACGAGTTCCTGCCCTTGGAACTTGATGCTGCCCCCGACGATCTTACCGTTGGGCCCCAGGAAATCGACGATGCCGAAGGCCACGGTGGATTTGCCGCAGCCGGACTCGCCGACGACGCCGAAGGTCTGCGCGCGATGGACGTTGAATGAAACGTCCCTGACCGCCTCCACGTCGCCGTATCGGGTCTCGTAGGAGATGGCCGCATTCGCCACCTTCAGGATGGGTGCGTGCGTAGGTTCCACAGTCCTCATGGTAGCTTCCCTTCCCTATTGGTACCGCGTGGATTCCTCGCTCAGACCGTCAGCGAAGAGGTTGAGCCCCACGACCAACGAGCCGATGGCCACGGAGGGCCATAGGGCCGCCCACGGGCTACCCGACAGAATGTACTGCCGGCCCTTGGCCACCATGCTTCCCCAGTCCGGGGACGGGGGTGGCAGTCCCAGTCCTAGGAAACCCAGCGTACCCATAGCGAAGATGGCATATCCAACCCGCAACATGGCATCCACGATGATGGGTCCGCGGGCGTTGGGGAGGATCTCCACGAACATGATGTACCAGGGACTCTCGCCGCGGACCTCGGCGGCGCGGACGTAGTCACGGGTACGGATATCGAGGGTGAGGCTGCGGACGAGCCTGGCGATACCGGGGGTGCCTACGATGGCGATGGCCAGCACGACGTTCGTCGCAGAGGCCCCCACGGCGGCGATGATGATCATGTAAAGCAGGACGACGGGGAAGGCCATCATGGCGTCGAGCAGACGCATGACCACCTCATCGACCCACCCGCCCAGGTACCCACCCATCAGGCCCAGCGTCGACCCGACGAGGAGACCCAGGAGAACGCCCCAGATGGCAGTCCCTAGCGGCAGCCAGAAGCTGTCGCTGACCGGCAACATGATCAGGACGACCCGCGCGCCGTAGATCAGACGAGTCCACAGATCCCGGCCCAGGCTGTCGGTTCCCAGGGGGTGCTTCGCGGAAGGCCCCTGGTTCTGGGCCGTGTAATCCTGCTCCGTCGGAGTGTACGGTGTCAAGAGGGGCGCGAATACCGCCACGAAGATCCAGAAGAGGATGACCGCCAGGCCGATGACGGCTATCTTGGATTCGAAAATGACCGCCATGCTCTGCCGCAGCTTCTGCAGCCGCGTCGGGCCCGAAGCCGCCTTGGGCATAGCTTTCTCGCTCACTGCCATAGCTTACTCCTTCAGTCTGACGTTGATGGCTGAGGACTGCATGCTCATCTCGACCTAACCGAAGCGGATACGCGGGTTGAGGAAGGTGTAGAGGATATCCGCCAGAAGCTGGGTAGACACGGCCACGGCGACCAGGATCATGGCGCCGCCTTCGATGGCGTTGAAGTCCTTGAAGAGAGCCGAGTCCAGGATATAGCTGCCCAGCCCGGGATAGCCGAAGATGACCTCGACCACGACGATGCCGCCCAGCAGCCAGTTTACGTGCAGCATGATGACCGTGATAGGCGCCATGAGGGCATTACGCACCGCGTGCTTGAAGACGACGCGGCGCTGCGGCAGTCCTTTCAGGAAAGCCGTGCGGATGTAAGGCTCTCTCATGACCTCGGCCATACTGGCGCGCGTGATGCGCAGGACGTAGCCCAGCTCGATCAGCGTCAGGGTGGCCACGGGGAGAATCAGCATCTCAGGCCGCTCCCAGGGTGCCTTCTCTCCGAAGACCGTCGCGCCTGGTACGAGGTCCAGCCAGAAAGCGAAGATGAGGATCAAGAAAATCCCCGTGACGAACTGAGGGGTCACAGAGAACATCATACCGCCGACGGAGAGAATGCGATCCAACGGCTTGCCCTGGTTCAGGCCAGCGATGAGGCCTAACACGAGAGCAAGGGGCATGACGATGACGAAGGCGATGCCCGCCAGCACCAGAGAGTTTCGCAGCCGCGTGAAGAGCAGATCGGCCACGGGCCGGCCCGTACGAAGGGAGAGGCCTGGATCGCCGCGGATGAGACCCTTCTGGAGCGGGATGTACTCCACGGGGCCACCAGTGGCGGCCAGCCATCCGGATCCCGGAACGAGCTGCCAGACAACCTTGCCCGTGCCCTTCTCCCACTGGACGGCGTGGTTCTTGGCATCCACTCCCCAGAAGACCCTGGCAACCCGCGCGCCCTGTGCGGCCTCGGTGCGCACGATGGTGCGTCCCGTCTCCCGCAGAGAGCTCGCGGCCTCCGCGACGTGCCCCCGCGCCTCCTCGTCGCTGCCCGCCTCAAGGGCCTCGACGGCCTGGAGCAGCGGCTCCCCAACCGCCGGTGCATCGTCCTCCAGGGGCTCCCCAACGGCCTCAAGCACGCCAGCAAGGACGGTTAGCTTCGTGGGGTCAAGAGGCGTCGCGGCTGGGTCGGAGAGCTTCTCGAGGTCGTCAGCTGCTTGCCGGTATTCCCCGCCCTGCAGAGCCTCGATGAACGTGCCCAGCGACCCGATCTCCTGGTCAAGGGTTTGCGTGGCATCCTCCAGGGTCGCCCGAGCCGACGCGATATCGCCGGACTCCAAAGCCGACGATGCTTCCTGCAGCTGTTCCTCCAGGGTGGGGCTGGCTCCGTCCAAGACCGCTGCGGCATTGTTGAGCTGCCGGGCCATAGACTGGAGGTCGGTCTCACCGAGGTCTTGGGTCTCAGGCTGCGAAAGCCGATCATACGTCTCAAAGACCCGGATCAGATCGTTCTTCCGGGAGACGTCGGTCGCCATCTTCTGGAAGCTGTCCTTCTTGCGCAGGGCCTCTGGATCCACCATGGCTGCCAGAGCACTCTCCGGGCCCGCCAGAGCAGCGGCGAGAGCCTCCCCGGACTGGCCCTCCTGGGCAAGGATGTTCAAGACCTGGTCCAGCTCCGTGAGAATGGCCTCACGATCGGCCTCGGCTAGTCGGTCATTCGCCATCAATTCCGCCCGGTAGGCGCGCAGGCGCTCAAGTTCGATCGCCGGATCCTTGACGCTCCAGCGCTCGTTGTCGAGCTCCTCCTTGACAGTCCCGTCAGGTTGGCGTTTCTGGGCGAACAAGTCCTCGCCCTCCATCCCCCAGCGGATCAGCGAACCATCCGATTGGACCGCCCACCATTCCCTGAAGCCGTCCTCCGTGGTGATCTGCCTGACGGGCATACCCACCTTGGAGCGAGCGCGCCAGTCTGTCCCGACCAACCAGTTGAAGTACCGTATGTAGAAGGGCTCGTCCAGTCCCTGTTGGTTTAGGAAGGAAGCCTCCTGCTCTGGGGTGATGTGGATGCCGAGCACGTTGCGCGCTACGTTGCCTGGTGCCGCCTCGGTGATGAAGAAGACGGCGATGGAGACGAGCAGCATCGTCAGCAGCATGAGCAGCAGGCGCCGAACGATGAACTTGGCCATAGGGACACTCCTTTAGCTGCCGTCAGGACCAGGACCTGGCCCAAGGTACGACGTACAGGCTAGGAGCGAGACCGGGATGGATGGGACCGTCACGGTCCCACCCTCTCGATCTCACCCGTAGCCAGAGGTCCTGACGCGTAAGCCTTGGCCGTCGACGTGGAACGAGCTAGGCCTGTTCCTTCCAGACCTCGTTGAACATCATGTAGTAGGTCGGGTGGAGAGGCACGTTATGCAGGTCCTTGCCATAGACGTACCAGATGTTGCGCCAGAAGGGGACCCCGATGGACCCACGCTCGTACTGGATCCGCTCCAACTCGCAGAAGATCTCGCGGCGGGCCTCGACGTCGAGCGTGCCGTTAGCCTCCGTCAACAGTTCCGAGAACTCCTCGTCGACCCAGCGGGACTCGTTCCAGGAGGCAGGGTTGCCGTCCGCGTCCGCCACGTAGGCCAGGTTGAGCACCATCGTGCCCAGCGGTCGGTGCGTCCAGGGGGTGATACCGAGATCGACCTCGGTCCACTGCTCCCAGTACTGGCTGTTCGGCATGGTGTTGAGGGTGATGTTGAAGCCGCCAGCCGCCGCGTCCTCCTTGAGGATCTCGGCGTAGGAGACCACGTCACCCCACCCGCTGCCGACCGCAAGCTCAACGTCCAGCCCGTCCGGGTAGCCGGCGTCGGTCAGTAGCTGCTTGGCCCTCTCTGGATCGTACTCGGGAACGGGGCGGCTGCAGTACTCGGGATGAACCGGGGCGACGTGGAAGTCCTCCCCGGGCTGCCCCTCGCCGAAGTAGGCCAGGTTCAAGATCTTCTCGTGATTCTGGCAGAGTTTCAGGGCCATGCGCACGTCGTTGTCCGTCCAGGGATCCATGTCGACGCGCATGCGGAGCAAGCGGGTCTGGCCCGTGGTGATGCCCTTCACGACCGCGTCGTCGGAGTCCTTGAGGGCTAGGAAGATGTCCGTCCCGCCCAGGTCGCCCAGATCGAGCAAGTCGACCTCGCCGGCCTGGATGGCTGCGATCCACGCCGAGGTCTCTGAGCCCATATCGATGAACTCCATCTCGTCGAGGTAGGGCAGCGACTGCCCGTCATCGCCGTCCTGCCAGTAGTCCTCCCGCCGCTTGAGCAGCACGCGCTCGCCCTCGCTGTACTCCTCGAGGGTGTACGGACCCGTACCGTGCGGAGCCTTGAGGAAGTCGCCCTCGAAGGTACGGTGGTTGAGAACCAGGGCCGGATAGTGGAACAGGTGCTCGGGGACGGCGATCTCGGCGGTATCGAGGTGGAGCTTGACGGTGTAGTCGTCTACCTTCTCGATCCCGTCTGGGCTCAAGTAGCCGCTCATGAGGCCCATGATGGACGACCCAACGTCCTCGTCGAGCCACTCGTTCATCGTGAAGATGACATCGTCGGCGTTGAACTCGTCGCCGTTGTTGTGCATCACGCCCTCGCGGAGACTGAGCGTCCACTCGGTCAGGTCGTCACTGGCCTCCCAGCTCTCCAACAGCCAGGGATGTGTGATGTTGTCGCCGTCGGTGTAGGTGAGGTACTCGGCAACCTGGCGGAGCTGATTCGACGGGGAGACCCACGAGAACTGTGCGGGGTGCGTCACTTTCTGGACCTGGGACGCGACCCGGAGTCGGCCGCCACGCTGCGGGCCGCCGGCGGGCTCCTCCGTGGGCTCTGGGGCCTCAGTCGCAGGCGCCTCAGTGGGGGCCTCTGTCGCCTGGGGCCCGCATCCGGTCACGAACGCACCGGCGGTGGCAGCGGACATGCCCAGAAGGGTGGCATTGCGAAGGAACTCTCGGCGCGTAATCCTCCCATCACGGTAGAGCTCCTTGAGCTCGGGGATATACGGGTGTGCGTCGTTCCTCTCTTCCTTCTTGATGATCTCCATCAGGTACTCCTCCTCAGAAGTGTTCAGGCTTTGTCAGACCGGCAGATGTGCCGACTGCGCCACGTCGAGCGGAAGACTTGCTCCTTTGCACCTCCTCTCATGGGGGTTTGGGCGTACGTTGGGTGTCAGTCGATGCAGATAGTCTACCTCGGGTCTGATGGTCCACGGAAGTGGGATTTGATTATACTTCCGCCGATTGAGGTGTCAAATGAGGCGCGAACGTCATCGTTTGGCCTCTCGTGGCTTAGAGCATCCGTGCCGGGACTGTGTGAGCGCCCATTTGACATCGGACAAGGCACGCGTATAATTTACCAGAATTTCAGAATTATGCAAATGGCGATGGTGACACGAAACAGACGCCCCGAGGGGGGTGTGTGTTGAACCGAGGAGACTGTTATGAGATCGGAGCTATCGGGCAATACGCTGGTCGACGATGTGACGGATGAGATCCGCGACATGATTCTCTCGGGTGAGATCAAACCGGGGGAGTTCCTGCCGACCCGAAAGGAGCTGGCCGCCCAGTTCGGCGTGGGGCTGTCGACGGTCCAGGAGGCGATCCAGGCCCTCTCTGCAGTGGGTATGCTGGCATCCAGACCCGGCAAGGGGACGTGGGTGCGGAAAGATGCCCTGGACAGCCTCATCCATCCGGAGGCGGTTCGAACGCGGCTCGGGGAGCTGAATGCTGAGAAGGTCTACGAGGCCCGCGGGGTGATCGAGATCGCCCTGACGGAGATGGCCGCCAGACGCGCGAAGGCTGAGGACGTGGAGGCAATCTGGGCCGCACTTGAGCGCATGGAGGCGAGGATCGAGGACGACGATGCGTTCGTGGAGGCCGATCTTGATTTCCATCTGGCGGTCGCTCGCGCAGGACGGAACGAGCTCCTGGAGCAGTTCTACCATCTGTCGCGGCGCCTGGTGGTGCAAGTCATTATGGAGGTGCTCCACCTCCCAAAGGTCAAAGAGGACTCGATCCCTTACCAGAGGGCCATCGTCGAGGCGATCGAGGCCGGCGACCCCGACCTCGCCCGGCAGGCGGCCGAGGAGCACATGGCCTACGTCGACAGCCTATTGGAGCGATGGAGCGCCGGGAAGGCGACAGAGCCACTAGCAAGGAGGTGAGGGTGTAATGCCCACAACAGTCGGTTGGCGGCAAGAGAGAGGGCCGTACACGCGCATGGGCCCTGATACGTGCGAGCAGATCCATATGGCAAGTATGGAGATCCTCGAGCGCGTGGGGGTTGAAGTACACGATGACCAGGCAAGAGAGATTCTGGGGGACCACGGCGCCCACATCGAGGGACGACGGGTGAAGCTGCCCTCGGTGATGGTCGACGAGGCGCTGAGGGTGACCCCGCCGAGGCTCACCCTATGCGATCGCCACGGAGATGTCGCCATTCGAGCCTGGGGCTACGAGACGGCCTTCGGTGGTGGATCGGATTGTCTCTACGTGCTCGACCACAGGACCGGGGGGCGGCGGAAGGCGGTGCTGGGCGACGTGCGGGATGCCGTGAGGCTGATGGACGGTCTGGCGGAGATCGATTTCGTGATGTCGGCTTTCCTTCCTTCAGACGTCGATCAGCAGGTCTACGATCGGTTCCAGATGGAGGTGATGCTGAACAACACCACGAAACCGATCGTTTTCGTCACGCCCGATTTCGAGGGCTGTGTCACGATGGTCGAGATGTGCGAGGTCGCGGCAGGGGGCCAGGCCGCATTCCGGGAGCGTCCCTTCGCCACCTGCTACATCAACGTCACCTCCGGCCTCGTTGCTAACGAGGAGGCGACGCAGAAGTGCATCTACCTGGCCGAGAAGGGCCTGCCGATGCTCTACATTCCCCTCAACGCAGGCGGCGTCAACTCGCCGGCCACCACGGCAGGCTGCATGGCTACGATGAACGCTGGGTCGCTGCTGGGGGTGGTGCTCGCCCAGCTCGTGAGGCCGGGGACGCCGGTGGCGCTACCGGGATGGAACGGCGGGCCCTACAACCTCCAGACGATGGTGGGCAACTATGTGCTGGCTGCGGAGCAGGGCGTCGCCACGTCCATGGGCAAGTTCTACGATCTGCCCGTGTTTGGACTGGGGGGTTCGACGGATTCGAAGGTCTTGGACCAGCAGTGTGCCGCTGAGGCGACCCTAAGTCTCTTCACGGCGCACCTCAACGGGGCAAACATCGTCCACGACTGCGGGTTCATGGACGCCGGGATGCAGGGCTCACTCCAACTGCTAGCCATCGACAACGACCTGATTGGCTTCATCCGGGCGGCCACCGGGGTGGTGAACGTCACGGAGGAGACGCTGGCCCTCGACGTCGTCGAGGAGCTCGGGCCGAGCGGCGATTACCTCGCCCACGCTCATACCTACCGGCACTTCCGGGAGCCCTATTACTCCGAGCTGGCGGACAAGCGCCAGTACGATGATTGGCTCGATCAAGGTGGTTCGACGATGGAGGAACGCGCCGCCCGGCAGGTTGACGCGATCCTCGAGAAGCACGAGGTGGAACCGCTCCCGGAAGACGTGCAGCAGGAACTGGGGGCGATCGTAGAGCGAGACCTTGGGCGGGCCGGCGCGGCCGCTGGCTGAGCTAGCGCCGCACGTTGGAACGCGGGACCTGGAGCACGGACAACACGACAGAGTGAGGACATGACCTATGGAGCACGAAGATCGTTTCTTTATGCGCGCCCCCTGGCAGTATGAGCCCGGGGCAGAGACGGAACCCCGGCCGGATACCGACCTGGGGTTCGACACTCGGGCTCTTCATGCCGGATTCAATCCATTGGAGGAGCTGGAGGCCTTCCGATCCTTCGTTCCGCCGATCACGCCCTCGATGACGTTCCCGTACGAGCGCTTCGAGGAGATTCCCTATCCTGTGTATGGGCGAACGCAGACGCCCACCACCCGGGTCCTGGAGGAACGCCTGGCGTCGCTGGAGGGAGGGGAGGGCTGCGTGACGGCGGGCTCCGGCTCGCAGGCTCTCTTCAACCTCATCTTCACCCTGGCCCGCCCGGGCGACAACGTGGTCACGAGCCTTAACATCTACGGCGAGGGGTACAAGCAGGCAGCGGCGATCTTCCCCGAGCGCTGCGGCGTCGATTTCCACTTCGTGGACGATCCCGCGGATCCGACATCCTGGGATCAGGCCATCAGTGAGCGGACGAAGCTTGTGTGGGTGGAGACGCCGAGCAACCCTTGTCTCTTCGTGACAGACATTGAGGCGATCGCCGACGTGGCCCACGCCAAAGGCGTGCCCTTGCTGGTCGACAACACCACGGCGACGGCCGCGCTGCAGCAACCGCTGGCCCTTGGGGCCGATATGGTGCTGCTCTCCATCACGAAGTTTCTCTGCGGGAATGCTAGCGTCCTCGGCGGGGCCGTGGTGGGGCCTGAGGCACTGGTGGAGGACGTCCGCTGGAACACGACGGAATTCGTCGGCGCCGTGATGCAGCCTTTCGAAGCCTGGCTCACGCTCCAGTTCGTGGAGACCCTGTCGATGCGCATGGCGAGGCACAGCGCCAACGCACTGCGCGTGGCGGAGTTCCTCGCCCAGCACCAGGGCGTCGAGCACGTCAACTACCCGGGGCTGCCAGATCACCCGCAGGCGGACCTGGCGCGTCGGCAGATGAAGGCGGGCGGCGGTATGCTCTCCTTCGTCGCCCCAGATGGGATGGAGGGCGCCGGCCGCGTCATAGACAGCTTCGAGTTGATCACCCACGCGGTCACCTTCGGCACGAGCCGCACGATCTGTATGCATCCCCCGACCATCACCCACGAGCACATGACACCCGAGGAACGCGCCCAGGCGGGCATCGCCGACGGGCTGATCCGGCTGTCCGTTGGATTGGAGGATCCGGAGGACCTGATCGCCGATCTCGAGCAGGCGCTTGCGAAGGTGGACCGTTGATGAGACTGAGCGCCTGGCCACGTTACGCATAGGCGGGGGAGGTGGATCTCAACGCTCGCGAAAATCTGAGCAGGGAATGGGACATCTTCCGGAGCTTGCCTGGGCGGCTCAAGCGGGCATTTCGGGGGAGCGAGCTCTTGAGCAGCACGCTCCCGTACGATCTATGGAGGTACCATGAAGACGGCAAACTATCTCGCTTTCCGGGGACCGCAGTTTGCGGTCCTCTCTGAAGACCAGCTGCAGAAGCTGCACCTCGGAGCGCTGGAGGTGCTCCGCCGGACCGGCATACGCTTCCACCACGAAGAGGCGCTGGAGATGCTTGAGGCCGCCGGGGCGTTCGTTTCCGACGGCAACCTGGTGCGTTTTCCCGCCCGCCTCGTCGACGAGGCCCTCGCCGCTGTGCCCGAGCGGGTGGTGATGTGCGACCGCGACGGCGACCCGGCCATGTATCTGGAGGACCAGAACGTCTACTTTGGGACCGGGTCGGATTGTCTCAACTTGCTGGACCACGAGACGGGCGAGGCCCGGAAGTTCACGCGGGACGACCTGGTCGATGCCTACCGACTGTGCGATGCGCTACCGAACATACACTTCGTGATGTCGGTGGGCATTCCTGAGGACGTGGACCCAAAGATGACGTACGACGCACAGATGGCATTGATGCTGGAGCACACCACGAAACCCATTGTCTTCGTGACGGACAATCTGGCAACGTGTCGTCGAGCGATTGACATGGCGGCAGCCGTGGCTGGTGGACATGAGGCGCTGCGGGAGCAGCAGCATATCCTGCTCTATTCCGAGCCGAGCTCGCCACTCCAGCAGTCGGAGACGGCCATCGACAAACTCCTCCTCATGGCGGAGAACGAGCTGCCCGTGGTCCACTCGCCGGGCCCGCTGATGGGCGGGACGGCACCGATCACCATCGCCAGCGGCCTGGTGATGTCGCTGGCGGAGATCCTCAGCGCTCTGGTCGTCCACCAGATGAGGAACCCGGGGGCGCCCTTCGTCTTCGGGGCGGGGCTCCACCATATGGACATGAAGTCGACCCAGATCTGCTACGGCGGGCCCGAGTTCCAACTGACCAAGGCGGCGGTGGCGCAGCTGGGGCGCTGGTACGGCATGCCCACCTGGGGCTACGCCGGCTGCACCGACGCGAAGGTGATGGACGAGCAAGCCGCGGCCGAGGCGATGCTCTCGGTCCTTATGGCGAAGCTCACCGGGGCAAACCTGATTCACGATGTCGGATATATGGAGAGCGGGCTGACGGGATCGTTCGAGATGATCGTGCTGACCGACGAGCTGGTGGACATGACGAACAGCTTGATCAACGGCATCGAGGTCAGCGACGAGACGATGATGCTCGACGAGCTCGATCGGGTGGGTCCTGGCGGGCACTTCCTGAACACCGACGCTACCATGGAGCGATTCCAGGACTTCTGGTACCCCGATCTGATGAGCCGGGAGATCCGGGAGACCTGGGTCGAGCGCGGGGCAACGACCATGCGGGATCGGCTGCGGGATAAGGTGCGCCAGATCCTGGCCGAGCACGAGACGGCGAGTCTAGCTGCCGACAGGAAGGAGCGGTTGGAGGAGATCCTCTCCGAGGCGGCCGTATAGCGGGCGGAGGGGTAGAGGGACGGTGGACGCCCGGGCCGTGGCTTTCAAAGTCATGGTCGAGCGCCGCCGCGTTCTGCCTCGGCTCTGGTAGACGGGTAGCGTTGCCGGGCCGTGGATCGTCGGCGGACTCCGGGGCGGGGGAAGGGCGATCAGGGGGAGAGGGATGAAGCCATTCATCCAGTACCTGTCTACGCTAGAGCGGGCACGGATTGCGTCGGCTGCGACGGAGCTGCTGGAGCGGGTCGGCGTGCGGCTTACTGAGCCGGAGGCCCGCGAGCTGCTCGAAGGGGTCGGGGCCCGCATCGACGTTGATCGCGTCTTCATACCGACGGCCGTGGTAGAGCGGGCGGTGGAGGCCGCGCCGTCGACGCTCCAGCTCTACGGACGTCCTGGAGACGTGGCGATGGAGCTGGATGGGAGCTCGGCGTACTTTGGTGCGCACACGGACGCCCCCGACGTCCTCGATCCCTTCGACGGCGCGCGACGGTCGTGCACGGAGCGCGACGTGGGGCTGCACGCCTCGCTTATTGAGCATCTGGAGCACATCGCGTTCGCGACGGCATCGGGAATGGTAGCCGACCGGGATCCAGAGGTGGCGGACCGAGCGGCCTTGGCCCAGTGTCTGATCCACTCTGAGAAGCCGGTGCTGGCCATGCCGGTGACCCTCGGGTCGCTGCGCGACTGCCACGAGATGGCGTTGATCGCCGCCGGCGGCGAAAGAGCCTTACGGCGACGTCCCTCGCTCATCGTCTACGCGGAGCCCGTCTCGCCCCTGGTTCACCCCGACGATTCGGTACGCCGGCTCCTCTACTGCGCTGAGCACGGTATCCCCGTGGTCTACTCGGGTTACGCGGCGATGGGCGGGACCGCACCGATGAGCCCGGCGGCGATCACCGTCCAGCTCTGTGCGGAGTCGTTGAGCGCTCTCACAATCCACCAGTTGAAGCAGCCGGGGGCGCCCTTTATCTTCGGCGGGATGGCGTCGGTAATGGACATGCAGACCACGGTGTTCAGCTACGGTGCGCCCGAGTTCCAGCGGGGGAATACGCTGATGGCAGAGATGGCCGATGTGTTTCGCCTTCCGAACTTTGGGACCGCCGGAACAAGTGACGCTCAAGTCTTTGACGGTCAGGCGGTGATGGAGGCGACCTCGTCGTGTATGCTGGCCTACCTCAGCGGGGCCGATCTGGTGCACGACGTGGGGCTGCTGGGGAATGCGACGGTGGTTGTGCCGGAGATGATCGTCGTGACGGATGAGATCGTGGCCATGCTGCCGCACCTGATCGGCTCGCTGGACGTGTCCGAGGAGGACCTGGCAGTGGATGTGTTCACCGACGTCGGACCGGGCGGCGAGTTTGTCACTCACGAGCATACCTTCGCCCATTTTCGGGACGTCTGGTATCCCGAGCTGCTCTTCCGCGGCGGCGCCGAGGCATGGGCGGCGTCCGATCAGGCGGCCTTCGAGGAGCGGGTGAGGGAGAAGGCGACGAGGCTCATGGACGGCGCAAGAGGCGTGGTGCTGCCGGAGGAGACAGCGGCGGCCATTCTCGACGTGGTCGACCGCGCCGAGGAACGAATTCAGTCGTAGGGCCGGATCGCTAAGCGGCGGTTGCCGCCGGCCTGGCTGGCGGCAGGTCACCGACCGCGGGCGGTGGCGCTTCTGGCGGACCCTGGCCCTTGGAAAGTAGGAGGTTGAGGCTGCGATGAGCACTCGGAACCGGATCATCACGACGGTGGACTCGCACACGGCTGGTGAATGCACGCGGCTGGTCACCAGCGGACTCCCGCCCCTGCGGGGCGCCACAATGGCCGAGAAGCTGGCCTTCGCCGAGCAGGAGCTGGGCTGGCTCCCGGGGTTTCTGCTGCTGGAGCCTCGTGGGCACAAGGACATGTTTGGGGCCATCCTGACGCCGCCGTGCTCGGGCGAAGCGGAAATCGGCGCGGTGTTCATGGACAACCAGGGATACGAGCCGATGTGCGGGCACGCGGTGATCGGTGCGGCGACGACGGTGCTGGAGACGGGCGTGGCGGCGGGTGAGGAGCCGGAGAGGGTGGTGGTGTTGGACACCCCGTCGGGCTTGGTGCGGGCGGAGGCGAGTAGGGAGGATGATGGGGTGACCTCGGTCTCCTTCGTCAACGTGCCGGCCTTCGTGTATCGCACAGACGTGGCAATCCAGATTCCGGAGGTGGGTAAGCTGACCATCGACGTGGTCTTCGGTGGGCTCTTCTTCGCTTTCGTCGACGCTCGGCAGATTCCTCTCCGTCTTACGCCCTCGAACGCGGGCGGGCTCGCCGACCTGGGGATGAAGATCCTGTCGGCCGCCAACGAGGTAGTGGAGGTCAGGCACCCTGAGCTGCCGCACATCGACCGCATGATCGACGTCCGGTTCTACGGGGAGCCGATGAGTCAGGGTGCCGACGGGCGGAACGTGGTGATCCTCGGCGACCATATGGTCGACCGCTCGCCGTGCGGCACCGGGACGTCCGCCGAGACTGCGCTTCGGCACGCGCGGGGCCAGCTCGATGTGGGCGAGTCGTTCGTGACGGAGAGCATTATCGGGACGCGGTTCACGGGCGAGTGCGTGGCCGAGACGACCGTGGGTGATTTCTCCGCGGTGATCCCCCGCATCACGGGCCGCGCGCACATCACGGGCTACCATCGTTTCGTGCTCGATCCGCACGACCCCTTCCCGAACGGCTTCCGCCTAAGGTAGATCCGGGCGTTGGTACCACTAAGGACACCAAGGACACGAAGGCGACTAAGAACTACGGCATTCATTCGCGCCATTCGTCGATTCGTGCTATTCGTGATAGTCTGTGCAAAGGAGAGGGAATGAGTGAGCCGAGAAGGCGGTTTGCGGAGCGTGTGATGCATCTGGCCCCGGAGGGGGCGTACGAGGTTCTGTCGAAGGCCCAGGCGTTGGAGGCCCAGGGGCGTGATATTGTCCACCTGGAGATCGGCCAGCCGGACGTGCCGACGTTCGACAATGTCGCCGGTGCGGGCATCCGGGCTATCCAGGAGGGGCGCACGCGCTACAATCCGCCCCGAGGGTTGGAGGAGCTGCGCCAGATCATTGCCGAGGACGCGGGGCGCCGGCGGGGCATCGAGGTTGCAGCCGGGGAGGTAGTGGTGGTGCCGGGCGCCAAGCCGATGCTCTTTTTCCCCACGCTCACGCTGGTCGAGCCTGGCGATGAGGTCATCTATCCGGATCCCGGTTTCCCCACCTATGCCGCGATGATCAAGGTGGCGGGCGGCTCGCCCGTGCCCGTCACGCTCCGGGAGGAGACGGGCTTCGCCTTCGACCTCGATACCTTTGACGAGCTGGTGAGCGACAGGACTCGCCTGATTGTGCTGAACTCGCCGAGCAACCCCACGGGCGGGGTGCTCTCGCGGGATGTGCTGGAGCACATCGCGGAGGCGGCGCAGCGACACGATGCCTGGGTGCTCTCCGACGAGATCTACATGCGCCTGACGTTTGACGGTGCCGAGGCTCCGAGCATCGCCGCCTTAGACGGGATGCGCGAGCGGACGATCATCTGCGACGGCTTCTCGAAGACCTATGCGATGACTGGCTGGCGCCTGGGGTACGGCGTGATGCCGGCGGAGCTCGCGGACCGGATGGCCCTTCTGCTGACCCATTCGGTGGGGTGCACGGCGACCTTCACCCAGTACGCCGGGTTGGAGGCCCTGCTCGGGCCGCAAGAGCAGGTGGGCGCGGTCGTGGCGCAGTATCAACGGCGGAGAGACAAGCTGGTGGCGGGGTTGAACGGGATAGCGGGTGTGAGCTGCCAGACGCCTCAGGGTGCGTTCTACGCCTTCCCCAATGTGACGGCTTTCGGGAGGCCAGCGAACTGGATGGCTGACTATCTGTTGGGGGAGGCCGGCGTGGCGGTACTGCCGGGCACCGCCTTTGGGGCGGGCGGCGAGGGATACCTGAGGCTCTGTTTCGCCAACTCAATGGAGCGGATTGAGATTGCGTTGGAGCGGATGGGGGAGGCGCTGAACGAACTCCCGTTGGTGTGAGGCTATCGTGAGTGTCTGATAGGAACTTGGGGAATGGAAACGCGACCTACCTCGCCCGATGGGAGGAATGGTTATCCCAGATGGCGCGACTGGGCGAGGGAGAGGAATAGTCGGGTATGGAAACCCGACCTACATCCTACTCTGCGTCAGTCTGTGCGATGTGCGGCATGGTGGTCCAACTCGCCGCTCA
>CAZIWL010000083.1:0-19915 GCA_964542755.1 uncultured Anaerolineales bacterium
GCCGCCTTCCGTATCCCCATGAACGACGTATACCGCGGCTCGTTGATGCCCTTCGTCGTCCCCACCACGGCCGGGAGCGACGCCTCCACCACCTGACGGCCCTGCTCCAGGAGCCGCTCCACCGTGATGGTGCCCGCGTCCCCATCCACCGCCCTGATCTTGATCGTGTACATCAACGAAGGAACGTCCAGCCGCGTGGCCAGCGCTACCCCCGTCTGCCACGTCTCCGCGTCGATGGCCGACTTGCCGCAGAGGATCAAGTCCACATCCCCGATCGTCTCGATCGTCTTGGCCAGGACATAGCTCGTGGCCAGTGTATCCGATCCAGTACACGCTTCGTCCCAGACCCGGACAGCCTCGTCCGCGCCCATCGCCACGGCGTGCTTCAACGCCTCCAGGGCCTCCTCCGGCCCCATCGAGATCACCGTCACCTTCCCTCCGTACTCGTCACGCAGCAGTAGGGCTTCCTCCATGGAGTACTCGTCCCAAGGGTTGATGATCAGGGGTGAGTCACCCCAGGAGACGTTTCCCGATTCGTCCACCGACATTTTGGCTTCCGAATCAGGCGTAAACTTGGTGCATACCACGATGTGCAACCTCCACCTCCTGATCCAATGTTCGCTCTCCAGAAAACAGGTGCTCGCGGTGCCTGGCACTTCAACGGCGTCTTTGACAAGTGCCAGGCACCTGGCCTTCGAGAGCTTCTTTCAGTATAGCCAATGCTCAGCGCGGCCTGCTGAGATTCATGGCCCGGCTAGAGCCGGCCGGCGAAGGCCCCAGAAATGACTGATCCGAAGCCCGGGCGCTCTCGCCCGAGGCGAAAAAGCCCGGCTGGGCGACATTCACCAGCGGTACTCCGCGTCTGCCCGTCTATCCTCCCGACCCGTGCCGGCGAGGCGCCTCAATCAGCACCAGCAGCGACGATCTCGGTGTCGGGCCCCACGCAGCGGAGTTACGCCTTGTCCGTGTACTGGGTGGGCAAGAACTCCTGACCCAATAGCTCACGGGCGATAATCATGCGCATGATGTTCGGCGTTCCCTCGGCACCGATGGAATAGGAACGGATGCCGCGGATGCCCATCTCGACCGGACACTCTTTCGTGTACGCCATAGCACCAAACCAATCCGCCACCTCGTTCATCACCCTGAAGCCGAGTCGTGGTGCGCGCAGTTTCGCCATCGCCGCGGCCAAAGCAATATCGTGGTGGCCGGCCGCATCATTCCCATACTTCTGGTCCATCACCCACGCGGACTTGTAGGTGGAAAGCCTGGTTCCCTCCAGCTCGGTGTAGAGGTCAGCCAGGGGGAACTGAACCCCCTCGTAGCTCGCTATCGGCCGACCGAAGGCACAGCGCATCTTGATATGCTCCATCCCCATGTCCAGCGCCGCCTCCGCCGCCCCCACGCACGTGGCCCCGATCAGGGTCCGAGCAGCAGAGAAGCCCTCCATCGCGTGGTAGAACCCGCGGTTGAACGTCCCCACCTGGTGCTCGGCCGGCAGGCGGACATCTTCAAGCGCGAAGCCGCCCGTCGAGATGCCCATACGGCCCATATCGTCAAAGTAAGTCGGGGTGATGCCTTCCGTGCCCTTCAGTGGCAAGGCGAAGAAGGTGAAGGCGTTGTGTCCGGCTGCCTCATCCCGATCGGTACGCGCCAGGAGGAGATGGATGCCTCCCCAGTCCAACGACTCCCGAACCCCGCTGATGTAGACCTTCTCGCCGTTGACGACCCACTCGTCTCCATCTTTTTCGGCCTTCGTACGGCAGCCCCCCAGGATGTCGGACCCCCCCCCGGGCTCCGTCGTCGCGATGCCCAGAAAGGCCTCGCCCCGCGTCACCTTGGGCAAGTACGCCTCTTTAAGCGTCTCGGATCCATACTGATAGAAGATGAACCCCCAGGCCGCCTCGACGAGGTAAAGCACGGGCACCGCCAGGCTGATGTCAGCGCGTCCCAGCTCCTCTGCAGCAATGGTCGCCATGGTCCAATCGGCCCCAACCCCGCCGTACTCCTCGCCCACGGTCGGGGCGAGGAGACCAACCTCCGCCATGCCCTTGATAATCTCAAGAGGAATGTGCTCTTCCTCATCGATCTCACGCACCCGGGGGGCGATCTCGTTCTGTGCAAAATCACGCACGGCTCGGCGCCACAGGCGCTGTTCCTCGGTCCAACCGAAATCCATCCCTACCTCCCTGTGAGAGAAGCTCTAGATGCCGCCACGGGAGCAGTCAGGCACGTCACACACTGGCTCAAAACCCCTGGTCTTCCGCGGAGCACGAATCCCGAATCATCGGTCGCTCTCGAACGCGCTAGCGTCCGGTTGACTGACCGGCGGTCACTATTATACTTCCCGCAAAGACGCGTGCAAATGCCCGGGCGTGATCGGGCCGACCAGCTCCCTGAAGCCACTGCTCAGCACCAGCCCGCCTCCCATAGCAGCCGAGAATCATCGGATACGGCACGTCTCACCGAGGCGAGCTGCGGATCCCTGCACCGGGCGCACCCGAGTGAGAATCGAACGGGCACGCCGCACGGAGGACTTCCCCTGGTTGGCAGTCTGTTGTGACCGGTTCGGGGTGGGACATCCAGCACCATCCAAGGAAGCGACGGGATGAGGGTGGCTCGCAGCAACCAGGGTGTGGTACCCAGGACAGGTGGAGCACAGCGGGCGTGTGCCAGTCACGGCCCAATGGTCCACGCGCCCAACCTGCGCCGATTGACATGCCCGGTCAGGCAAGTATAATCATTCACGTCGGGTTCACCGGAGTGCTGTGTTTGCGGTCGCGGCGTGCGTGACTCCCACTTCCGGGAGAAAGGTTACAGACGGAGCATGACGTTCGGAACGGCGTACGTTTACCATCCCATCTACCTTGAGCACGACCAGCCCAACCACCCGGAGAACGCGAGGCGGCTGCGGCGCACCCTGGCCGTCCTCGAGTCCGAGGGAGTGAAGGACCGCCTGGCACTGCTGGAACCCCGCCGGGCCACGCGAGAGGAACTACTCCGCGTCCACACGGACCGCCACATCCACCGCGTGAGGGAAGCCTCTGAGCGTGGTGGAGGAAACCTTGATCCCGATACCTATGTTGGCCCCCGATCCCATGAGGCCGCTCTGATGGCCGCCGGAGGCGTCTTGCGGGCTGTAGAGGCCGTCCTCGCTGGGGAGATCGCCAACGCATTCGCCCTGGTGCGCCCTCCCGGACACCATGCGACAGCCCAGTGGGCCATGGGCTTCTGCCTCTTCAACAACGTAGCCGTGGCAGCCCATGGGGCACTGCAGGAAGAGGAGATCTCGCGCGTCTTCATCGCCGACTTCGACGTCCACCACGGGAACGGAACCGCCAGTCTCTTTGCCGAGAATCCCAGAGTCTTCTACTTTTCGGCCCATCAGCACCCGTACTATCCGGGGACCGGTTCCGAAGACGAGGTGGGACATGGGGCGGGATTGGGCACGGCCGTCAACGTTCCTCTACCGGCAAACGTAGGCGACGAGGGGTATGCTCGCATCTTCCAGTCCCTGGTCTGGCCTTCAGTCCGGCGATTCAATCCCGATCTGATCCTCGTCTCCGCCGGCTACGATGGCCATTGGGATGATCCGTTAGCACATATGTGCCTCTCACTGACCGGATATGCCCACATATCACAAGAGTTGGTCGCTATGGCCAATGAGTTGTGCAACGGACACATCGTCTTCACACTCGAAGGCGGCTACAACCTCGATGCTCTCGGCTACGGCGTTCTCAACGCCTTCTACGCGTTAATGGGCGATGAGACGGTTGTCGATCCCTTGGGGCCTGCCCCGCGTCCCGAACGCCCGATAGACGCCCTGCTTGAGAGCCTTAAGGACTTGCACGAGCTTGACTGATCCTATGCGCAGAAGCTTCGCGGACCGATCCCCATAATGACCTGGTGGGAGGTGGACTCATGAATCAGATTTCCCTCGCCGAGTACCGGCAGCAAATTGAGAGCGCCATCGAGAGCGGGCGGTATGAGCAAGCTGTAGCTCACAGCAAGCACATCCTGGAGCAGTATCCGAAATATGTGAAGGCCTACTGGCTCCTTGGCAAGGTGATGCTCGAGGCCGGGCACGACGATCACGCCATGGATATGTTCCAGCGTGTCTTGAGCGCCAACCCAGAACATATGCTGGCCTGGGTCGGGATGAGCGAGGTGGCCCAAAAACGCGGAGACTTGGAGGACGCCGTATGGTACCTCCAACGAGCCTTCGAGTTGGCCACGGACAACGAGATGGTGGCGCAGGAACTCCGTCGCCTCTACGGTGAACTCGAGGGACATGAGCCTGAACGCCTCCAGCTGACCGAGGGCGCATTGGCAAAGCTGTACCTGAGAGGGGACCTGCTCACGCGAGCCATCACCGAGCTCCGCAAGCTGGTGGAGGCGTACCCGGACCGATTGGATCTGAAAGTGGCACTCGCCGAGGCGCTGTGGCGGAACGGTCAGCGCCTTGAGGCCTCTGAGGTCTGCCAGGAGATCCTGGACGTGCAGCCCTACAACCTGAAGGCAAATCTCATACTCGGTGAGATCTGGGAGAGCAGCGACCGTGAGGCCGAAGCGCAACCGTACCTGGAGCGGGCGAGCGCGCTCGACCCAGAATACGAGATGGCCGACGCTCTCTTCGGATCGGCATCCCCGATCCCCGCCGACGTGGCGAAGATCACGCCCCTGGCCTACGACGCCGAGGTGGCTGAAGAACGTCCCGGCTGGATGGAGACCCTTGAGGAGCAGAGGCCTATCGAAGCGGAGGAGCCTATGACGGCCGAGATCGAGATCCCCGGCTGGCTCCAGGAGCTCGCCACCGAATCGGCCCTGGCAGCGGGCGCCCAACCGCATCAGACTCAAGAACCGGTGCCCAGCGGGGAACTCGAGGCGGAGGTGGAAGCGGACGAGGAGCAGGTACCCGGCGCCCCCGATGACACCCAGAAAGCGGATAAGCCTTCTGAGAGCGAGAGCACAGAGGCAGAGGCTCCGATGGAGGAAGGTCCGGAGGAAATTGCCCTCGAGGAGATGCCCGAGGAGGACGGACTCGAGTGGCTCGGCGAGTTAAGGGATGAGGAGGTCGCCGCGTCGGAGGGCGAAGGGCCGCGCGAGGATGAGTACGAGGAGGAGGAGATACCGGCCTGGCTCGTGGAGCTTCGAGCGGGCACCGATGAGACAGCGGAGACGGAGGCCCGCGCGGCAGCCGAGGACGATGAAGAGATCGAACCGGAACCGGCGGAGATACCTGACTGGCTTCAGGACCTGGCGCCGGTCGCCGCCGAGCCGGAGCGCACGCTGGACGAGGCTGTCTTCGGGGAAGAGGTTCCCGTCGAGCCGCTCGAGACAGACTCGCCCGTGGCGGAAGAAACGGCGCCAGACACCCCAGCCGTGGAGGAGGCTGCACCGGACCAGACGGAGGACGACGACGAGAAGGCCCTTGAGTCCGAGACGCGGGAAGCAGCGCCCGAGGAGTTACAGGCCGAGCAAGTAGCCTCGGAAGAACCGGTCGCGCTCGAGGAGATTGAGGAGATTGAAGCGCTTGGTCAAGGAGAAGAGCTGCCGTCCTGGCTGGAGAGCGAGGAGCTCCCGTCTGGAGACGAAGCTCTCGCGTGGCTCGCGCAGCTTGCCGAGGGCAAGGAGGAGGAGCTTCGTGCACAGGCAGAGATGGAGGGAGTGGCACGCGCGGATGCGTTGATGGAGGACGATGAGCCCGAGATGACGGGGCTTCGCCCGTCCCAGGAGACGGAGTCCGAGGAAGATGTGGAGGCATCCGCTCCCGTCACGGCCGAACAGGAGGCCGAAGAAGAAGCTGACGAGGAGGCTATCGAGGAGCCAGAGGAGGCCTTCGGCTGGACGGCATTCGCCGAACGTGGGGCGGATGGTGAAGCCGAAGGCGAGCCGCTGAGCGAGGAGGCCGAGCCGACAGCTGCGATGCGCTACTCAAGCGTCTCCACGGGTGAGTTGATCGGCATCCTCTCAGGAAGACGCGTCTCCGTGCCCGAGGACGAGGTGAGCGGAGAGGCAGAGGAGGCGGAGCCAGCGCTGGAGCCCGAATCCGAAATCGAGGCCGGCGCAGAAGAGGGCGCGGACGAAGAGGCCATGCCCGAAGAAACCGCCGAGGAGGCTCCAGAGGCCGTAGCCAAAGAGCCCGAGGACGAGGTAGAAGCCGCCGAGCCATCCAAACAAGAGGTCGAGATCGAGGAGGTCGCCGAGCAAGCTCCAGAGGCGGCAGCCGAAGAGCCAGAGGAAGAGCCTCTTGAGGCTCGGGAGGCCGTCACCCTCGGCGTGCCGGACATGCCCACTCGCGAGGAGGAGCCGGAACAGCCCCCGACCACGGAGGAGCCGCCAGTTGAGACCCCCACGCCACCCGCCCCCGAGCTGGAAGGAGAGGAAGAGGTGGACATGGAGGCACCGTTCGTTGAGGAGGAAGGGGAGCTTGAGGAGAAGACAACCCCCGTGCCCGCCCCAGAGCCGACGGGGTTCGTGCCTGGTCCGCTGGTGGAAGAGGTAGCCGCGGAGGAAGAGGAGCCGCCGCTTGAGGAAGCCCCCGTCTCCCTGGACGAGCCGGCGCCGGCTGAAACCGAGGCTACTGCCGAGCCGGAGGGTGAGAAGGAAGAGTCTGCGGCACTAGAGGGGGAACCGGAGCCCGAGCGTCCGGGCGAGTTGGAGACCGTGACCGAGGACGTGTCCCCGGCAGAGGCGGCGGAGGAGACTGAGATCGAGGATCTCGAGCGATTCGTCGCTGCTCAGCGGTCGTATGCCCGGGAGCACCCCGAGAACCGCGAGGCGCAGTTGGAGTTGGGCCGCATCCTTTGGCAAGCCGACAAACGTGAGGATGCCGCCGTAGCTTATGAACAGCTCCTGGACGAGGACGACCTGTTGGGTGACGTCATCGGAGACTTGGAGAACTATACGGAGCAGGAGGCCGATCCCAGGCTTATGCAGGCCCTGGGCGATGCGTATGTGCGAGCTGACCGTCTGCCGGAAGCCCTGGATACCTATCGCCGAGCCCTGGCTAGCCTCTAGCACCGTTGACTTTCGCAGACGAGACAAGGAGGCCAATGTGGAAAGAACATTGATCATCATCAAGCCCGACGCGGTCCAGCGCGGGCTCATTGGAGACATCATTCACCGTTTCGAGCGGCGTGGACTTCGGATCGCGGCGATGAAGCTGATGCACATTGACGAAGACCTGGCGGGACGCCACTACGCCATTCATAAGGGGAAGCCCTTCTACGAGCCCCTCATCAAGTACATCACCTCGAGTCCCGTGGTGGTGATGGTGCTCGAAGGGAACCAAGCCATCGACATTGCACGCCGGACGATGGGGGCGACGAACCCGGCTGAGGCAGTACCGGGGACGATCAGGGCCGATTTCGGATTAGAGATCGGGCGCAACCTCGTCCACGGCTCCGACGGCCCGGACACAGCGGCCGTTGAAGTCCCGCTCTTCTTCGGTGAGGATGAGATTCTGTCGTACAGCCGCGATACCGACCCGTGGATATTCGAGTAGTCGCATAACGAGACCCCGGGGGCCAATTGCTTCCCCGGGGTCTCTTCGTTCATGGAATGAGATCGATGGAGTTGCCGCTGGTCGCCCTCACGGGCGCCGGGATCTCAGCGGAGAGCGGCGTGCCGACATTCCGTGGTTCGAGGGGCCTCTGGCGCGACTACAAGCCGCAGGACCTGGCGACCCCTGAGGCGTTTCGGCGCGACCCGGGCCTGGTGTGGGATTGGTATGCCTGGCGCCGGGAGGTTATCGCCGATTGCCAACCGAACGCTGCGCATCGGACGCTCGCCCACATCGAAGAGAAGATCGACGATTTCCTGGTTGTCACGCAGAACGTCGATGGACTCCATCAAGCGGCCGGAAGCCGGCGCGTGCTGGAGCTTCACGGAAACATCTGGCGTCTCCGTTGCACCCACTGCGACTACGGCCGTGAGGATCGTCGCGTCCCTCTGCCGGACCTGCCCCCTCACTGCCCGCACTGCAGGGGCCTTATGCGGCCCGACGTCGTTTGGTTCGGCGAAGCCCTACCGAGGGCCGCTATGGAGGCTGCGTGGTCGGCTGCAGCCAACTGCCGCACGATGCTCGTCGTTGGGACGTCAGCCGTGGTGGAGCCTGCTGCCTCCCTTCCCCGAGAGGCGCGCCGGAACAACGCGCGCCTGATCGAGTTCAACCCGGCGAGAACGCCCGTCTCCCGCAGCGCCGACGAGGTCTTTCGAGAGCCAGCCGGTGAGGCGCTGCCTCGCTGGTGGGCACGGATGGGGGCCGGAAAACGCCGCTAGAGCATACGGACGATCACCCGGGCATCCTCCCAGAACCCCTCCAGATCGTAGTAGTCCCGGGCCTCTGGCGCAAACAGGTGTACGACGACATCGCCGTAGTCCATCAGCACCCAGCCCGAATCGGGCTCCCCCTCCACCCGCCAGGGTTTGACGTCAAAGCCCTCCTTGACCTCGTCTACGATGGCGTTGACCATAGCCTTCGTCTGTCGTTTGCTGACCGCACTGCCAATGACGAAGTAGTCGGCCAGGATGGATACCTCCTGAATGTCGAGCAAGAGGATATCCTCGCCCAGCTTGTCGGCGATGACGTCCACGATATGGCGTGCCAGTTCGAGAGAATCCAGGTTGTCACCTCCTTGGCTTACGAAACGGTTGACCGAACTCCAACTCTTCTGCCTCGATGCGTCAGATGCCGAACGCTCGCCCCCTGCTCAATGGCGGGCCCAGAGCGTCTCCAGGTCTTCTCCGCTCTCCGCGGCGGCCAGCACGGCCATGAGTTTGAGCCGTGTCTTCTGACCGTTGAGCATCTCGTCAAACAGGCATCCGAGATCGCGAAGCGATCGATAGGCGCCTGGATACCCGTACTGGTCCCAAACACGTCCCGCGGGGCAGCGGCTGGCTATGACCACGGCCGTGCCCTTCCGACGGGCGCTCTCGACAACGGGGAGCCACCAGGGCGGCACCCTTCCGCCACCGAGACCCTCGATGACCACGCCGCGGGCGCCCCGCCGAACTGCGTCTTCCAGTGGCTCGGGTCCCACGCCCAGGGTCAGCTTGACAAGCTCTACCCGCCTCTCCAAGCCGCGCCACGGGAGCACCTCGCGCGATGTCGGGCGGCCCGCGATCACCACAGACCCCTCCACGCGACCTATAGGGCCCCAGCCCGGTGACTGGAATGTGGCAGTGCTCAGCGTGTGCGTCTTCGTGACCCATCGGGCCGCGTGAATCTCGTCGTTGAAGACCACCACGGCCCCCAAGCCACGCGCCTGGGGCGCGGCCGTCACCCGGGCCGCCGCCAGCAGATTGGCGTACCCATCGTATCCGACCTCGGAGGCGGTGCGCATGGCCCCGGTGAGCGCCACTGGCTTCTCGCCTCCGACGGTCAGATCGATCAAGTAGGCCGTCTCCTCCATCGTATCCGTCCCGTGGGTGACCACCACGCCGGTCACCTCGGGCTCTTCGACCAGAGCCGCAACGCGGTTGCGAATGTCCTCCGCGACCTCAAGCGTGAAATGCGAGCTGGGCAGATTGACTATCTCCTCTATCTGCAACGCCGGGGCACCGGCGGGCAGAGCCTCCGAGAAGTCCGCGGCGCCAAGCTGGGGGATGGCTCCTCCCGCTTCATCGTCGTGCTGCATGGCGATGGTTCCGCCAGTGGTGACGACAGCCACCCTCCTGCCCTTTGCGCCCTCTTTGATCACCACATCCGACACTGGTCTCTCCCCTCCTCTATACCTGACTGTCGGGCCACGAGAATGCGGCCGCGGCCCAATTCCACACGTTATCCGGCACGGCGACCGCGTCAGGCAGCAGTCCTCACCTGACCGAGCTTCAATGAGACGACCTGCGACACAGCGTTCGATCCCATAGAGACTCCATACACAGCGTCGGCCGATTCCACGGTATTCCGGTTGTGAGTGATGACGATGAACTGACTCTGCTCCCCAAGATCTTCCAACTTGGCACGGAATCGCCCCACGTTGGCCTCGTCCAGCATAGCGTCGACCTCGTCAAGCACGCAGAAGGGCGTTGGACTGACGTGCAAGAGCGAGAATAGAAGCGCCACGGCGGTCAATGCCCGCTCGCCGCCCGAGAGGAGCGCCAGACGCTGAGGCCGCTTGCCCGGGGGTCGAGCGACGATGTCGATGCCCGTGTGGAGTAGCTCCTCCGGTTCTGTCAGCGTAAGTCGAGCTTCACCGCCCTGGAACAGGTGGTGGAACATCTCCGAGAAATGACCTGCCACCGCTTCAAACGTCTCCTGGAAAGCATGCTCCATCAACCTATCGAGCTCAACGACACTCTGTCGCAGCCGATGCGTCGCCACCTCAAGGTCATCAGCCTGCTCCGTGAGGAACTCGTACCGCTGTTGGACCTCGGCCAGCTCCGTCGGAGCGTGCGGGTTGACGCCACCCAGCCGGCGGAGCCGCTTCTTCACAAACCGCATCTCATCCTTCAGACCGTCTGGAAGCTCCTCCACCACCGGAAGCTCAGCCACCAATGGACGCATCGGCAGAGGCGACTGGGCAGTCACACTCTTAGCCAACTCCAGCTCTACCAGACCCAGGTCCTCTTCAATCCGTTCTGCCAGGAGTTCGAGGTCATCCCGCCGGCGCTCCACATTGAGTTTCGCGCGACCGTGCTGCTCCTCAACCTCCCGGACCCGCTGCTGGGCTTTCTTGCGGCGCTCCTCAAGGGAGGCCTGTTCACCCTCCAATGCCTCTAACGTCTCCTCCGCCGGCTGGATCCGCTCCCGGACGGCACGAAGGTCCGTCTCGAGCCGCTCTGCATCCTGCCGGAGCATCCCAACCCGGCTCAGCAGATTCTCCCGTTGTTCCTTCAACTCCGCCGCGCGTTCCCGTCTGGCGTCCACCTGGGAGCCCAGCCTCTTCAGCAGGGCCGTCTCCCGCTCCAGCGTCTGGCGCTCGCTGTTACGCGAGGCCTCCAAGACGGCCACGGAGGTCCGAGCATCTGACAGCGTCTCACGCTCGAAGACCGCGGCCCGCTCGCGCGCGTCAGCCGCCCTCCGAGTGATCTGCTCCAGGCGATCCTCCAACTTCACGACCCGCTCCGACGCCGCTTCTTGCTTCCCTGCAAGCCGGCGAGATCGTTGATGGGCCTCCTCCAACCGTCTTCGGAATCCCTCAGCCGCATCCGGAATCCTGGCGGGTCCTGACTCTTCTTCATCATTCGGCTGAGCCGCCAGCGGCACGTCTAGGGCCAGCTGGATCGCCCTTGCACGCTGCACCTCGGCCCGGTACCGTTCACGCAGGTCGAGTGCTTGCTCTTCCAGTGCTTCTCGCCGGCCCTGGATGCGCTCCAGCTCCGCCGTCTCCCGCTCGACCACAGCTCTCTGACTGCGCAGCGCTTCCCGCGCCACCGCCACGGCCGTCTGAGCCTCTCCCATCCTCTGCCGCAGGGTCTCGCGCTCCTCCTCCCGGGCCTCGCTCATCCGCCGGTCGATCGCGGCGAGCTGCGCCTCCAGCGCCTCTGACCGCTGGCGTTCTGCCCGTCTTTCCTCAACCAGTGTTTCCAAACGCCGCTCGATCGACCGCAGCCGCGCCGGGAGCTCTCTTCGAGCCCGCTCGTCTGCCAGGACGCGCCCCTCACCCAATTCACCAATCACATAGGCACCGTCGGCCCGGACCACGAGCCCACGCCGGGTGACGCACAGGCTGCCCGCTGGCATGTGTGATCTCAAGGCACGAACCTCTGCCAGGTCCTCGCAGAGAGCAACAGGACCGAGAAACGCGTCCACCACGAACCGGACGCGCCCGTCGCAGCGGACGACTGCTGCAGCCGACAGAGCCCCGGGTGGAAGCTCTTCCGCCGACACAGCCGTCCTGGGTCCATCGAGAGGTGTGATCGTCAGCCTCCCTCCCTTACCCATAAGCGCCTGGTGCGCCGGCTCGACCACCGCTTCGTGCTCAACGACGACGGCTTGCAGCACGTCTCCCGCCGAACCGCTGGCGAGAGCCGCCTCCACGGCCTGCTCCCACTGGGGTTCCACATGAATCAACCCCGCCAGAGGACCCAGCATGCCCTCGAGATCGGCCCTTCTCAGGGTCTCGACACCTTGATCGTACGCCGCACCCGAGGCGTGTACGCGTTCGAGGGCCTTGAGCCTACCCGCTGCCTCGGCCTCCTCCCGCCGAAGGGCTCGCTCTGCGCTCTCAAGCCGCTCGATCTCCGCGCGAGAGGCTTGGATCTGATCTTCAACTCGGACCCGTTCCTTGCTAGGCTCCTCAGCCCGCGCCTGGAGGGTCTCCCACGCCGCCTTCAGGTCGGCGAGCTCCTGCTCCCGCTCCGCCAGATCCCGCTCCAGGTCCACCAGCCGATCACGGCCTCGGGCAGCCTCCTCAGCCTGGGCTTCCTCATCGAGGCCCAGCGGCACAAGTCCGGATACCACCTCCTCACGGCGGCTCTCCAACTGGCGGGCCCTCTCCTCCGCCACCGCTCGCTCGCTGGCCAGATTCGAGATCTCCTCCTGGGCCTCCCGCATCGCCCTCTCCAGCCTGTCAAGCTCCACCCTCCGCCTACGGAGCGTCTCCTCCGCCTCCCGCCGCTCGTCCTCCAGGGCACGGGCCTCCTCAGCGTAGGAAGCCGCCGTCTGCTCCGCATCCGAGAGCCTGGTCCGGCGCGCCGCCATCTCCTCCTCGAGTTCCTCCAATCGCCGACGGAGTTGGGAGACTCGGTTGGATTGCTCCTCTCGCTGCACGTGGAGCGGCTCGATCTCCTCCAGCAGCTCTCCACGCCGGGTCTTGAGCAGACGTTCCCGCTCCTCGGAGACGGCCAGCTCCCGCCTCGCTTTGTCCACCTCCTCGTGAAGGTCTCCACTCTGGCGGTACCAGCGTCGGAGCTTAATCCGCAAAGTGCTCTCCTGCTCTCGAACCTCACCCAGGCTTTGCTCCGCGTCGGCAACCTCTCGTTCTCTTATGCGGAGTTGCTCCTCAAGACCGGAGGCCCGCTCCAGCGTCCGCTCCAGCGCCGTCTGTTGCTGTCCCCAACGGTATCCATACCAAGTACTCTGCAGCCGCTCCAGGTGGGCGCTGAGACGCCGGTGCTGTTCCACTTGCCGGGCATCGCGCTCCAGCCGCCGCACCCGTGGCGCGATCTCGGCAATGATGTCTCGGACACGCTCCAGGTTGCGCTCCGTCTCATCAAGCCGCTCGACGGTCTTCTCACGCCGATCCCGATAGAGGGTGATCCCTGCCGCTTCTTCGAAAAGCGCCCGCCGCTCCTGGGGCCGCAGAGCCAGGGCCGCATCGACGACACCCTGACCAATCACCGTGTAAGTCCGCTCGCTGAGACTGCTCTCGGCCAGTAGCTCCTCGATGTCCCGGAGCAGGACCTGCGAACCGTTCATCAGATACTCATTCTCGCCAGACCGATAGGCCCGTCGCGAGATCGTCACCTCACTGAACTCGATAGGCAGACCGCCATCCGTATTGTCAAAGGTCAGCGTCACCTCGGCCATCCCGGCCCGCGCCCGACCGTCGCCCCCAGCGAAGATCATGTCGGAGGTGGCTTTGGCACGGAGCGAACTCATGCTGCGCTCCCCAAGGGCCCAGCGAATTGCATCGGCTATGTTGCTCTTGCCGGTCCCGTTGGGGCCAATGATGGCGGTGATGCCTGGCGGGAATTCGAACTCAGTCTTGTTGGCGAAGGATTTGTAACCCTGAAGCGAAAGATGTTTGAGGCGCATATCAGTGAAACCAGTATACCGTGCTTGATGAGGATTGCAAATGGAATTGGCGCAGGCGGGAGACCACCCACCTTGAAGATACTCCATCAACCAGTGGCGCCACCACGTGCATAGGGTGAGAGCCTTGAAGACCCTGGGATGAACGTGGAGACGACATGACGGGACGGGAACGGTGTTTCGGTTGGGGACTCGATAGCGACGTCAAGCCGCGGGAGCGAAATGAGGGGCCTGCAACCATCTCGGGGGAAGCCATCGACACGGGCACCCCCTGTTCGATTCAGTCCAGCGCCGGCAAGTCCTCCGCATCCTGGTCCCAAACCAGGGCTTCCAGGGCGGCCTCGGCGGCGTCTTGTTCCGCCGCCTGCTTACTACGTCCAGTGCCCTGGCCAACGATCTCGTCATCCAGAAGGACCTGCGCCTCAAACACCTTGGCGTGGTCCGGTCCTCTCTCGGCCACGATGCAGTATCGGGGAGTTACCTTCCGCTCGCCCTGGCTCCATTCTTGAAGCCGGCTCTTGGCATCCTGATCCGACGCACGCGCGAGGGTCGCCTCGGCCACGGGTGCAACGAGCGGCTCGACGAAGCTCCTGGCCGCCTCCATGCCCCCGTCCAGGTAGATCGCACCCACAACGGCCTCGAAAGCATCACAGAGATTGGGCTTTCGGTAGCGCCCACCCGCCTCCTCCTCACCATGCCCCAGCAGGAGCGCATCGCCGATTCCCACATCCTTGGCGAGACGCGCCAGCGTCTCTGTACGTACCAGCGCCGCCCGGAGACGGGTCATTCGTCCCTCGGCAAAATCCGAGAAGGCACGATACACCCATGCTGCGGCCACAAAATCAATGACCGCATCCCCCAGGAACTCAAGGCGCTGGTTATCCCTCTCCTGCTCCGGATGCTCATTCACATACGAAGGGTGTGTCAGCGCCCGGCGCAGCAAGCTGAGATCTTCGAACTGGTAGCCCAGCGATTCGCGCAGTGCGCGCAGCTCGGGCATACGCGGCTCAGATAAGGGCCACTCTTTCATCGTCCAGAACCCGGCCTCCCCGTCTCGCGGATGCGCATCTCAAGCTTGTCCAGGGCCTCCCGAAGGGCACCCTCCAGTTCGACATCGAGTACCGTCGCCAGCGCCAGAAGGCTGTATGCAGCGTCCCCGATTTCGCCCTCGAAGTCCTTGTTCCAGTTGGGCGGCTGCTTCCCATAATCCGTCGCCTCCAGGACGAGCTTGGCGATCTCACCCACCTCGGATACCAAGTCCAAGACGTGGCTCGCGGCGTCGTGCTTGAGCTCGTGGCGCTGGAGGAAGACCGCTACGTCCGCCTGAAGATCATCCATCGCTTCCCTTGCGCTCTTCGAATACCCCGCGACCCAGACACCCATCGGGCATCAAGGCCCAGGGACACCATCGCGCTCTGCCGAAGAGTACTCAGAATGGGGGGCTCTTGAGCCCACTCCCAGTCAGCACCAACACCGTTGGCGAAGCCGCGTCCGCGGTCTCAGCATCGGACAGGGCCTCCAGAGCCGCCGCCGGTAAGGCCGATGTCGGCTCCACATAGAAGCCGCGTTCGGCCAGAGCCTTATGTGCCGCCAGAATCCTGTCGTCCGGGACGGCAGCCATTTCGCCTCCGCTTCTTCTGACAGCTGCCAGCACCTGCATTCCCCACGGCGGATCGGCGATACGCACGCCCCCGGCCACGGTCTCGCCCTCGTTGACGGGCTCGACCCGCGTCTCGTCCTGCTCCCACGCACGGACCATCGGCGCGCAGGCCTCCGCCTGGACCCCGACGAGTCGAGGCCTTCGGTCAATGAGCCCGCCCGCCAGCAGCTCGCCAAAACCCATATCCAGACCAAGCAGGAGGCCACCATGGCCCACGGGCAGGATGACGCGAGACGGCGCACGCCAGCCACATTGCTCCCACAGCTCAAAGGCCACCGTCTTCATACCGTGGGCGTAGAGCGGACTGCGGGCGTGAGTCGCGTACACCGCTCCCTTCTCGACCTCCGCCAGCACGGCATCCGCTGTGTCGGAGCGATTACCCGGGACGGCAACGACCTCGGCCCCGTAGACCCCGATCTGAGCCTGCTTCACCGACGACGCGTGCGCCGGCACGTAAACGGTGGCACGGAGCCCGGCACGCGCTGCGTAGGCAGACAGGGCTGCGCCCGCATTCCCTGAGGAATCCTCCACGACCTGATGCACGCCGGAACCTCGAAGGGCCGCCACCAGCAGGGCAGCACCCCTATCCTTGAAGGACCCGGTGGGGTTCAGCGATTCCAGCTTGAGCTTGACGGGAAATCCTGCCCATTCAGCGTCGACCAAGGGGGTCCAACCCTCTCCCAATGTCACCGGCGCGGCACTCCCCGGCAGTGGAAGGGCGTCTCGATACCGCCAGAGCGTGTGGACACCCTCACGCACTCCCGTCAGCTCAAAAGTCGGGCCTCCCACGATCTCCAGCGTCCCGCCACACGAACAGTGATACTGAGTGGCATCAAAGGGTACGTCACAGCGGCAGCGATGACAGCGGAGTCTCACACCCGCTCCTTGCGCAGCTCCCGGTTCAGGCGTCTCCGGAAGCGAGCCAAGTCTCTGAACGCCTTAACGATCACGTGTAAGTTTGCCCCGGTCGCCTCGCCGGCCTCTCGAGGCAGGTGGGTGAGCGGCGCCTCGGCAATGTCGAATCCACGGGCCTTGGCCCCGGCCAGGAGCTCCGTATCGATCATCGCTCCGTTCGACTCGATGTTGACGTGATCCAGCACCTCCCGGCGGAAGAGCTTGAACCCACAGTCGATGTCCCGGCAGAGATAGCCAAAAAAGAGCCGCACCACCGTGTTCCAACCGAGGCCGTTCAGACGCCTTATCAGGTTGTCCTGCCGGTTGACGCGGTAGCCGCAGACGATGTCCGCATCCTGCTCCTCCAGGCGCTCCAGGAGACGGGTGATCTCCGCGAAATCAAACTGGGCGTCGCCGGGGTAGAAAGCAATCAGGTCCTTCTCCGCAGCTGCGAACCCGGCTTTGAGGGCTCCACCATAGCCCCGGTTCGGGTAGTGCTCAACGAGCTGAAAGTTGGGGACTCGGCCCTCAAGATTCCGACCGATCTCCCCGGTCCGATCCGAGCTCCCGTCGTTGACCAAGATGATATCATACTCCCGGTCCAGCGTCTGAGCCACCTCAGACACGTGTATCACGGCTTCCTCGACGTTCTCCTCTTCGTTGTAGGCAGGCAGGATGATGGACAGACTATTCATAGAGGCTTTTCTCCTTGGTTGGGTTTCCGGGCAATGGTATATCAAACCACACAGTTTAGCAACCTACGTGGCGGCACAGTCCTACTGGGGACGGGCACAAGAACCGAAGGAGCGCAAGACGAAGGCCACCATCATGAGCGAACCGCTGCGGTCTCTCCTATTGACGAGCGTCCGCTCGTCTTCCAAGCTGCCGACTTGCACAGAGGAGGATCGAACCACGAGCCGGCCGCCGGTTGCCTGAGGAGGATGGACCTCGCGCGTTTCGGGGGCTCTGCCCTCCCCCCGCGCCGTGCTTAGTCCTCAACACCCAGTCGGGCCCGTCTCCTCTCCCGTTCCCAGGCGGGCACCTCCAGAGCATCCTTCTGGTTCATCACCTCTCGAAGCTCGAAGATGCGGTCTCGCAGCACGGCGGCCTTCTCGAACTCAAGGCCCTCGGCCGCAGCCTCCATCTGCTTCTTCAGCTCCCTGATCATTCGGGCCAGCTCATCCTTCGGTAGCTGTGCGAGGCTCAGGTCTTCTGCCTCTTCGGGTGCCGCCTCCCGGCGCACGCGATCGGTCAGGTCCCGCACCTCTTTGATGATCGAGGCAGGCTCGATACCATGCTCGATGTTGTGCGCGACTTGTACCTCCCGGCGCCGCTCCGTCTCATCGATGGCCCGCGCCATGGAGTCGGTGACCTCGTCGGCGTACAGCACCGCCGTCCCATTTACGTGTCGAGCTGCTCGCCCGATCGTCTGGATCAGCGCGGTGTCCGACCGGAGAAAGCCTTCTTTGTCGGCGTCGAGGATCGCCACGAGGCTGACCTCAGGCAAGTCAAGCCCCTCGCGCAGGAGATTGACGCCGACAACCACGTCATAGGCTCCGAGACGGAGATCACGGAGAATCTCCACCCGCTCGATGGTCTGGATCTCGCTGTGGAGGTAGTGAACGTTGATATCCAGCTCGCGCAGATAGTCGGAGAGATCCTCGGCCATACGCTTCGTCAGCGTCGTAACCAGCACGCGCTCGCCCCTATCTAGGCGTTCGTTGATCCGCCCAACCAGGTCATCTACCTGGCCCTGAGCAGGCCTCACAATCACCTCTGGATCAACCACGCCGGTCGGACGGATGATCTGCTCCACTACCTGATCGCTCTTCTCCAGCTCATAAGGCCCCGGCGTGGCCGAGGTATAGATCGCCTGGTTGATTCGCTTCTCGAATTCCGCGAATTCGAGGGGGCGATTGTCGAGAGCCGAGGGCAACCGGAATCCAAAATCCACCAGCGTCTGCTTCCGGCTCCGGTCCCCATGAAACATGCCCCGCACCTGTGGAATCGTCATGTGGGATTCGTCCACCACCAGGAGATAATCAGCCGGGAAGTAGTCCATCAGGGTCCACGGAGGCGAACCAGGGGGACGCTGCTGAAGGTGGCGCGAGTAGTTCTCGATGCCGGAGCAGTAGCCGATCTCGCGGATCATCTCCAGGTCGTATCGCGTTCGTTGTTCCAAGCGTTGGGCCTCCAGGAGCTTCCCTTCCGCCTTCAGGTTGGCCAGCTGCTCCGCCAGTTCAGCCTGGATGTCCACTAGCGCTTGCTCCCGTTTCTCCTCGGGTGTGATGAAATGCTTGGCAGGAAAGACCTTCAGCTCGCGCAGATCGGCTAGCATCTCTCCGGTAAGCGGGTCGACCTCGGTGATGCGCTCGATCTCGTCGCCCCAGAAGCTAATCCGATAGGCCGTCTCTCCGTAGGCTGGCATGATCTCCAGCGTGTCACCCCGCACCCGGAAGTTCCCCCGCTGAAGAGAGATATCGTTCCGTTCATAGTAGATGCTCACCAGGTGCCGGAGCAGCGTGTCTCGCCGGTGTCGCCCCCCAACTTCCATCTCCAGCACAACACGCCCCCACTCCTGTGGGTCGCCGATGGCGTAGATGCAGGACACGGAGGCCACGATGATGACGTCACGGCGCGAAAAGAGCGCCGTCGTCGCGGCCAGACGTAGCCGATCTATCTCCTCATTGATGTCCGCATCCTTCTCAATGTACAGGTCGTGCTTCGGAACGTACGCCTCGGGCTGATAGTAGTCGTAGTAGGAGACGAAGTACTCCACGGCATTCTGGGGAAAGAAGTCGCTGAACTCAGAGTAGAGCTGCGCAGCCAGGGTCTTGTTGTGGGCGATCACCAGGGTCGGCTTCTGGACCTGCTCGATCACGTGGGATACAACGAATGTCTTGCCCGTGCCCGTGGCACCGAGCAAGGTCTGATGCTCGTCCCCTCGATTCATCCCGTCGACCAGCGACACGATGGCCTGAGGTTGATCCCCCGTCGGCTGGAACTGAGACACTAGGTCAAATCTAGGCATAGTCTGTTGTCCCGGTGGGTAGGGTAGCAGCGTCCGGGACGCTGCGCTATCGATCGTTCTGCAAGAGTAGAACGTAAGTTCGGGTGGATTATACCAAACATGGTTCTCCCGCGCTAGGAAAACCCAGCCCTCCAGCTCCCGTGCAGTGACTGCCTCAGCGGTTCCGTCAGACGCCGAACACGCGCAGGCTGTCGTTCCTCGCGTGACGTAGGGCCGGTTACGTACCTGCCGATCCAAACTTGCCGGTCTATCTCACGCTTCGAGCCCTCCAATGCAGCGAATTCGGTCGCCGCAACGAGCTTCTTGCGCCTAGTGTCCTGAGGCGCGCGGTCGCAGTAACCGCCGCGTCGGTTGCGTGAACATCCTCGGCTTGGCATCGACTTGCGACCCCAGGCGCAGGACACGAGCGTCTCATCCCTCTTCTCACGGGCCCATACCCCTCGCGCAGCGACGAAATTCGCCATCACGAACGGCTTTCCAGCGGAAAATCCCCATCCCCTCCCACCTATTGAGAGTCGCACCGGGCCCTTGAGGATTCCGGCGCTCGTCGCCCCGGTCGGCTCGACCGCCGGTGGGTGCGCTAACGAGTTGTCATAGATCTCGCGGCGGAAGTCGGAAACGACATGAA
>CAZIWL010000084.1:0-19343 GCA_964542755.1 uncultured Anaerolineales bacterium
GTGCGGGCCTCGGGGCCTTCGGGCCTCACGGCCTTCGGGTCTCACGGCCTTCGGGCCTCACGGCCTTCGTTCTCCTAATCAGGGAGTAGGCGTGTGGGTTCGGTCTATCGGTCGATGCGACCGAAGGCCTCCAGGGAGGTCAAGGTCTCGAGCGTCACGTGCCCCCGCCATTCCTGCCTCGCTTTCTGCCAGGCTTCAGGGTAGGCATCGCCCCAGGTCCAGGTAGGCTCCCAGGCCCCCTCGTCCTTCTGGTGGTCGATGACGTAGTCGAGGTTCCTCTGGAGATCATCCCAGAGGAGGTCTGCAACCACCGAGTCCGGAGTAGGGGCGATCTTGAGCGGCGTGGCGCAGTACGTGTCCCAGTCCTCCGGCGCCCGGCAGACGACGTGGTCGGCGAGGGCGCGGAGCCGGGGCAGGATCCGGTCCTTGTAGTGCTTCGGGACGGCGTCGGTCTCGGCCAGGGTCAGAGCGTACCGGAGGGCGTCGCCCCCGCCCTCGAAGACAGCATTGTTGGCGGTCTCGATGTCAGCGACAGTCGCTTCTGTCAGTGGTTCGAGCCAGTCGTGGTCGACTTGCTCTCGGTAGTGGCGGAGCAAGGCCACCAACTGGGCGCGCGGCATGACGAGGAAGCCGTCGAAGGTGCGCGCCAGGCTGCCGTTTTCGTCGTGCCACCAGGGTGCGTGGGGGTGATCGTTGACGTCATCGGGAACGGCGCGCCAGACCTGGCGCTCCTCGTTGAGGGTGTGTCGTAGATACTCGACGGCGCTCACCACCACAGGTTCTTGCGCCGGCTGCTGCACCTCTTTCAGGATGGAAAGTGCAATGCCCGTGCCCAGCGCCGACGAGCTCGGGGTGCGCACGTCCGGCTCGAGGGCGTGCCCGAAGCCGCCGTCGGGATTCTGGAAGGCGGCCAGTTCCTCGATGACCCGCAGTGGGGGTGCATCCTCAAAGCGGTGTTCGAACAGGGCCCAGTCCAGGGGCCGGGCCTGGGTTTTCAGAAGGTGGCGTGCACGCTCGAAAGCTTCGGGAGTCAGTCGTTTCATCGTCTCCTCAACACGGTCTCAGAAGGGCAACAGGCCGACTCCTCATTCTACTACAAGAGCAGGCATTCGGCTAGCGCGGTTCCATAGTGACACAGAGAGCACAGAGGAGACACAGAGCCACACTGAGGCACTTTCTCGGTGCTTCTCCGTACTCTCTGAGGGACTCTGTGTCACTCCTTCCTCCGCAGGATCCGCAGAACCAGGTACGTGAGCCACGGCGACGGGTTCTTCTTGTCGGCGAAGGACCAGCCCTTCCAGGCCCGGTACATCGAGGCGGCGGTGTACCGGCCGTCTTCGTCCGCCTGCTCGACGATCGTCTCCACCATGCTCTGGAAGCGCGGGTCGCCGTGGACGAAGGGGAAGCGGCTAAGCACGTCGGCGACGTGGAGGATGTCATACCAGACGAAGGGGTACTTGAGGCGGCGGAAGAAGGTGCCGGCCCCGAAGAGGTAGACCTTGCGATCACACTCTGGCCCCCAGTGCCATAGCAGCATCTCGGCCCCGGCGCGGGCGGCCGAGCTGTTCACCAGCTCCGGGATGGTTGAGAGTGCTCGGAGGGCGTAGACATTGGCGATGGGGCACGGGTCGGTCTCCTTGCCAGGGCCGCGGAAGGATTCCAACTCGGGAGCGCAGCGACAGCGCCATCCGTTCTCCGCCGCCAGGCCGGCGATGTGGTCGAGGGCGCGGCGGACCCGGGCATCCTGCTCCAGGCCGTAGGTGCTCAGGGCATGGGCAATGACCGGGGCGTCGCAGGCGATCCAGGTCCAATACTCGCCGTCCATGCCGCCGAAGCGCTTGTAGAGGCGCACCAGGGTCTGGAACGGACCCTCGATGGACTGGTGCTCCATCACCGTGTCAACGACGGCCGGCATGCCGGGGTCGTCCGCTCGAAGCCCGAATTCGGCCAGCACGGCCAGGGTGTGGATGGGGTGCTTGGCGTCGTTGTGGCGTTTGAGGGCGTAGCCCGGCCAGGATGCGGCGTCGTCGATCAGACCCCGTACCAGGGGGTGGTTCACCATCTCCGACCGGGCGGCCTGCACGTCGGGGTCATCGTCGGGCCTTTCGAGCAGATCGATCAAGGTTCGGTACCGGGTCCAGGGCTCGTCCGACTCCAGCAGCCATTGTACGGTGTCTTTCATCCGGTGTACCTCCAGAATGCCGTTGTGGGGCTCGCTGGGCATGACGTAACACAGAGAGCACGGAGCAGACACAGCGCTGCACCGACCCATGAATCAGAACAGCTCCATTTGAGTCGCCTCGACTTCGCGGTACGGCTCGATGCGCGTGGCGATCCCGTACCGGGCGCAGAGGTCGTCGAACAGCGTCTCCAGCCTGCGGACGTTCGGCGATGTGCAGGCGTACCGCTCGCCGTATGTGCGCTCGTACTTCTCTTTGAGGCCCGGAAAGAGCTCGTCGAGACGGGCGTAGTAGTACGCCCGCTGGCGGTCCCGCAGGGTCATGCCGAACCATGGGATGATGTAGGATGCCCCATGAGCGGCGGCGAGCTCCACGATCCGGCGAACGTTCTCCTCGTCGTCCTCGATGAAAGGTAGGATGGGCATCATCGTGATGCCCGTCCGAATCCCGCGATCGGCAAGGGTCTTCATCGCTTGAAGCCGTTCCGAGACGAGGGCGGCACCTGGCTCGAGCTTCTTTGCCAGCTCGTCGTCGGCACAGGTGATGGTGAAGCTGATGGTCGCGTACACCCGATTGATACGCTCGAGCAGCTCGATGTCCCGGAGCACGAGAGCGCTCTTGGTCATCACGTGCACCGGGAATCGGAACGCGGCGATGACGGCCAGCGCCTGCCCGGTGAGATTGACGTCGCGCTCGACGGGCATGTAGGGATCGTTCATCGAGCCCGTACCGATGGTGCCTCTGACCCGCTTGCTGGCCAGTTCCTTGCGGAGGAGCTCGATGGCGTTTTCCTTGACCAGGATCTCCCTATCGAAGCCGTCGACCCGATAGCAGGCGCTGCGAGAGTCGCAGTAGATGCAGCGGTGCTGGCAGCCGCGGTAGAGGTTCATGTTGTACTTGAGCCCGAACCAATCGTCCGGCTGCTTGACGTGGGAGAGGAGGATCTTGGCCTTGATCTGCGTGATCATCGTGGCGGCTTAACTACGCGACACAGAGGGACCAGGGATGACACAGAGTTTCACAGAGCTTCTCTCTGTGTGTCTCCGCACTCTCTGTGTCCCTCTGTGTTGCTCTTTCATGCTACGGCTTCAGGGGGAAGAGGATCTGGGTCTGGAGCTCCTCCGGGGGGACTTCGTCGGGATCGTTGAGGTACATCTCATAGCAGATGCCGGTGGGCTCGCGGCCCTGGTCCTCAATCCACTCGGTGAGGGCGGTATAGGCGGCCTCGATCTCGTCGTAGGGACCGATGTGCATGCAGGTCGCAGCCTCACCTCCCGGGATTGTTCCGGCCTCGATCTGGTCGCGGCCCTCGACATCTCGGGCCACCGGGAAGCCGGCCTCGATATCGAGGTTCTGCATGTCGTCGTTGTAATAGGCGGCATAGGGCGGACCGGCGGGATACTCCCCGAGCTCGCCCAGGTATTGGGCGACGGCCCCGTAGGCCTCGCCCAGCATGGTGCTGATGTCTTCAATGGATATCGTCTTGCGAATGCCCAGCGTCGGCTGGGGCGCTACTTCCTTGACCTGGCACTGATGTGTCATGATACCCTCCTTGCATCTTGCTTGTCTGTCTTCAGCGATGATTCCGGGTGCAACGCCAATACCCGGTGAAGATACTGGCCCGTGTCGCTGCCATCCACGGCCGCGACCTCCTCCGGCGTTCCCTGAGCCACGACCTGACCGCCGGCATCGCCGCCCTCGGGCCCCAGGTCGACGATCCAGTCGGCGGTCTTGATGACGTCCAGGTTGTGCTCAATGACGATCACCGTGTTCCCGGCGTCGGTCAGGCGGTGGAGGACATCGAGCAGCTTCTGGATGTCGGCGAAGTGGAGACCCGTCGTCGGCTCGTCCAGAATGTAGACGGTGTCGCCGGTGGAGACCCGGGCCAGCTCCTTGGCCAGCTTGACCCTCTGCGCTTCGCCGCCCGAGAGGGTGGTGGCGCTCTGTCCGAGCTTGATGTAGCCGAGGCCGACGTCGGCCAGAGTCTTCAGCACCCGCTTGATCTTGGGTACGTTCTTGAAGAATCTCAAGGCCTGCTCCACGTCCATATTGAGGACGCCGGCGATGGTCTTCCCTTTGTACCGGATCTGGAGCGTCTCCCGGTTGTAGCGGGCTCCCTTGCACACGCTGCAGGTCACCCAGACGTCGGGCAGGAAGTGCATCTCCACCTTGGTACGCCCGTACCCCTGGCATGCCTCGCAGCGGCCGCCCTTGACGTTGAAGCTGAAGCGGCCTTTGTCATACCCGCGGATTTTGGCCTCGCGGGTCTTGGCGAAAAGCTCGCGGATGGGCGTCATCACCCCTGCGTAGGTGGCGGGGTTCGAGCGCGGGGTACGGCCAATTGGATCCTGGGTGATGCTGATGACCTTGTCCACGTGCTCCAGCCCCTCGATGCGCCGATGGTCGCCGGGCTCCTCGGTGGCGTTGTGCAATTCCGCCGCCAGCGCCGGGTGGAGGGTTTGTGTCACCAGGGACGACTTGCCGCTTCCCGAAACACCTGTGACGCAGGTGAGGAGGCCCAGAGGGAAGCGGATGGTCAGGTCCTTCAAGTTGTTTTGGCGGGCGCCGACGATGCTCAGCCACTGGCCGTTCACCGGGCGGCGCACTCCGTTGGGAGACGTGACGATCAGCTCACCCCGCAGGTACCGCCCGGTCAGGGACTCCGGGTGGCGCTCGATCAGATCAGGTGGCCCCTCGGCCACGACCCGTCCCCCGTTGACGCCGGCCCCGGGGCCCAGATCCAGGATCCAGTCCGCGGTGCGCATGGTCTCCTCGTCGTGCTCGATGACGACCACGGTGTTACCCATATCCCTCAGGTGCTCGAGCGTGTCCAGCAGTCGGCGGTTGTCGCGCTGGTGAAGGCCGATGCTTGGTTCATCCAGGACGTATAGGACGCCGACGAGCCCGCAGCCGATCTGGCTGGCCAGACGGATGCGCTGACCCTCCCCGCCGGAGAGGGTCGGTGCCGGGCGGTCGAGGGTGAGGTAGTGGAGGCCGACGTTGAGGAGGAATTGGAGGCGGCCCTGGATCTCCTTGAGGACCTCGTCGGCGATGATCAACTGGTCGGACGTCAGCACGCGGGCGACATTGTTGGAAGGTGGCTCGGCCTGGCTGCAGGTTGGTGGATCAGAGCGCTGGGTCGTCTCCACGTTGGCACATTGGCACGTTGGCACGTTCGCCGGGGGGCCGCTCTGGTCGGCCGGGGCATGGATGAACTCATTCTGTGTGCCCTTTTTTCCTGCGGAACCATATCGATCCCCCAGACCAGGATCGTTGGTTCGCTGATCCACTCTGTCACTGATTCGCTCTACCGCTTCATCGCTTATTCGCCTTATCGCCTTATCGCTTCTTCGCCCTATCGCTCTATCGCTTTCTCGCCTTGTCGCTGACTTGCTCGGCCTGAGCTCCTCGACCCAACTCACTACCTGGCCGATGTTCATCGAGGTGATCTGGTTGATGGTCCGGCCGCCCAGCGTGACGGCGGCGCTCTCGGGGCGGAGGCGCTCGCCGCGGCAGGTGGGGCAGGGCTGTTGGCTCATGAAGGTCCGGTACCAGCGGCGCATCCGGTCCGACTTCGTCTCCCGGTAGCGCCGGCGGATGGCGGGGATGGTCCCCTCGTATTCCCATTCACCCTGCCACTCGCCGCGGTCGCTCTCCGACTGCCACGTCACCTTCATGCCGCCGTAGAGGATGGTGTCCTGGCACTCGGATGAGAGGTCGCGCCAGGGCGTGTCCATGTCGTGGCCGTACTTCTCAACGATCTGCCTCAGGACGTGGTAGGTCCCGCTCGACTTCTTCTTGCGGAGCTCGCCGTAGGAGGTGACGCCGCCGTCGTGGAGGCTCCGCTCGGGCTCGACGAAGCGGTCCGGGTCGAACTCAATCCTTGTCCCGAGGCCGTTGCAGCCCGGACACATGCCGAGCGGTGAGTTGAAGCTGAACATCTGGGGCGAGAGCTCCGGGAAGCTGATGCCGCAGTCGGGGCAGGCGTTCTTCTCCGAGAGGAGCCAGTCGTCGCCGTCGCCCCGGTCGACGATGAGCAGGCCGTCCCCCGCCTCCAGAGTGGTCTCCACGGAGTCGGTGAGGCGAGAGAGGTACGCATCCCGCTCCGGGCCGTCGTTTGTGGCGATGAGACGGTCGACGACCAGAGCGACGTCGTGCTTCTTCTGTTTGTCGAGGTCGATCGTCTCGTCCAGCTCGCGGACCTGCCCGTCAACCCGTGCACGGACGAAGCCGTCGGCGCGGGCGCGCTCGAAGGTGTCCTCAAAGGTGCCCTTCCGGTTACGGGCCAGGGGAGCCAGGAGCTGGAAGCGCGTGCCCTCGGGTAGGCAAGCTATCTGCTCGACGATCTCCTGGGCGGATTGGGCCAGGACCTCCCGGCCGCACTCCGGACAGTGCGGCGTGCCGACACGGGCGAAGAGGACGCGCAGGTAGTCGTAGATCTCCGTCACGGTGCCTACGGTGGAGCGCGGGTTCTTGCTGACGGCCTTCTGCTCGATGGCGATGGCGGGGCTGAGGCCACCGATGTAGTCGACGTGCGGCTTCTCCATCTGGCCGACGAACTGGCGGGCGTAGGAGGAGAGGGACTCGACGTACCGCCGCTGGCCTTCGGCGTAGAGGGTGTCCAGCGCCAGGGAGGACTTGCCGCTCCCCGAGACGCCGGTGATGACGATCAGCTTGAAGCGCGGCAGGCGAACGTCGACGCCCTTTAGGTTGTGTTCCTTCGCTCCGCGGATGATGATCTCTTGAGGGTACACAGGCGAATGTCCTTGTGCTTCTCGAACTGCCGTTACTCGATGGCGAAGCGCTCGCCGGCCGGCGTCGACAGACCCGCCCAGCGAGGCCGCACAAACGTTCGGTCCGGGCGACAGTATAGCACGGAAAGGTGCCAATATGCGTCATATACTGGCCACGAAATGGCGGCGATGCTCGAATCTTAAGGCTGGAGAGCGGCGATGGAGTGGGATTCTAGCACGAATTCGGCCAAAGTCACGCCTGAGGGGGAGGGCTGCAGGTTGGCCAACCTCAACGGACGTGAGGGATGGACGAAAAGCAGAGATCTAGGGCGCGGTCCTCCGACTACTGTCCCGGGGGCCAACCCGGTCAACGGACCAGCAGGGCGGCCCCCTTTGTGCCCTTGTTCGACAGGGTCAGCCTTCTTCCAGGCCCAGGCCCTCCTCCGGCAGCCACTCGGGCCAGTTACCGGCCCAGTCTGGCACGCGGACTATCTGGACGCGATCGCAGCTCGGCACGTAGGCCTTCAGATCCAGAATGGGGGTACCGTCGAAAGCGTCCATGTTGCCGACCTCCACGAGGCCAGCTTGGTGGTCGATGTGCAGGATGGGCGCAGTGGTGAGCCCCAGGGGGTTGGGCCGGACAGGGGAGCGGCAGGCGAAGACCCCAAGGGTGGGGGCCTCGTACGGGGCGTGCTCCGTCTGGGTCACCTGGCGGTAGGCGTCATCGTCGAACTGGCTGAACCACCAGAGGACCTGGACGTGGCTGAAGCCCTCGAGTTCCTTGAGCGCAGGGGCGTACGCAGGCAGGATTTTCAACAGCGTACGATGACTCTCCCTGCGGACGTGGCCCACCGGAAAAACCCGGTACGTCTCACCAGGCTCGTGCGTCCGTGTCTGTGCCATGGGTTACCTCCTTGTGTTGTGATACGCCGGAAAGCGGATTGTGCGAAGATGATAGCACAGGCGATGGGGTGACGCTTGACTGAGTCTGCTGCGCTGAGCCGCAGTGGGCGGGGCAGGTGCACCTCGACTTGACGCTGGTTGCTATCGACTGGCGCGCCCGGTGCATCGCACGTTGATTCCCGCAGGCTTCCCCCAAACCACCGGTCTCAACGATTTGCTCCGGCATCCCGCGACCATTCGACATCGAAGGGGCGCCAACCGGTGCGTGTCGTTCGCCCAGTCCTGCTATGCCCTCCCTCCCCTGGCCCGGCCACGAGTTGATGGGAACGGTGGGGCCGGGCGCCGCTGCGCCATCAGAGTTCGGTAGAGGAGATGGGAACGAGGATGTCGCAGGCGCACGCGCCGTCTCTCGGAGGGCGCCCGCCGTCCCCCCAGCGCTCGATTTCCATAGGTAAGGCAGCGCCCCAGGACGCGTGCGAAAACCACGTATGGTAGATGTAGCCGCGCGTGAACGGCAGGCAACCGCGAGCGCCGGAATGGACGAAGCGGGCGCAGACCAGGTCCGGCAGCGTCTTGGTGACCAGTCCAGGGTGGAACGGCCGTCGCCCCGCCCCCAGGGGTCCGAGCCAAGGATCCAGGAACCCCGCGAGATAGAAACAACCTTGACCCCGGCGGTTTCGGGGATACCAGATGATGCCGTAGAAGGCCTCCGGTTCGGGACCGCGGGCCAGGTTGTGCAGCTCGCGCTCAAGGGCCTCCCACAGCGTGGAGACGGCCGAGGGTTGGTCCACCCAGGACATCAGCCCCGTGACGTCGATCGGCGGCTGCTCCTCGGGGTCGGGCCAGAGGAGGTCTTGCTGGTTGATGTGCTTGAGGTAGTCGGCTGTAAGTGGCGGTAAGTGGCGGGGAAGGTTAACGGGGCCGCCTGCATCGGCGCTCAGCTCACGGTACTCGGACGGGGGCATGCCGAACATGCGTTTGAAGGCGCGGGAGAAGGTCTCGTGGCTGCCGAAGTGGTACTCGAAGGCGATGTCGACGATCTTCCGGTCGGTCTCGGCGAGCCAGCGGGTGGATTCAGAAAGCCTCCGGCGCATCAGATAGTCATAGGGCGTGTGGTGGACGAGCCCGTTGAAGACGCGCGAGAAATGGTACAGTGAGTAGGAGGCGGCCTCGGCCATGTCCGAGACGCTGATGTCGTCTTTGAGATGGGTCTCGGTGAACGTCAGGGCGTCAGCTATCGCCGTCAGCTGGGACATTCTCCCGCCTTGCCACCGGTATGTAGACGTCGATCTCGGACGACTCCAACTGGTCGAGGCCCGCGAAGCGGCTGTCGTAGAGCTGGAAACTGAAGGGATACGCGGAGCGGTAACCCTCCTCAAGCATCCACTCCGTGACCAGCTGGGACCAGTCCGATGTGATCCGGTCGCCCCGAAGGGTGAAGACGGCGTATGTAACGGCGGGTAGGTTTTTCACCTGCATCTCGATCGTGACCTTGTCCAATTCGTCGATCTGGACGCCGATGAAGACCTCGCGGTGGCCCCTGGCGGCTGCTTCGGGCCCTTCGACGTGGACCTCGAGGATCGGAGACGCGCTCTTAGGGTCTTCGCACGCTAGAACCGTGCCCGCGGCGGCCTCGAAGAACCGTTTCCAGAGCCGCCCGATCTCATTCTCCTCGGTCCAACCCCCGGTTTCGGCGAAGGGGTCGCCAAAGAAGCTCACACCGGCCAACATGATGCGTTCCTTGTCTACGATCCTGGGCTGCATAGCGTGTTCCTCCTACTACTCCCAGTAGGCTGACCGAGGACCGGGAGCAGACCTGACTTCGCGATCACGTCAGAACGGCTCCGCGCCAGCTAGCCTTCGGCCTCGTCTGCGACGGCGTCGCTCTTGTAGGTCGTCAGCACTCCGCGGGCCAGGGACCTGACGCGCTCGCGGAGCTCTTCCGGTTCCAGGACCGTCACGTCGGGGCCGTGCCATAGGACTACGCGGGCGGCCCAATCGGGGTCGGTGGCGCCGAACGAGACGATTAGCGACCCGTCGGGCTGCTCCTTCATCGTGTCCCAGGCCCGCCCGTCCTCCCGGGCTGCTGCGGCTGCCTCCGGGGAGAACCGCATCCGCACGTGGATTTCGGGCGGGAACCAGGTCTCTTCCTCCAGATAGGCATAGACGTCGAATGCGTCAGGGATGGTGTAGGTTGCCCTCGCCAGGGTGAGCTCCAGGATGCGATCGACCCGGAAGGTGCGCAGGGCATCGCGCAGGCAGCAGTGGCCAACGAGGTACCACCAGCCCCAGCGGTGGACGAGGGCGTAAGGCTCCACATCGCGCTCCAGCGGCTCGGGCCGGCTCCGGCTCTGGTAGATCATTGTCACCCGCCGGCGCTGGCGTGCGGCCCGGCGGAGTTTCGCGAGGATCGGTCCCAGGGTGGCGTGGTCGGCGCGGTGCATGCCGGTGGCGACCAGGGTCCTTTGGGCCCAGGCCACCTCCTGGCGCTGCTCGTCGGGAAGCACGTTGTCCAGTTTGGCCGCGACGCCTCTGGCGGCATCGGCGTAAAGCTGTCCCCAGATCTCCTCAACCAGGCTGGTGCCCAAATAGACGGCGACGGCCTCGTGCGGGGTGAAGACGAGGGGCGGCATCTTGTAGCCTCGGACGAGGGAGAAGCCGCCGTACGGTCCGCGCTCGGAGTAGATGGGAATGCCCATCTCGTTCAGCTCGTTCATGTAGCGGTGGACGGTGCGCACGGAGACGCCGAGTTCATCGGCGAGATCCGCGGCCTTCTGCCTGGGTTTCCGCTGCAGCAGCATGATGAGGGTGATCAGTCGGGTAGCGGTTGTGGACATACGGTCTCCTCGATCGGTCAGCGAGGCGAGCAAGTACAGATTGTACGTGGCCTTCGGCCTCTTGTCCAACGAGGGCGTACGGGAGCGTTTGGATACGTTGAAGATGCGCCTCGCGCCCCTTGGAAATCTGGTCGGAACGGAGCGACGGACAGGAAGGGAGGGACCAGGGCATCGCGGGTAGCCTGGAGGGACCCAAGGTGCGTCGTAGGGGAGGCGCGCAGGGTCCTGGGGGGCGTGCACCGCCGTTACCGCGAGAGGGGGGATGGCGATCGTTGGCCTATTGACTTCTCACGGGGACGCTCGTATACTCTTCCCCACGGAAAGGAGGTCCAATGATGCTGAAACAGGGGCAACACCGGCAAGCGGATGGTGCGCTTGGAGGTGATTCGGGCGGGCAAGCGGTTGTCTACGCGCACGGTTTTCTTTCATCGGATCAGTCCACCAAGGCGCACTTCTTCAGGGATCGCCTTGAAGGATGGCCCGACGTGGCGTTCTACGCCATCGACTTCAATCCAATGCCGCGAGACTTCGCCGCCATGACGGTCACCGGGCAGATCCATCGTCTGAGACAGTTTCTTCTGGATCGAGGGCTCGTCGACGTCGGCGGTGCCGGCGACGGTTCCGGCGAGGGGGTCAAGCTTGCCGGTTTGATCGGCTCCTCGCTTGGGGGGTTGGTGAGCCTGCGGTACGCGGACCTCTTCGGGGGCGTGGAGCGGCTGCTCCTCCTGGCCCCGGCCCTGGCGGCCCTAACGGAGATCGTGTCCGAGGAGGAGCGGGCGCGGTGGGAGACCGCCGGCGCGGCCCCGATCACTCATCCGGCCTTCGGACGGGAGGTGGAGGTCCGGTACGACCTCCACGCGGATAGTTTACGCTACCTGGAGCCGGTGCCGCCGCCGGCGCCGACTGTTATCATCCACGGTCGGCAGGACGAACATGTGCCTATCCGGCACAGCGAGGCTTACGCTTCGGGCTTCCCGGGCGACGTCTCGCTGGTGGAGGTGGACGCCGGCCACGATCTGAACGATCACCTGGACGTGATCTGGCAGTATGTTCAGTCCTTCGTGCTGCAGCTGGATCGCGGGTAGGCGTTTTGCTTTGAAGCGGTTCCGGCGGGAGGGTACCTGCCTACTCCGTCATCCGCTCACGGCCGCTGGCGGAGGCTCATGGGCCGTGGATGTGACGCGCTTGGAGCTGATGAGAAGTGACGCGGGCGGCTCTTGCGGCCCGAAAGGGCCGGTGTGCGAGTGCTTTGGCGTATGACGAGAGCGGTCTGAGTTCAAGGACGCAGGAAGGAGTATTGACAATGGAAGCCGCGATCGTTTTCTGGTCGAAGACGGGGAATACAGAGAAGACAGCCCGGGCCATCCGAGATGGTCTCGAGGCGGGCGGGCTTGACGTCGACTTCATGACGGTGGAAGAGGCTGGAGATCTGGACTACTTCCAGTACGATTTGTTCTGTGTAGGGTTCCCATCCTACCAGTGGTCGCCGCCAGGGGCGGTGACCCGATGGCTGAAGCAGAACCACACCCGATACGCACGTGAGGGGCGCGTGCACGTAAACGCGCAGACGGTGAAGGGCACGCAGGCCCTGATCTTCTGCACCTACTCCGGCCCGCACACGGGCATCAGGGAGGCAACTCCGGCCGGGGAGTACGCAGGGCAATTCTTCGAGCACCTGGGCATTCCCGTTTTGGGCGAATGGTATATCGTGGGGGAGTTCCACGGCGACGAGGAGGCCAGCACCCGCGGGTGTCTGGGCGACATCCGTGGGCGTCCCACCGAGGAGGACCTTCGGCGCGTTCGGGAAAGGGCCATCAGCCTCACGCGGCGCCTGTAAGGTCAGGACGCCTGCGCTGGACCTGGGCTGGCACCGGCCTGGAGCAGAAGTCTGCAGCGAGCAAGACGCTCCGTCCGACTCAGCTGCTTCCATCCGATCCAGCTGTCTGCGTCGGACGCAGATTGGCAGGTGCTTTGGCTATCGGTGGGCTGTAGCGGTCGGCGGGGTAAGGAGTTCGTGGCGTGCAAGAGAGCTGTCATCATAGGGGCTAGGATTCTCCTCAAGAGGCCATTCTCTATTGGGTTGCGTGAGTCGGCATGGCGCAGGCGATCGGGCGGGATGACGCAGGTGGTGTTCGTCGGAATCAGCAAGACCGGTCTCGTTGGCAACGACGGGCGCGTGTTGGTCTGGGGGGCGTGGGAGCGTTGATCATCTGAGGATTGGAGGGCGAGAAGATGCAGTTGGACGTCGAGACCATGAAGGGGATGCTGGAGGGCATGCTGAAGCCGTGGCACCAGGCGGTCGAGAACCCGGCCCCGGCTCAACGAGCGGCGCTGTCACGCTTGCTGGCGGGGTACGCCCAGACGACGTACGGCCGTGAGCGCGGGGCCCCTGACGTTGAGACGATGGAGGACTACCGGCGGGCCTTCCCTGTGTCAACGTACGAAGACTACCAGCCGCTCTTGAAGCGGGTCATGGCCGGCGAGATCGACCTGCTCTTGAACGAGGAGCCGGTGGGGTGGGCGACGACGCGGGGCACGACCGGGGAGCAGAAGTTCATCCCCATGACGCCCACGGACCTGAGGATGCGTGCCAGCGCGGCCCGGGCGATGATGACCTACGTGGCCGGGAGCGATCGTTACGATCTGTTCGAGGGCGTCAACCTTAACCTGAACTTCCCCTCAGAGGTGGGGACCATCCGCATGGGGGATCGTGAGGTCTCCTACGGCTACAGTTCGGGGATCTACGTCAAGCACGTCTCGACGCATACGCCGATCCGTTCGCTGCCGACCCAGGAGGCGATCGACGCATTGGGCGGCGGCAAGACGATTCGAGACTGGGAGGCGCGCTTCGAGCTTGCCTACGAGGCGTGTCGGGATGAGAATGTGACGCTGGTTGGCGGAGTCGCGCCGACGGCGATCCGCTTTGCCCGGTACCTCCACCGCGAGCATGGCCGCTATCCCAAGGACCTCTGGCAGACACGGATCGTGACGCTGGGCAGCGTGCCGGGGATCAACACGCGTTGTCGCCCGGCCCTCCGGGCCCTCTACGGCCCGGCGGTGATCCGCGAGATCTACGGCACAACCGAGGGCATGTTCGGGCAGCAGCGTGACGCCCGCCGGGCCTGGGTGCCCAATTACGACCTCTTCCTCTTCGAGGTCGAGGTCGGGCTCCCCTCCGAGGTTAGGGACACGTTCGGAGGCCCTGCCCGGATCAAGATGCTCCACGAGATGGAGCCGGGGGAGATGGGCAGCCTGGTAGTCTCCACACCCGTCCTGCCGCGCTACAAGATCGGCGACCTGGTCGTGGCCCTTCGTCCCCCTTACTTTCGCTGCATCGGTCGAGACCGCTGGTGGACGCCCCTGGTGTACGGTTGGCACGAGCTCGCGACGTTGAACATGGGTCGGTTGTAGCCGAGCTCCGCCGGCCGGACCGTCACTCCCCGCCGATGAGGCCGCGGACGAGCAGGCCGATCCCCAAAGCGATGAGGATCAGCGGCCAGGCGATGGAGGCGCCGACGAGATTCCCCAGGCCGAGGCCCAGCAGGATGGCGCCCCAGACGAGGGTGCCGCCCACGGGACGGCGGTAGGCGGGAATGAGCAACCGGACGGCCGCCTCGAGCAGGACGATGAGACCGGCTCCTGTGAGGATGAGGCCCCAGGCGTTGAATTGCTCCCATCCGGCGAAGAGGGCCAGGTTGTCCGCCAGGAGGACCAGGCCGGCCCAGATGAGGAGCACGGCCCAGACTGCAGCGCTGAGCGGGTCACGGCGCCATTTCTCGTCCCAGGTCATAGTCTCTTTTTCGTGCTTCTCGTGCTCTTTCTCGTACTTCTCGTCCTCTTTCCCGGTGTACTGGTGATCGGACATGGTCTCCTCCACGCTCTGCCTGTCTGCGGGTTCTCTCTCAGGATGGCGCCTGATGCACGCCAACCCGAGCTCGGTGCTGGCTCCACCGGTCCGGTCGAACCGGTCTGGTCACTCTCGGCTGTACGTTCCGTTCAGCTCCGCCCGGCCGAGGACGTGACCGTCCATCGCGGACGTCACGGCACGCTTCTTCGCCCCCGGCTCCAGGTCCAGCGTGGTCTCCAGCGCGTAGAGCTTGAAAGCGTACTCGTGCGTGCTGCCGGGTGGGGGGCACGGGCCCCCGTAACCCAGGTTGCCCCATCCATTCGTGCCGTGAATGCTCCCATCTTCCAGCCGCTCGCCGGCGGGCAGATCTTCGCCCAGCCCGCGCTGATTGGCGGGGATAGTGAAGAGCACCCAGTGCACCCACGTGCCCATCGGGGCATCGGGATCGTCGACGATGAGCACGAAGCTCTCGGTGTCCGCGGGCGCGCCGCTCCATGAGAGGGGCGGCGAGACGTCGGCCCCGTCACAGGTGTGGCGCTGCGGGATCGGGTCGCCGTCGGCGAAGGCGGTGCTCGTCAGGGTCAGATCGCTGTCGAGTCCTTCCTCGCTGAGGGCGGGCTCGCCGCCGGATCCGCAGGCGGTAAGGGCTGCCGCAGTCATCAGAACGAGCATCGCGGCGGTCAGGCTTCGAAATCGAAACATGGTTGCTCCTTCCTCTCGCGTCCAACGGACCCTCAATTGCGGCCTCAATCCGGCAACGTGGGGAGGGCCCGATTCGCAAGACCGATTCTACTACACGGTCTCCTCTCCGACAACCGGCGTTGGGTGACAGTGTGATTCGCGTTGGCCGGGCGGAGGCTGCGTGAGCACGAACGGTGTGCGGTCGGGCCGGGCTGCCCCTAACGTGAGGCAATAGACCAAGGCGTGGGAAACGAATGAGCGAATCCGGAACGTCGTCGTGGCGCCTCGGACGGGCGAGCAGGCAGGCCCATTCCTCCGGGCAAGGGATCGGTCGTCGCCCGTCAGGGCGTGCTCACGCAACGGGAAGATTGACGAAGCGTCTTGCCACTACTGGAATGCGGCCTGACACAGGCGGCGGCATCGTGGTTTGCCGGGAAGACGAGCCAAGGCGCCGAACCGATTGAGATCGTATAGCAACCATGCCGGTCTTCAGTCTGGAGGCTTGATGAGTAGAGGGAGAGTAGGACGAAACGATTCTTGCCCTTGCGGCAGTGGGAAGAAGTACAAGCATTGCTGCCTGCGCAAGGATCAGGCGCGGCGTAGACCGCTGCAGCGGGCAGCCCCGTCGTCGGGTAGCTGAGACCGGCAGGCTGCCAGTCTTCTTCAGCGGCTCGATGGAATACGACAATTGCTTGCTGACCATGTAACCGGGGACGAGGCGCGAGAGCTGGAAAAGGAAGCGGATCGGATCGAGGTCACCGTGACCTACGCGGCGATGGAGGAAGAAATCGACGCCGCGATGGCGATTAGGGAGGAGCACCGTGCCGAATGCCAACCGATGATGGCGGACACAGGGGCCGCCATGGAGCAGGTCCTGGAACTCGCAGCTGAGGCGCGGTTCGATGCCTTACGGATCTCCGTGGACGAGTTGCAGGGGGCGTTTGAGGTGGTTGGCTACCCGCCTGTCGACGCGCTGGGACTCACGGAGGAGGGCATGGACGTCATATTCAAGGCCTCGATGCACCTGGTCGGAGATGAGGAAGACCGGTTGACACGGTCGCGGCAGCTGCTGATTGCCCTGCCGGAGTATGTGGCCGCCGGCCGCTACTGCGACGCCTGGCTGCTGCGATACTCGGCCTACCGGATGACGGTGCACCCCGAGGAGAGCAACCCGTTCATGTTTGGGCTCGTCACGCTCGCCTTCGAGGCCTGGGGGGAAAAGAACAAGCTAGAGATGGAGAGCTTGTTTGAAGCTCTGGGTGTGGATCCGGTGAAGCTGGCCCCGGGGGATCCGGAGCACAGGCTGGCGTCGGCAAAGGAACTGGTCAGTGATGCAGAGAGCACGAAGCGGGTGGAGCGCTTCTTTGAGGCTCGTCCCGAATTCCGGGCCATGGCTGAGAAGGAGGTCTGGGAGCTGGACAGTCAGGCGTGCGCGCTCCTGGAGCGCGAGGATGTTGGGTGTATCCTGCCCTCACCCGACGAGGTCGTGCAGTGGGTGGAGGAGCTTATGGAGCGTACGCACTCCTTCCGGGAGTCGGCGCGATCCCGATTGGAGAGGGACGAGGTGCTGGGTGAGGTGCTGGCGGCAGAGGCGCAAGAGGTTTTCATAGAGGTCGTCAGGGAGATGACGGAGGCTCTCTACACGCCCGAGCGGGTCGCACAGTTGATCGAGGATCTGAAGGCATACCGGAGGACGCTGCAGGCAGCGGGAGAAGAGGAAGCAGCGCGGAGGGCGAAGGGGGCGCTGATCCTCACCGCGGTAGGCATGCGTCCAGCCGACAGCGCGTTCATGGCTGGGACCTGCCACAGTGCCCTGCGGAGGAGCATGGGGGCTCTGGCCGAGGAACGGGCGAGCGCGGAAGGGTGGGGCTGAGGGGCAGAGCGGGGCTTAGGACTCCAGCACGTCGCGGACGGCGCGGGTGAGGCTGATCCATTCCTCGACAGAGAGCGTCTGCGCCCGCCGCCGGTGGTCGATGCCAACTCGGTCCAGCCGGTCTGCCGCCTCGTCCTTCGAGAGGACCTCGCCCAGGCCCGCGCTGATGGCGTTGTGGAGCTGCTTCCGACGCTGCGAGAAGCCAGCGCGAACGACTCTGAAGAAGAGATCCGTCTCTTCCTCGGGAAGCGGCGGGGCAGGATCCACGTCGATACGGACCACGGCTGAGTCGACGTTGGGACGGGGATAGAAGCTTCCCGATTTGATGCGGAAGAGGAGCTCGGGCTCTCCGTAGAACTGGACGCTCACGGTCAGCACGCTGGTATCACCCGGCTCGGCGACGATGCGCTTCGCCACCTCATACTGGACGGTGACGACCATCAGGTCCGGTCTCAGTTCGGCCTCCATCAGATGCCGAATGATGGCGGACGTGATGTAGTACGGGAGGTTGCCCGCCACCTTGTAGCTCGCCCGAGGCATCCCCATCTCCCGGCGCGCCTCCTCGACGAGGGCCGCAGGATCGAGGGCTAGGATATCCCCCTGGAGCACGGTCACGTTGTCGTGCTCCGAGAGTTCACTTCTCAGGATGGGCAGGAGTTTCTCGTCGAGTTCCAGGGCGACGACGCGACCTGCCCCCTCGGCGAGGAGCTTCGTCAGCGCGCCGGTTCCGGCGCCGATCTCCAGGATGATATCCGAGTCGCTGGGGCGGGTGGAGGCGGCGATCCGAGAGAGGACCGTCTCATCTACCAGGAAGTTCTGCCCCAGCGCCTTATCCGGCCGGAGATCGTGTTCACGGAGCAGGCGGTGGACGTTCATGATACGTCTACGGGAGCGTGTAGTCGATCTCGCTGGCGGACGGGACGGGCGCCAGAAGGTAGACGTCGACCCAGCGGTACCAGAGCTCGAGGTTGTCGTTGTCGAAGCCGAGGTCGATGCGCTTCCCCTTGATGGCCCCACCGGTGTCGCCGGCCAGGCCGACGCCGTAACCGGGCACGAAGACCTTGCTGCCCAGGTTGATCACCCGGGGGTCCACAGCGACGATGCCCTTCCGCATTCTCAGGCCGGTAGCGGTCCGTCCGTACCAGGCACTGGTCTCCGGTGTTCCCGCTGTCGCTGCAGAGTAGGAGGTGGCCAACATGTGGATCTTGCGCCAGTATTCGACCTGGCCGGAGGCTGTGTCCAGGGTACGCAGCACGATCTTGGTGCCGTAGCCCCTGACGTTGGTGGTGGGCGGCACGGCCACATACTCATTCTCCAAGGTTCGGGAGACCTCGTGGTCGTTTTCGTAGCGGACGCGTATGCGCCGCTCGCGGACACCCGGTGCGCCTTCCTGAAGGAGCTTCTGGTTATCGATTTCCAGCTCGGGGTCGGGGCGCCAGACGGAGTCGTAGGGGATGGGTTCCTGCTCGATGAGGAACCGCTCACTCACGCGGAAGACGTCGATGGCCGGGTCATTCCCGAGGGTGGCGTCTCCGCGCGGCTGGGTGTAGTCCAGGCCGGTGAGGACGATACCCAGGTCGGCGAGTACGTTGTCGACCCTCTCCCGGTGGGTGCGCGTCCGAATGGAGCGCCCGTCGACCCGCACGGTCACCGGGGTTGAGCGGTCGAGCTCGATCTCCATCGCGCCGGTGACGCGTGTGTCCAGGCCGGGTCCGACTCGATCGGCCAGGTAAAGGGTGTAGCCGGCCTCGTGCAGGGCCTCACCGACGGTCTTGGCGGTGGTGTGGTACGTGGTTGCTTGCTCGCCCTCCTTGACGGTGATTGGCACGGCGCGCTCAATGACGATCCGGGTGGTCTCCTCCGAGGGCCCGTGCAGCGTGCCCTGAACCGTCAAGTCGTCGTGGGGCCTCAGGGATACGCGCGCCTCCTGGAGGATCTCATTGACGGACGTGGCCCGCGTCTGGAGCGTGGCCCGCTGACCGTCGACCACGACTTCCACAGGCCGGGCCCGGTCGACTTGGATGGTCAGGCCAGGTCCAACGAGGGTCTCGACTGGCGGTGAGACGGCGTCATCCGGGTGGAGTTCGATGCCGTTGTTCGCCAGGATGGCTCCGACGGTTTCCTGATGGGTACGCAGGCGGCGAGGCGAGTCGTCGATCATCAGCGTGACCGGCGTCGTCGTCTCCCGGTATCCGGCTGCCAATGAGGCAAGGGTCACCAACAGCCCGAAGAGGGTCTTCAGGGCTTGGGGTAGCAAGGAGCCAACGCGTGGGGCTGTACGTGCAATCT
>CAZIWL010000085.1:0-12743 GCA_964542755.1 uncultured Anaerolineales bacterium
GACGATGTCTCAGGAAGGAGGGGTTTCGTGAGGGTGTATTTGGTGCAGCACGCAGAGGCGATGTCTGAGGAACGGAATGCGAACCGTCCATTGACGGATCTGGGGAGGCAGCATGCAGCCTGGGTGGCCGACGTGGCTGCCGAGTTGGGCATTGAGTTGAAGCAGATTCGACACAGCGGCAAGACCCGGGCCGAGGAGACGGCGGAGATCTTCGCCGAGGTGCTGCAGCCGGCGGAGGGTGTCAAGGAGGTATCGGGTTTGTCGCCGTTGGACGACGTGGAGCCGGTGGCGGCAGAGCTGGATGAATCGGCTGACTCGCTGATGCTAGTGGGTCATCTCCCGTTCATGGAGCGGCTGGCAGGGCACTTGCTCACCGGGGATGCGCACGAGCCGGTGATCGAGTTCACGAACGCCGGCATCGTCTGCCTGGAGAAGAAGGTCGAACGGTGGCAGACGGTGTGGATCTTGACGCCGGAGATCGCAGAGGGCAAGAGCGGCGCTTGACCTGACGAGTCAGGCGGCGCCGTGCGGCGGTGGGCCGGGGGCGAGTAGGCCGGAGTGTCGACGGGCACGAGGGCCGTGGATTGTCCGCGGGGCTTACGGCGAGTGGCGGAGGCAGATAGATCGGGTCGTGCCATCGTCGGGGGCGACGACCGGGAGGGTGGGGTCGGAGCAGGAGGGCGCATGACGATCAGGGACGGGATGGAGCGCAAGGAGACCTACGAGGATTCCTACGACAGGCGAGATGCGCGTCTCAAGAAACTGGGCCAGGCTATCGAACTGTGGCGGGAGAAGCCCGCGGAACAGGACCAGGAAGCTGTAGATGACTACTACGAGGAGGCGGGCAGACTGCAGCCCAGGCTGGAGGCCACGCGGCACAGTCTGGAGGAGCTGCGGGAGCGGGGGATCTGCAGGGGCTGCAGGACGACATTGACGAGGCGATCAGCGAGCTGGAGGAGGCCGTTGCGAAGGCAGCGCCGCGGTATCAGTAGCGTCGGCGCGATTCAGCCTTACGGTCGGGTATGCGGAGAGTGGCAGGAATCTTGAGGGGCGTGACCGACAGGGCCGTTGTCGGCCGGGCCGCTGTCGGCCGGGCCGCTGTCGGCCGGGCCGTTATCGGCCTATGAAGAAGGCGGTCAGGCTCGAGGCGTTGGCAAAGGAGGTCCGAAGGCTGGAAGATTCTCCGCTCTACGAGTACCGTGAGGCCCAGGGGTACCGTCCTGTCTTCGGCGAGGGCGACCCGGATGCGGAGATTATGCTTGTGGGCGAGGCCCCGGGGAGAGAGGAGGCGGAGACCGGTCGACCTTTTGTGGGCCGAGCGGGCCAGGTGTGGGACGATCGTCTGGCATCTGTGGGCCTGGACCGGGAGCACATCTACATCACGAACGTGGTCAAGGATCGGCCGCCGGGCAATAGGGATCCGAGAATTGGCGAGATTGGGGCCTACGCGCCCTATCTTCTGCGCCAGATCCAGATCATCGAACCCGAGATCATCGCCACGTTGGGGAGGTTCGCGACGGCCTTCGTTCTGGAGCATTTCGAGCCTTCCGAGAGGGGGACGTCCATCGGCGAGCTTCACGGCAAGCCCATCGAGGCGGAGGCGCCCTATGGGCCAGTGATGGTGTTTCCCCTCTACCATCCGGCGGCCGGCTTCTACAACCCAGATCTGAAGGACGTGATGGCGGACGACTTTCGCGGCTTGAAGCGCCTGGCCGAAAGTGTCGCGCGTGGGTAAGGTGGGAGCTTGGTCCGTGCACGCGCGATGGAGAAGCGGAGGATGGTGAAGATGGCCGAGCAGACTGTCACAAACGAGCAGATAGCTGACGTGCTGGATCAGATCGCGGATTTGCTTGAGGTTCAAGAGGCGAACCGGTATCGGATTCAGGCTTACCGGCGCGCCGCGCGGACGGTACGCAGCCAGGATGCGTCCGTCACATCTATGGTGAGAGCCGGGGACTCAGAGGCACTCCAGGAGCTTCCGAACGTGGGAGAGGGCATCGCGCCCATCATTGAGTCATACGCTCGGACCGGCCATTCAGACATGCTGGAGCGTCTGAAGGGGGAGGTCACCCCGGAGAAACTCTTCGTCCAGGTACCGGGCATCGGAGAAGAGCTGGCCGAGCGAATTGGAGATCACCTGGACGTCTCGACTCTGGAGGAGTTGGAACAGGCGGCTCACGACGGCCGGCTGGAGGAGGTGGAGGGGTTCGGTACGGACCGCGTGCGCGACATCCGCGTGAGCCTGGCGGGGATGTTGAGCACGGCGGCCCAGCGCCGCCGACGCCGGGCGGCCGGGGAAGAAGCGCCGGAAGAGGAGCCCAGCGTCGATCTTCTCCTAGATGTTGACGAGGCGTATCGGTCGAAGGCTGAGGCGGGCGAGCTACGAGAGATCGCGCCGAAACGGTTCAACCCGGAAGGCGAGGCGTGGCTGCCGATTCTGAATGCGGAGAGAGAAGGCTGGGAATTCACCGCCCTATACTCCAATACGAAGCGGGCACACGATCTAGGCAAGACGGACGACTGGGTGGTGATCTACTACGAGCAAGACGGTGCCGAGGATCAGGCCACCGTGGTCACGGAGACGCAGGGACCGCTGAAGGGGAAGCGTGTGGTCCGAGGCCGCGAGGGGGAGTGCAGGGAGTACTACCGCGCCGAATCAGGTGCGGATTGAGGAGAGCAAGGGGGGATACGGTGATCGTATTCTTGGTGAGTGATCTGGAGAGGACGAAGGACGAGGGGCTGCAGGGGTGCCTTGGTCCGGCCAAATGGGGAAGGCTTTGATGAAAGAGGCGATGCTCTACGAGAAGCTGTCGGGCGGACGAGTGCATTGTCACCTGTGCGCCCACGGGTGCAAGATCGCACCCGGACGACAAGGGATCTGTCAGGTCAGGGTGAACCAGGAGGGCACGCTCTACACGCTGGTCTACGGTCGGACGATCGCACGGCACATTGACCCGGTGGAGAAGAAGCCCCTACTCCACTTCCACCCCGGGAGCCTGGCCTACTCGATGGCGACGCCAGGCTGCAACTTCCGCTGCAAGTGGTGCCAGAATGCGGACATCTCCCAGATGCCGAGGGAACAGCACATCATGATGGGCACAGAGGCTACGCCGGAGGATATCGTGGCGGCGGCCGGCCGAAATGGATGCCGAAGCGTCGCCTACACGTACACGGAACCGACGATCTTCTTCGAGTACAGCTACGACACCGCCCGGATAGCTCACGAGGAGGACCTGGCGAACATCTACGTGACGAACGGGTTCATGACGGAGGAGATGCTGGAGACGATGGACCCGCATCTTGACGCGGCAAACGTGGACCTGAAGGCGTTTCGGGACGACACATACCGGGAGTACGTCGGGGCGCGGCTACAGCCGGTCCTGGACAGCTTGAAGAAGATGAAGGAGTTGGGCGTCTGGGTCGAGGTCACTACGCTGGTGATTCCGGACCTGAACGATGATCCCAAGGAGCTGAGGGAGATCGCTGATTTCATCGCCGCCGACCTGGGTCCGGAGACGCCGTGGCACATCAGCCGCTTCCGACCGGCCTACGAGATGCGGGACCGGCCTCCGACGGAGGTCGAACGCCTGATGGAGGCTCAGGCAATCGGTGAGGGGGCCGGACTGCGCTACGTGTACGTGGGCAACGTGCCGGGCGAGACGAACACGGTGTGTCACGCGTGCGGCGAGACGGTGATCGAGCGTACGGGATACCGCGTGCTGGATAACCGAACCACGGCCGATGGTCACTGCCCGTCCTGCGGCACCGCGGTGGCGGGGGTGGGCCTGGGCGCCGGTACGGAGAGTGGTTAGATGGTGCCCGTAGGCCGGACAGATCCCTGGGCCCGGGGAGGCACGAATGGGGCTTGATGCGCGATTCTGGATGATCCTGGCCGCCAGCGGTGCGGCCTGCGCCGTGACGACGCTGGGGATCTTCGTCATCAGCCGACACGAGAAGTGGAGCCGGGAGCGTTCCGCCTACTTCGTTAGCTTCGCCGCGGGTGTGCTGATCACGGTGACGTTCCTGCACATCGTGCCGGAGTCGATCCACATGAACTCGCGGGCACCGGTCTTCATCCTTGTGGGGTTCCTGGGACTCTACTTCCTGAACCGGTTTCTGAACGTCTACCTATGCCACGAGCACGACTGCCCGGAGTATACGGTGGGGCTCATCCCGATGCTCGGGATTGGGCTCCATTCCTTGATCGACGGCGCCATCTATTCGATCACGTTCAACGTGAGTATCTTCACGGGTGTCCTGGCGGCCGCCGGTATGGTGTTCCACGAGTTCCCGGAGGGCGTGATCACGTTCGTGATGCTGGAGCGCGGCGGGTTCAGCGCGCGGAAGTCGGCGCTCTACGCCTTCGTTGCAGCGGCGGTGTCCACTCCCCTGGGCGCAGTGATCACCTACCCCTTTGTCCATCGGATTGGGGATGAGGCACTGGGCGGCCTGCTGGCAGTGGCGGGGGGAGCCCTTGTCTATGTCGGGGCGACGCACCTGCTGCCCGAGGTGGAGGAGCAGTCTGGCGCCTACACCATTGTGACGCTGGCTGCGGGGGTCCTGGTGGGCGTGATTGTCATTCTCTCGCACGGCTGAGAGGAGGGGCGAGGGACGTCGGAGCTTCCGAATCCGAGATGGGAGGGTGGATAGTGTGCAGGGCCCGAACCGGCGAGATGGTTCGCAGGGGCTTGGGGGCGCGCCGTCGGCGCCACGGCGCAGAGGGATGAATCAGTGAGTAGGGGATCATGGATCGAGAAGAAGGTTTCATCACGCCGGAGCGGTACATTGAAGAGCGCGCTGAGCGGATTGAGTCGCCGCGGGGACGGTTGCTGATCGCGAGCTGCCAGTCTGGCGCGGCGCTGGCTGAACGGGTTGTATCGCGCTACGAGGAGCTGCTGTCCGAAAGAGGCGCGTCGAGGGAGGTTGGGTATCTGGAGGCCGTTGACTTTCAGTTCTCCGACGGCGAGACGTGCGTGCGTCTGGAGCGTGACGTGAGCGGCCACGACGTGTTTCTGATGCAGGCGCTGCACGACCCTGCGAGCGAGAGGAGCGTGGACGAGAATTACGTAGCATTCATGATCGCTGCGCGCGCCTTTCGGGAGTGGGGCGCCAGCCACGTCACCGGGGTGCTGCCCTATCTGGCCTATGCGCGCCAGGACAAGCCGACCCGGTCCAAGCGCGAGCCCACCACGTGCGAGCTGATGGCTGACCTATCCATAGAGGCAGGCTTGGACCGGGTCGTCGTCTGGCATCCGCATACGGGCCGCATCCACGGGTATTACGGGAGCGTGCCGGTGGACGGGCTGCAGCCCCTGGCTCTCTTTGAGGAGGCGTACGACGCCCTCCGGGGAAGGGATGAGGTCGTGGCGGTGGCCCCGGACGCCGGGGCGTCCAAACTGATCACCAAGTTCGCCCGCGGGCTGGGGGTTAGCTCGGCCGTGGCCGCAAAGCACCGGCCTCGACCTGAGGAGGCGGAGGTCTCGGAGGTTATGGGGGATTTCTCGGGGAAGAGGGCGGCCATCGTGCTCGACGACATGATTAGCACGGGAGGGACGGTGGAGGCCACGGTCAAGAAGCTGGTTCAGGACCACGGGCTGGAGGAGATCTATTTGGGGGTGTCGCACAATCTCTGCAGCGACGAGGCGCTGGAGCGGCTGAGGAGGCTTCACGAGCGCTGCGGATTGCGGAGGATGGTCGTTACGGACAGCATTCCACAGACGGAGGCTTACGTCGAGCTGCCATTTCTCGAAGTTCGGTCGCTGAGCGACCCTTTGGCGCGGGTGATCAACCGGATCCATTACAATCGGCCCGTTGAGACTGTGGTCTCGCCGTTTCGGGCAGCGAAGGGGGGCTGAGCTTTGCCGGTCTACAACTCCGACGTGGCGGAGATTTTCAACCAGGTCGCCGATCTTCTCGAAATCGAGGGGGCCAATCGGTACCGGGTCAGGGCCTACCGGGACGCGGCGCGCACGATCTCGACGATGTCGAGGAACGTGTCGGATATGGTAGAGGAGGACGAGGACCTGACGGAGCTTCATGGAATCGGGGAGGACCTGGCAGGCAAGATCAAGGAGATCGTGGGCACCGGCGACCTGGAGCAGTTGGAGGAGATCGAGCAGCGCACACCGCCCGCCCTCGCCACATTGTTGGAGGTTGAAGGGCTGGGACCGAAACGGGTCAAAAAGATCTACGAAGAGCTGGAGGTGACCAGCGTCGAGGAACTGAAGGAGGCGGCCGAGGAGGATGAGATCCGCGATCTCTACGGCCTAGGGCCTAAGACGGAGGATAAGGTACTCGAGGACGTTGAACGCTGGAGCGCCGAGGAGGAGCGGACGCGGCGGGACGTGGCCGAGGAGCGCGTGGAGCCCCTGTTGACCTACCTCCGCGACCTGGAGGGCGTGGGGCGCGCAGAGGCGGCCGGCAGCTACCGCCGCAAGAAGGAGACGGTCGGGGACCTGGACGTGCTGGCCATCAGCGGCAAAGGCGAGGACGTCATCGCGCAGTTCGTGGCGTATGAGGATGTGGAGGAGATCGTCTCGGAGGGGGAGACCCGATCAACCGTGGTCTTCCGATCAGGTCTGCACGTGGATCTGCGCGTCGTGGAGGAGGGGAGCTACGGGGCTGCGCTGCTCTATTTCACGGGGTCGAAGCAGCACAATATCACGCTGCGCAACATAGCCCTGGAGCAGGATCTCAAAGTGAATGAGTACGGCGTCTGGGATACCTCCGGCGATCCTGAGGAGCCTGAACAGGTCGCGGGGGAGACCGAGGAGGAGATCTACGGCCTCTTCGACCTGCCGTGGATACCGCCGGAACTGCGGGAGGATCGGGGAGAGGTGGCGGCAGCCCGACGGGGAGATCTGCCCAACCTAATCACCCTGGACGACGTGCGAGGCGATCTCCAGATGCACACGAAGGCTAGCGACGGCCGAGGTTCGCTGAGAGAGATGGCTGAGGCGGCTCGGGATCTGGGCCATGAGTACGTGGCGATCACCGACCACTCCGGCTACATCGGGGTGACGCAAGGACTGGAGGCCGACGAACTGGCTGAGCGGATGGATGAAATCGACGAGATGAATGAGGCCATGGGCGACGTGCGCATTCTCAAGGGCGTGGAGGTCGACGTTCTGGAGGATGGAAGCCTCGATTTGCCCGATGACGTTCTGGAGAAGCTGGACGTGGTCGTCTTTGCGATCCATTCCCACTTCGATCTTTCGGCCGACAAGCAGACGGAGCGCATCATCCGGGCGATGGACAACCCGAACGTGCATATTCTTGCGCACCCGACTTCCCGGCAGATCGGCAAGCGGTCGGCCTATGACGTGGATATGGGCCGGGTGATGGACGCCGCCCTGGAGCGGGGCTGCTTCCTGGAGGTGAACGCACAGCCTGACCGGCTCGACCTGGACGATCTGCACTGCAAGATGGCGAAGGGGCGGGGGCTGAAGGTGGCTATCTCGACGGACGCCCACACTCAGGATGAGCTGCGGTTCTTGCGCTACGGCGTCGGTCAGGCCCGTCGTGGATGGCTGGAGGCGGGGGATGTGTTGAACGCACGGAGTTGGGATGATCTCAGGGACTTGTTGGAGCGATAGGTAGCGAAAGGCGCGCATCGGGCTCCCGCGGCGCCGCTGGCTCCGGGCTGGAGCAGCAGCGCAGGGCATAGGCTTGGGGCGGCGGGACGGATCTCCGGAGTAGCGTTGATAGGCATCCCTAGCGGATGCGAAAGGAAGGTGAAGCGTATGTTCCCCATTGGAGACAGTGACGTCCGCGGGGCAGGGCCAGGTTTCGTGACCATCGGGCTCGTGTTCGTGAACACGGCAGTGTTCGTCGCCGAAGTGACGCTCTTCCGGCCCGGCCTGCGTGAGTTCTTCAACCAGTACGCGGTCGTCCCGGTCCACATTCTGGAGGGTGAGCGGATCTACACGCTGTTCACCTCACTCTTCTTGCACGGCGGATGGTTTCATCTGATCAGCAACATGGTGTTTCTGTGGATCTTCGGGGACAACGTGGAAGCCGCACTGGGCAAGCTGTTCTTCCCGTTGTTCTACGTGGGGGGAGGGGTGGCGGCTTCGCTCACCCACGTCTTCGTCAGTCCCGCCAGCGAGCTCCCTAGCGTGGGAGCGAGCGGGGCGATCGGCGCCATTCTCGGCGCCTACGTCGTGATGTTCCCCCGATCTCAAGTCCGGGTGCTGCTGCTGTTTGGGTTCTTCGCGGTTGTCAGGCGGGTCACGGCGATTTTCTTCCTGGGAATCTGGTTCGTGACGCAGTTTTTCAGCGGCGTCGCCACCCTGGGGGCCGAGACAGCCCAGACCGGAGGCGTCGCCGTGTGGGCCCACGTGGGGGGCTTTGTCTTCGGCTTGCTGATGGGCTTTGCATTCCGCGGACGGGCGGAGAACCTGACATTGGAGCGAGAACCGCGAGGACGGAGGAGGAGACACCTGTGAACGAATCCGATGAGTTCGTGGAGACGAAGGATCCGGAGGTCGACATCGAGTCCATCGATTCGAAGGACGCGGCGGCGGATGGTATCGAGAAGCTCAGCGACGCAATCCGCTACCAGAACTACCGCTACTACGTCCTGGATGACCCGGTCATGTCGGACGCCGAGTACGACGAGCTGGTGCACCAGCTGGAGGAGCTGGAGGAGGAGTATCCGGACCTCAAGAAGCCGGATTCCCCGACACAGCAGGTCGGCGGGGAGGCGAGGGACGAGCTGGGACTAGCCGACCACCCCAGCCCCATGTTGAGCCTGAAGGCCGTGTACGACGAGGACGACGTGCGCAAATTCGACGAGACCTGCCGGGAGGATCTCGGTACGGATGGGGTGACCTACGTCGCCGAACCGAAGTACGATGGTCTGGCGGTAGAGCTGATCTACCAGGATGGGCGGCTCTCGGTGGCGTCGACACGGGGAGACGGTGAGACGGGCGAGGACATCACGCCGAACGTGAAGACGATCAAGGAGGTGCCGCTGGCACTGCTGGAGCAGGGTGACGTCGACACGCCGGATCGTCTCGTGGTGCGGGGCGAGATCTACATGCGGAAGGACGAGTTCGAGACCTTCAACCAGCAAAGGGCGGAGGAGGGGAAAAGGCTGTTTGCCAATCCGCGCAACGCTGCGGCGGGGTCGGCACGCCAACTCGACCCGAACGTCACGGAGCGACGACCGCTGCACGTCTTCTTCTACGAGATCCCGAACGCGGGGGACGTGGGCTATGAGACGCATTGGGACGTCCTCCAGACGCTGCCGGATTGGGGCCTGCGCGTCAACACGGACCGCATCGAACGCTGCGATGATGTGAGCGCCGCAATCGACTACCACGGGAAAATGGCCGGGGTGCGCGAGGACCTGCCCTATGAGATCGATGGGGTGGTGTACAAAGTCAACCGCCTTGAGTACCGTGAGACGTTGGGGGTGCGCACGCAGGATCCCCGCTGGGCGCTGGCGTATAAGTTCGAGCCGCGTCGAGCGACGACAACGCTGGAGGATGTGGAGTTTCAGGTCGGGAGAACGGGGCGGGTGACGCCGGTGGCGCTACTGGATCCGGTGAACATCGGAGGCGTTGAGGTAAGCCGAGCTTCTTTGCACAACCAGAGCGAGATCGACCGGAAGGACATCCGTCTGGGCGATACGGTGTTGGTAGAGCGGGCGGGCGACGTCATCCCACACATCGTCAAGTCCATGGATGCAGAGTCAGGGGACGAGGGAAGGCCAGACGAGAGGATCAAGATACCCGATCAGTGTCCTGTTTGCGGCGGAGACGTGGTGATGAGCGACGACAAGAAGCAGGCGCGCTGTGCCAACGTCAACTGCCCGGCTCAGCTTCGAGAGAGCGTCACCCACTATGCGTCGCGCGCGGCGATGGACATCGACGGCTTGGGGGAAAAGCGGACGGAACAGCTCATCGAAGCCGGCTTGATCGAAAGGCTCTCCGACATCTACGAGCTGACCACGGAAGACCTGGTCGAGCTGGAGCGATTCGCGGAGAAGTCCGCCCAGAACCTGCTCGACGAGATCGAGGAAAGCAAGGACACGACGCTGGCCCATTTCGTCTATGCCATCGGAATCCCGCTAGTGGGCGAGCACGTGTCGCAGATTCTGGCCCGGAATTGGCGGACGCTCGATGATCTGATGGGTGTGTCCGTTGAGGACCTGGAGGCCATCGATGGTGTCGGCCCCGAGGTGGCGGAGGGAGTCGTCACGTTCTTCGGCAGCGAACAGAACCGGAGGGTGATCGAGGCGATCCGTGAAGCGGGATTGACGCTCGAGAACTCGCTCTACAGTTCAGGGGAGGAGGCGGGGCCCCTGAATGGGTTGACGTTCGTGTTCACCGGTACGCTCGACCGCTGGACGCGGGGGGAGGTGAAGCGGCACGTCGAGCGGCTGGGGGGACGGGCCACGTCCAGCGTCAGCGGAGAGACGGATTTCGTGGTGGCCGGGCCGGGCGCGGGCTCAAAGCTCAATGAGGCGGAGGAGCGGGACGTCCCGGTGATGGACGAGGAGGCATTCATCGACTTCCTGGAGGAGCGTCAGTGATGGAGATCAGACGGCGGCAGGATCGGAGCACGCCCTCACCGGAGCAGACGGCGACACGCCTTGTGGCCGAGTTGAAGGGCGTCCTCCGTCAGAACGAGAACGCGGAGGCGGCCATCGACGTCTACAAGACGGCCAATTGGATCATCGGCGAGCTGGAGAAGGCGAAGGAGGAAGCGTTGAAGCTTGCCGAGGAGGACATTGAGCAGAGAGAGCTTGAGGATCTGGACACGCCAAAAGGATCGGCGGGTTGGACGGAACGGAAGGTCCCGCAGTTGAATGAGGAGGCCTGGGCGAGGGCGCTGGGAGACCATCCGCGGCTCAGAGAGATCCAGGAGGCGTATGATGGAGCCAGGTCCGCACTGGAGCGAGCCCAACGACCGTATGAGGAGCTTCTAGAACCGCGGTTCACCATTCGTTGACCGGAGGACTATAGAGGGACATTTGGACGGCGCGTCAGGCAGCTGCTTGATGGATGCAGCGGAGTGACGGGAAGCGGACGCGGCGGCGGTGCGGAGATCAGCTGGTTAGAAGAAGGAGAATGTTGAGATGGGTGAGCAGGAGAAGAGGGCCGTAGAGGAGACGATGGAGAGCCGTCAGGGGCTGCGACTGATCGTAGGAGTAGGACTCGGTTACCTGATCGGGAGGGCAATCCTGGACAAACCAGCGCTGGGCGCGGTGCTGGGAGGGGCCGTGGCACTGATCATAGGCTCTCAAGGGAGTGACGAGGGGTAGGTCCTGGCAGGCTTGGGCTAAGGAGAGGGGCAAGGGGGCGAAGGGGGCCCGACGGCTCGGTCGGACGCCGCTTTGGCCTCTCCAGGTGAAACCAGGCGCTTCGGGCGGGGCCGCCAGTGAGGATCCTGCCCCGACACAGGGCGGGGAGGCTTCGGCCCGGGCGTGATGCGGGGGGGGTACGGAGGAAGGGTTCTTTCCTATGGGCAATTGGCAAGAGCACGTTGCGCCGTGGGTGCGGGCGATTGAGAGGCGGTACGACGCGTGGAAGTATCGTCTCTACTATGCCTTGGGTGGGCCAGGGCCGATCAGGATTCAGCCCTACCGTGGCTACGGTACACGGGAGAGGGTGCACGTGTTTGGGCGGGTGCTGGAGGAGAGAGGGGTAAAGCCACCCAGCGAGACGGACCGCTGGTGGCACAATCTGCTGAACATGGTCAGGCGGCTGCAGAGCCGGGAGGTTCCGTACGCCCGCCTTGAGGTACGGGCAGCGGGTGTCGAGCGCGAGGTCATCGCGGATGAAGAAGGTATGTTCGACGTATGGCTGGAGCCCGCCCCCAAGGTTGTTGATGGAAGGCCCGGACAGCCCGTCGAGATCGAGCTTGTGGAGCCGCTCAGTCGGCGGCAGCCGGGGCCCGTACAGGCGACAGGGGAGATCTTGATTCCGTCGCCGGAGGCCCAATTTGGGGTTATCAGCGACCTGGACGATACTGTGATTCAGTCCGATGTCAGTAGTCTGATCCAGATGGCGCATACCGTGCTCTTCGGCAACGCGCGGACGCGGATGCCGCTTCCTGGGGCGGCGGCTTTCTACAGGGCGCTCCGGGCCGGCGCCGGCGGCGGCGTGAACCCGCTCTTCTACGTCTCCAACGGGCTGTGGAACCTGTATGACTTGCTGGAGGACTTCTTTGCCCTGAATCACATGCCGGACGATCCGGTCATATTGCTCCGAAACTGGGGCGTCTATCACGACGAGATCCTCCCGACCCGGCAGCGGGGACACAAACTCGACATAATCCAGCCTATTCTGGATCTCTACGAGGACCTCCCTTTCATCTTGATCGGCGACAGCAGTGAGGCCGACCCCGAAATCTACCATGAGCTGGTGCAGGTCTATGGAAAGCGCATTCTGGCGGTCTACATCCGGAACGTCAGTCGTGATCTGGACAGGCCGGCCGTGATCCGCAAACTAGCTGACGAGATCGTAGATGCCGGGAGTGAGCTGGTGTTGGCGGAGGACAGCTGGTCTTTGGCGCGTCACGCAGCGCGGCAGGGCTGGATCGATGAGCTGGCTGTGGGGGAGATCAGGGCCGAACAATTGAGCCAGGAGTCCAGCGGGTGAACGGCCCTCCGTACCAGCGGAGGCGCCCGGCGCCCGCAGGTGCTCGGGCTCGATTTGCCTCTGTCCGGGCGGAGGCGAGCTTGCACCCGGACCCGTCCACCCGCTCGGCGCGCCCGCACAGCATCCGGATGT
>CAZIWL010000085.1:12843-18773 GCA_964542755.1 uncultured Anaerolineales bacterium
GTCGGAAGCTGGGCGTTCCCAGAGCGATCTTCACCCACCTGGGGTCGGAGGTCGTGGAGGGCGACGAACGGGTGCTGGGAGCCGAGATCCGAGAGCTGGCCGAGGAACGGGACGTTGATCGAGCGGACATCGCGCACGACGGAATGGAGGTCGTGCTGCGCCAAGGAGAGGGATTGGTGAGGGATTGATGAGGGACTGCGGTTCCCGGGGGCGCACGAACGGGCCGGGCCGCCGAGAGCGTGGAAAGGTGCGAGGACTGACGGTTGTCCGGGGGACGGGTCCTGCGAACTAGTGAGAAGAGAGAGGAGGCGGAATCATGGGCGTTGTGTTCGGAGCGAATCGACTGGAGGAGTTTGTCCTGCGCGTGTCTGACGTCGAACTGGACAAGGGCGATCTGGAGCGGCTTTCCTCGTTTGTCAACGACAAGCTGCACGACTTGCTGCTCGTAGGCGTTCGGCACGCGGGGTACAACAACCGGGATCTGATCATGGCAGCTGATCTGCCCATCACGAAGGGGCTCCAGGAGAGTATGCAGGACTTCGAGCTCTACGAGGAGGAGCTGGAGATCGAGTCTATCCTGGATCAACTCGCCACGTATCCGATGATGGATCGAGAACCGAGCCAGGAGGTGATCGACATGCTACCCAGTCTTGTGGGAACCCTCATCATGGTCACGACGCAGCTTATGACAGTGGTCGATCCCGGCGTGGAGAACCCTGGAGGCGAGACCTGGGAGCGGGTGACCGAGACGATGGACTTGCTCGTCTAGAGCCTGTCGGAGTTCGGCATGCGTGTGGATTCGAGGCCGGACGGGGACGCGAGACGGAGGAGGAACCGGTGTTCAAGGATAGGAGAGACGCAGGCCAACAACTCGGAAGGGAACTGAAGTCGTACCGGGATAGCGACCCGCTGGTGCTGGCGATACCGCGCGGAGGCGTGGAGGTGGGCGTACAGGTGGCTAAGCACCTGGACGCTGACTTCTCCTTGCTGATTGCGAGCAAGCTCCCGTATCCAGACCAACCCGAGGCAGGCTTCGGCGCCGTGGCCGAGGACGGCAGCACCGTGATTCTGGATCGAGCGGCGCGGTGGGTGACCGAGGAGACAGTGGAGCGGGTGGTGGAGGAACAGCGCCAAGAGATCGAACGCCGCCGGGCTGTGCTGCGGAAGGGAGAGCCCCTGCCGGAGATCGAAGGGCGGACGGTGATCCTGGTGGACGACGGCATCGCCATGGGCTCGACCATGCGGGCAGCGATCAAGCTCTGCCGGAGACGAGATGCGGCGCGGGTGATCGTGGCTGTTCCGGTCGCCGGTCAGGAAGTGGGTGAGGAGTTCGGCGACGAGGAGGAGGGCTTTGCAGACGACTTCGTTGTGCTTGAACAGCCGGAGTTCTTCCGGGCGGTGGCCCAGGTTTACGAGCGGTGGTACGACGTCCCAGACAGCGAGGTAGCGGCCCTGATGGACGCGCGGCGACAAGGACGTGAGGTGGAGGCGTAAGCGATGGAAGCGAGATGCCTGCAGTATCTACTGACAGCGATGGTCCTGATATCGGCGGTTGGGTGTGCCCCTTTTGGTGTGGACGAGACGCCGACGGCGACCCCAGAAACACCGGCGTTCACGCCAACAGCTGCGGACCCCGGGCCGGGGGAGCTAGCCGTGTCGGCAGAGACTCGGGTGACCTCGCCCGACGTGCCGGACGAGGACGTGGAGACCAGGGTGGAGGGCTATAACGCCTTCGCCTTTGACCTCTACCAGTTGGTCCGTGAGGAGGAGGGGAACGTCTTCTACTCGCCCTACAGCATTGCCCTGACCGTGGCGATGGCCTACGCCGGGGCCCGCGGGGAGACAGAGGCGCAGATGGCCGAGGCGCTCAGCTACCAGCTGCCGCAGGACCGCCTGCACGCCGCCATCAACGCGGTGGCGCTGGGCCTGGCGCGTGGCAGCGCCGAGGAGGAGGATCCCGGGCAGCGGTTCCTGCTCGTCGTAGCGAACGCCGTCTGGGGACAGAGGGGGTATTCCTTCCTGCAGGACTACCTGGATGTACTGGGCCGGTACTACGGGACGGGGCTGCGCCTGCTGGACTTCGAGCGGGATCCGGAGGGGGGACGCCGGACCATCAATGGCTGGGTGTCTGACCAGACAAATGGGCTCATCGAAGAACTGATTCCCGAGGGGATCATCAACACGATGACGCGCCTGGTGCTGACAAACGCCGTTCATTTTCGGGCCTCGTGGAAATACCCGTTCGACGAAGGTAATACGGATGATGGGACCTTCCATCTGTTCGATGGGAGTGAGGTGTCCACTCTGTTCATGGAGCAGACGGAGGAGTTCGGGTACGCGGAGGGAAACGGGTACCAGGCGGTCGAACTGCCGTACCTCGGGGACGCGGTGTCGATGGTCATCATCGCTCCCGAGCGCGAGACGTTTGGTACCTTTGAGGAGGGACTCAACAGGGAAGGGGCCGCCGCCATCGTGGACGAGATGGAGCGGACGAACGTGACGCTGCGTCTACCCCCATTCGAGTTCTCATCTGACGTCCCACTCTCGGACGCGTTGAAGGAGATGGGGATGACGGATGCCTTCTCGCCGGAGGAGGCGGACTTCTCGGGTATCGACGGCACAACGAGGCTCTTCATCCGCGACGTGCTGCACAAGGGGTTCGTCGCCGTCGACGAAAGTGGTACCGAGGCGGCGGCCGCAACGGCGGTGGTGATCGAGGAGGAGGCCCTACCGCCGGAGCCGATCGAGGTCAGCGTCGACAGCCCGTTCATCTTTCTGATTCGAGACACGGAGAGCGGTACCATCCTCTTCGTGGGTCGGGTTGCCGACCCGACGAGGTAGGCCCAGGGATGAAGCGCCTCTGGCGTCCTACGGCGACGCGGCAGAGGCAGATGGAACTAGGCAACGATATGCGAGGAAGGGAGGAAGGGCATGGGAGCGTTCAGAGACAGGCGGGAGGCTGGGCAGGAGCTGGCGCAGGAGCTGTCGGACTACGCGGGACGGGACGACATCGTGGTCCTCGGCTTGCCGCGGGGCGGCGTCCCCGTCGCTTTCGAAGTGGCCAAAGCGCTGAAGGCCCCATTGGACGTCTTCGTAGTGCGGAAGCTGGGGGTGCCGCAGAATCCGGAGCTGGCGATGGGAGCCATGGCCTCCGGCGGGGTTCGGGTGCTGAATGAGGACGTGGTAGGTAGGATGGGCATCTCGGAGGAGACCATCGAGCGCGTGGCGGACAAGGAGCGGGAGAAGCTCGAGAAGCGCGAGGAGATCTATCGCGGTGCCCGCCCGGGGGTGGCACTGGGCGAGAAGACGGTGCTCCTGGTGGACGATGGGCTGGCGACGGGGGCGACGATGCGCGCCGCGGTCCGCGCGCTGCGAGAGCACGAGCCCGAGAAGATTCTGGTCGCCGTGCCGACGGCACCCGCCGAGACGTGCGCAGATTTTGAGGACGAGGCGGACGAGGTCATCTGCCTGACGACGCCGCGACCGTTTTTCGGTGTCGGCGGCGCGTACGACGTCTTCTCCCAGACCAGCAACGAGGAGGTACGGCGCTTGCTGGAGGAGGCCGCGACCTTGATCGAGGCGGAGTAGGTGACGGCCCGGGAGATTGCGCTGCGGATGGTGCCGCAGTCGACGCCGGGGGCATCTATTGCAGGATGGAGGTAGAACGGATATGACAGGAGGGGTGAGCCAAGAGGACGCGGGGGATCTGGTCCACGTTTCGGTGAACGGTGAAGCCGTGGAGGCAAACCTGAGCATCCCGGCAGGGGCCGAGGGAATTGTGCTCTTCGCCCACGGCACGGGGAGCAGTCGACACAGCTCGCGGAACAACTTCGTGGCGGACGATCTCCGGGATGGGGGGCTGGCTACGCTGCTGATCGACCTGCTGACGGAGGAGGAAAAGGAGATCGACCGCCGCACGCGACGAGTCCGGTTCGATATTGAACGCCTGGCGAATCGAGTGACAGGTGCTACGGACTGGCTTCTTGAGCAGGAGGAGACGGAGCATCTCAACGTGGGTATCTTCGGCTCAAGTACGGGAGCCGCGGGCGCGCTGATCGCCGCCGCTCGACGTCCCGAGGCGGTGGTGGCGGTGGTGTCGCGTGGCGGGCGCGTCGACCTGGCTGAGGCGGTGTTTGGGCAGGTGCAGGCACCGGCGCTCTTTATTGTCGGGGGCGACGATGTCCAGGTACGGGAGTTGAACCGGCAGGCGTTGAGACAGATGGAAGGCGATCATGAGATGGAGGTGGTGCCGGGGGCAGGCCACCTCTTCGAGGGGGCTGGGGAGCTCGAGCAAGTTGCGGGGTTGGCGCGGGACTGGTTTCAGCACCATCTGACATAAGAGGGTGAGTATTCGGTCTGACGAAGGAGGTCGACGATGTATGAGAGCACTGATGAGCTGGCTGATTCCGTGAGCGAGGTACTGCCAGAGGAGGCCCAGGAACTGTACCTGGAGGCGCACAATCGGTCGTGGGAGCTGTACGACGAGGAGAAGAGTGGTGGGATGTCTCAGGAGGCGGAGGCGAACCGCGACGCCTGGGCGGCAGTCAAGCGAGAGTACACGCGGGACGACGAAACCGGCAAGTGGCATCCCGCCGGGGAGGTCCCCGAGCACGAGGATGGAGACGAGGAAGAGGGGCTCCTCGACAAGATCGGAGACGCTCTGTAGCGGAGCCTTCCACGCCACCGCGCAGCGGGCCGTTCCACGGCCCGGCGTGACAACGCAAGTCGCGGTGGATGGAGCTGCCTGTGCCGCCTCAGGCGGCCGGCAATCTGCGTGAGGTGCAGGCCCACACGAGGGCGCGAGTATGCACCAAACTGCAGGCAAGCACTGGGGCGCAGGCCCGTACCAATGTGCGGGCATGCACTAGGCTGCAGGCCCGCCTTAGGCTGGGGGCATGCACCTTGCAGGTCCTGGGAAAACGGAGCAGCGCGGTGAGGGGGCATCCGTTGGGCGGCACGCTGTTGAAGAAGGGCGTATCGTATACAAGGAGGTGACATGGAGTCTGTTTTTGGGTTGTTCACGGAGTATGTGAAGGGTAAGGCTGCGGTTGAGGAGCTACTTGAGGCTGGATTTGAGCAGGAGGAGATGAACGCGGTCCTAGACGTGGAGGTGGTGAAGAACCATCTCGAGGTGGACCTGGACCGGGTAGACGTCGCCGCGAGTGAGGAGCTGGAAGGAATTCGGGCCGGCCTGGACATCATGCTGGGCACGGAGCAGCCCGTCGCTGCGCCCGGCGTGGGGGAGGTCTACGCAGCAGGCCAGTTGGCCACGATTCTCGTCAAGACGGCTGCCGGCCCGGACACGGCTGACACGGAGGTCGCGTTGATTGACTTCAACGTCTCCCCACCGATGGCAGCGGCTTACACGAAGGGACTTGTTGACGGAAGCCTGCTTTTCTGGATCCGCGTGAGCGATGGGAAGGCCTTGCAGGCAGCGGAGATCCTGAGGGACCACGGTGGCGCTCACGTGGCCAGCCACACCGGTCGGTAGAGGCCGAAGGAGGAGATCTATGCGTTATCACGAGTTGGTCGAGATGGTCCAGGAGGAGGGGGCGCTCGACTCGCAGGCTGAGGCTGAGAGGGCGCTCCGGGCGACACTGTCCAGCCTGGGCGAATGCCTCTACCGGACGGAACGACGCCACCTGGCGTCCCAGCTGCCGAAAAAGGCAAAGGGTTTCCTGACGGAGTATGTGGACGATGCGGTGACGCGTCAAGGCTCGGCCTGTCTGACGATTCAGGAGTTCTACGATCGCGTGGGGGCTCGGGCGGATGTGACGCGCTCGCGGGCTATGGAGCGAGCAAATGCCGTGGCGGGCGTCCTACGTCGGGAGCTGCCCGAAGGGGAATGGCAGCACATCATCGACGAGATGCCGAAGGCGTACCATGAACTGCTCGCCGAGGGTGAGACCGAGGTGACGCCCCCAGGCGAA
>CAZIWL010000086.1:0-18633 GCA_964542755.1 uncultured Anaerolineales bacterium
CATCCCCGTCAACGACGACTCCAAGGCACTGGACGTCATAGAGGAAGTGGGGCCGGGTGGTCATTACTTGGAGCACGACCACACGTACGACCGGTTCCGGGACCTGATCTGGCAGGGCGAGTTGACCGACCGCCAGAACTTCGAGAACTGGGACCTCGGCGGGCGCAAGACGTTTAAGGATCGCGTCCACGACAAGGTGCTCGAGATCCTGGAGGCGGACACCGAGCCGCTGATGGAAGAGGACATGTACAACGAGCTCCGACGCATCTGCGAGGTGGCCGACGAGCGCCACAAGGATGAGGAGCTGGACTACGAGATGTTCGTGTGAGCCTGGCCTCCGGGGCGGGCCGCTTAGGCCACAGTGCCTGACGACCCGCCCTGGGCGATGACCTCGCCCCGAGGGGCTTTGGCCACCCTTGCGGAGGCCTTGGGAGGCTCAAGCAACGCACCTGACATTGGAGGGCTACCAACGGAGCCGCACGGATGCTCGATCGACATCGCCTTACAACGACATAGCGACAACGCAGCCATCAACACGGATGATCCACATCGTTGCCCTACACGGACGCATCAAGGCAGCCGTCAACGACGATCATCGACAACGCCGTTCAATGCTGCAGATCAACGCGCACATTCAATGAAGGTCGAGAAAGCCCGCGCTCAAGAGCTGTCGTGAGCCTCCGCAAGGGCCTTAATTCGAGTTCGGACGATTAGCCCCTCTTCTCCTCAGCGAGAAGAGGGGCTGCTATGGGTTTGGTGAGGTAAGCCTTGGATAACGATAAGAGCTCAAGGAAACTGGTTCTTGGGATAGACACTGGCGGCACCTACACCGACGGTGTGCTGCTCGACTATGAATCGCGCGAAGTGTTGGCCACTCACAAAAGCTTGACCACCAAGCGCGACTTCGCCATTGGGATCGAGAGGGTGATTGAGGGCATCGCTATCGAGGATCCCGAGGTGATCCGCATGGTGTCCGTTTCAACGACGCTGGCGACCAATGCCATCGCCGAGGGAAAGGGGAAGCGCGTTGCACTCCTGCTCATCGGGTATGACCCGGAGTTGATCTCGTCCTTCAACATGAGCGGCCGATTCGCGACCCCCAACTTCTACTACTTCAAGGGCGGTCACGACCTCTACGGCCGAGAGAAGGCGGAGCTCGATCTCAAGGGCATCTTGGACAAGGTCAATCAAGTGAAAGGCAAGGTGGATGCCATTGCTGTGTCCAGTTACTTCAGCCCTTTGAATCCCGAGCACGAGAATCGTGTGTGTGAGGCTGTGTCTCGAATCTGTGACCTTCCGGTGGTGCTGGGACACCAGCTCTCGACCCGACTGGGCTCGGTCGAGCGAGCTACGACTGCAGCTCTGAATGCCTCCCTCCTGGCTGTACTCCAGGACTTCGTCATCGCCGTGCGCCGTGCGATGGAGCATCGTGAGATCGAAGCTCCCCTCATGATGGTCCGTGGCGACGGGACCTTGATGAGCGATGAGTTCGCCTCGCGAACGCCCGTGGAGACCATTCACTCCGGGCCCGCAGCCAGCGCCATCGGCGGACGCTTCCTTTCTGGCCTCGACGATGCTCTGGTGTTGGACGTCGGTGGGACAACCACAGATCTGGCGCTCATCGAGGCGGGCGAGGTGACAGTCAGCGACGAGGGTGCTACGGTCGGGGACTATGAGACAGCCGTGAGCGCCGCCGACCTTTTCTCTGTGGCGCTTGGTGGCGACAGTCACATCACGCTGGGGAGGGAGGGCCACTTGATGCTCGGGCCCGAGCGGGTGCTGCCCCTATCTCACCTTGCGGCTGATCATTCCGGTGTCAAGAACCGTCTCCGGGCCCTCTCTCGTCGCGCCTGGGCCGAGGCTAGCCCCGACTGGTTGGAGTACTGGTATCTGCTGCGAGAGCCGGGGGACGAGACCGTGCTGGACTCTTCCCATGCAAGGAAGCTGGTGGCCTTTCTGCGCAGCGGACCGAAGCCAGTGCCCGAGATCGTTGAGCACCTGGACGTGCTCCACATTGCGCAGATCGGTGCCGAAGAGCTGTGGCGGCAGGAGATCCTGGGCAAGTCTGGGCTGACCCCTACGGATTTGCTCCATGTGGAGAGTCGGTATGCTCCCTGGGAGGTTGAGGCAGCCGACCTGGCTCTTCAGATCTTCTCTCACTACCAGTTCAAGGAGCCCGATGAGATCCGAGAGGGCGTCTGGCGCCGGGCGGTGGAGATGATTGTCCACGCCGTCGTCACCTTCCTGAGTAAGCAGACGCTGACGCCTCCCACAAAGACACGCCGCGAGGGGGAGGACAACATTGGGCGCTGGTTTTTCTACCATAGCATATACGGCACGCATCCCCATCTGGAGACGCTGTTCCGCCTTCGGGAGCCCATTGTTGGCATCGGGGCGCCCGCCGAGTTCTTCTTGGAGAAGGTGGCTCAGGTGTTCGACGCCGAGTTGGTCCTCTCGGAACACCACGCGGTGGCCAATGCCCTGGGCGCGGTGGCCGGCAGTGTCATGGTGGTGGAGGAGGTCCTGGTTTATCCACGCCTGGACCAATCGGGGCTGGAGGTGATGGGCTACTACGTTCAGACCAGTGAGGATCGGAAGGATTTCGACGAGGAAGAGCTAGACGCGTCCCTCGCGTACGCTAAGGAGCTGGCCCACGAGCGGGCGCTTTCGGCCGCTGTACGGTCTGGTGCCGATAATCCTGAGGTCATCGTCACTATGGAAACCGAGGGGCTGGACACGTATCGCATCCGGGCCAAGGCGATGGGCAATCCCAGATTGGCGAGATAAGTCCGGCGGCGACCGGAGGGGCGGAGTCGAGGAACACCCACCAGGCCACGATTCTCATACTCGCCAGTGGGGAGGGCGCCTCGAATCATGGATAAGTACAAGGGAGGTTGGGAATGGAATTGGTGCGGGTTGACACGCAGCGCGCCTATGATTTGATCTGGGAGCAGATCACCACCTTGGAGTTGGCTCCGGGCGCGCCGATAAATGAGCAGGAGCTGGCCGAATCCTTGGATATGGGCACCGTGCCCGTCCGCGAGGCACTGAAATGGTTGGCTCACGAGAATCTGGTCCAGGTCACGGAGCGCCACGGTATCTACGTCGCTGGCGTCAACACCGACGATCTGCAGCAATTGAGTGAGATGCGCCTTTCGCTGGAGTCGCTCAGTGCACGCCTGGCCGCGGAGCGGGCTGTTGCCGACGACCTCGTTGTCCTGGAGGCCCTTCGCAAGGAGCAAGAGGCCTTCACGGCGGAGGAAGGTCGTCTTCTCTTTGACATGGACCACCGTTTCCACCAGGCCGTCGCCAAGGCGGCCCATAATCGATACCTGGCGCAGACTCTTGACCGGCTTTTCGGTCTCTCACGGCGTCTATGGTGCCTCGTCCTGCCTCATCTCGAGACCCTCTCCTCGAGCGTGGAGATGCACGTGAACTTGGTCGGGGCCATCGAGAGCGGCGACGCTGACCGTGCCGAGGAGATCATGCACGAGCACGTGAAAGAGTTCTACGACGAGGTCCGTGAGATCATCGAGGTGCAGGAAGCACAAGCCACCTGACAGCGGAGCGAGCTGAAGGGGACTGACTTGGGCCGGGACACGGCTCGCTTGTGCTCACGGTGGGCTCGCCTCCCGCCCACCGTCGAAGGGCCGCTGGATGATCTGATCGCCAGGGGCTTTGGGCGACGAGACATCTGACGCACAGGTGCGCACCTAACTGGGAATGGACAGCTATGGCTAACGAAGTTGATGTGAGCGACGCCGCGTTCGGGCTTCAGGGCGCATCCGGTGAGCGCGATGTAGTGGGCTACCTCGCAGTCCTCTTGGCGACGGCTTGTTGGGGGACCTCTGGGATCTGGGTGGAGTTCGTCGTGGACGCAGCGGGGGTCGCTGCTCTCCCTCTGGCGTTCTGGCGGGACCTGACGACGTTCTTGGTGCTCTTCCTTGGGCTGCGGCTTCTCCATCCCGCTTGGCTGCAGGTCCGACGACAAGACTTGAGATGGCTTATTGGCCTGGGCGGAAGCCTGGGCATCTTTCACGTCTTCTGGAACCTGGGCGTGCTACTCAACGGCCCGGCAGTTGCGACGGTGCAACAGGCCGCTATGCCGGCCATTGTAGCCATTGTGGCGTCGCTGATCTGGAGCGAGCCGCTGACGCTTCGGAAGGTCCTCGCCATCATGCTCACCTTTGTCGGTACCGTCCTCGTCTCCGGTGTGGATGTGCTGGGGCGGGCGGAGCTGAGTCTGAGTGGATTCCTCGTGGGATTGGGCATCCCCATCGCCTACGCAGGATGGAACCTATTCGGGAAGCGGGTGCGGGGCGACTACAACCCGGTCACTACGCTGACCTATGGGTTTGGCTTCGGCGCGCTGGTGCTCCTCCCCTTCCAGTTCTTCATCCCTCAGCCCTGGCCAATCTCCCTGGATGCCGCTCTCTCTTTCGCTGGGCTGATCTCTGTCGCCACGATCCTGGCCTTCGTCTCGTACACCTTCGCTCTGGGACGGCTCCAGGCCAGCGTGGCCAGCATCCTCGCCATGGCGGAGATCCCCATTGTGGCGGTCTATGCCTATGTCCTCCTGGGCGACACGCTGTCCATCGATCAGGCTATCGGCGCGGCATTGGTCGTCGCGGGAGTCGTCATCTTGTCCTGGCCCAGGCGCCGCGGGAAGCCCCGCAAAGTGGCTGAGTCCTAGATTCAGGTTAAGGGGAGGCGGAGATGGTGACCAAGACACTGCCCATGGAGTTGCTGGAGCAGCAGGGTGTGTCCTACGAGGTGCACAAGCACGACGAGGCCCAGTACACGGCCGAAGGGGTCGCCGAGGACGTTGGACTGCCCGTCGAGCGGGTGCTGAAGGCTATGCTCGTCCGCTGCGACGGGAGCTGGTTCGTGCTGGTGGTGGTGCCTGGCGACCTAAGACTGAACCTCGAGAAAGTCCAGAAGGCCGTGGGCGCCGGCAGGGTGAACCTGGCCTCGAGACAGGAGGTCGAACGGATCACCGGCTACACCGTCGGCGCCGTCTCGGTGATGGGGTTCCGGCAAGGTGGGGTGCTGACCTTCGTCGACCAACGGGTGTTGGAGATGGAGCGGGTCTTGATCAGCTCAGGCCGCCCCGATGCAGGATTGGTGTTGTCGTCAGAGGATATGGTATTGGCGATTGAGGGGGCCCAGCTGGGAGACTTCTCCGAGTAGTCGGGTCGCGAACTGGCGCTGGAAAGACGGTCTTGTGTTGGGAAAGGGTGGGGCATGAACGTTGTTCTGGGAATCGATACGGGGGGAACGTATACCGACGCGGCTCTGGTCGATCACGATTCGGGGGGTGTGCTCGCTGGTGCCAAGGCGCTCACGACTCGTCACGATCTTGCCATCGGTATCGAGCAGGCCGTCAGAGCGGTCATGAGTCGCGAGGCGGTGCTGGCGGAGGACGTCCGTCTCGTCGCTCTCTCCACAACCCTGGCTACGAATGCCATCGTCGAGGGACAGGGCCGGTCTGTCGGGCTCTTACTGATTGGCTATGATCCAGATCTGGTCCGCCAGTACGATCTTGAGCGAGAGTTGGCGACGCAGCGCTTTGCTTACGTTCGCGGAGGGCACAACGTGGTCGGCGAGGCGCAGGAGCCTCTAGACGAAGATGCGGCCCGGGAGACCATCCTGTCATGGCGGGACGAGGTCGAGGGGTTTGCCATATCGGGCTTCTTCGGCGTCTACAACCCTGCTCACGAGCTGCGGGTCAAGGAGCTCGTGCAGTCGCTCACGGGTCTTCCCGTGACGTGCGGTCACGAACTGACCTCCCGGCTGGATTCGGTTCGACGCGCTACGACCGCAGCCCTCAACGCCCAGCTGATCCCGCTTCTCCACGACCTAATCGCCACCGTTCGCCGCGCGCTCGACCGGATGGGCATCGCTGCGCCGCTGATGGTGGTCAAGGGCGACGGCTCCCTGGTCCGCGCGCCCTGGGCCATGGAACGCCCCATCGAGACGATCCTCTCGGGACCCGCGGCGAGTGTCGTGGGGGCTTGGCATCTGGCCGGGCGACGTGACGTATGGACCGTAGATGTGGGCGGCACCACGACCGATATCGCGGCACTGGACGGGGGCCGGCCGCGCCGGAGTCCCCGCGGGGCCAGCGTGGGAGGCTGGCGCACCATGGTGGAGGCTGCGGACGTTCACACCGTGGGGTTGGGCGGCGATAGTCGGGTTTGCCTGAACGGATCCGATCTCCTCATCGGGCCACAGCGGGTGATTCCCCTCTCTCTGCTGGCTCACGAATACCCCGCCACCCTGGAGAAGCTTAGGCTCCTGGAGCAGGAAAAGAAAAGCGGGCGGTCGAGCGAGTTCATCGTCCGCCAAAGGAAGGCTCTGCCTGGTCTTTCTGCGGAGAAACGCGCGCTGTTGAACAGTCTCCGTGATGGTCCGAGGGCCCTCACGGAGTTGGCTGCCGAGAGCCCCCTGGCGTCCCAGTGGGTCCGGTCCCTCGAGACCCGACAGATCGTCCTACGCGCCGCGTTCACGCCCACCGATGCGCTCCACGCCTTGGGACGAATCAGGTTCTGGAACGGCGAGGCTGCGCTCATTGGGGCCCGGATGCTCGCCAGAGAGAACGGCGCTCGTGTGGAGGAGTTCTGCGCCCGAGTCATCGATGGTGTCTCGGACCGCGTCTCACAGGCCCTCGTCACGAAGGTGCTCAGCGACGAGGGATCGTCGCCCGACTGGGACTCCGAACCGTCGGCCATGGCCCTATTGCGGAGGGCGCTGGGAAAGTCTGAGGGGTCGGACCTGGCGTGCGACGTCAAGCTTCAGCGCCCTGTCGTGGCGATCGGAGCGCCCGTCGAGGCCTACATGCCGCGGGTGGCGGATCAATTGAGTACTGAACTGGTCATCCCCTCCCACGCCGAGGTGGCGAACGCGGTTGGGGCGGTGACGGGCAGTGTCGTCCAGCAGATCCTTGTCAACATCCAGCCGCTTGGCAATGATACGTTCCGCGTCCACCTGCCAGGCGGCGTGCGCGACTTTTCGACGCTGACGGAAGGCGTTCGGCACGCCGAGGATGCGATGACGGCGCTCGTGAAGAGGATGGCCCAGGAGGCAGGCGCGGAGCAGGTGGACGTTTGGGTCGAGCGGGAGGACAAGACCGCGCCCGTGCTGGGCAATCGCATCTATCTAGGCACGGAGATGCGCTTCACGGCGGCAGGAAGGCCAAGCCTGGCCGCGTGACCCGCACTGCCGCAAAGAGGGACCAAGGCATCTGACGAAGACGCTCGGGGACGCGTACGCGACCCCTTCCGTGCACGCTACTCGCTGGGAGCCATTCTCAACGCCGGGGTCCCGCGCGTTCTGCTGGGTATCCCGGCGGACCAATCTCCACGAGCCGAGAACCGCGTCCAGTCGTTGGTCTACCCTGTCTTGCCGCTGGGAGTAGACCCGACTACGATGTTTCCTTCCTGCCCCCTCTGCCTCAGCTGCTCTAGACCGGTCGGCTGACGACAGGGAACCGGGCTCCAACCAGAATCAGCTGGGTTGGACGCTAGAGACGGGTCGAACGCGCCTCAGGCCGTCTCCAGCTGTGAGGTGCAGTGCGGGCAGCGTGTCGCGTCGATGGGAATCTCTGTCATACAGTACGGACACGTCTTCGTGGTGGGTTCGGCTGGCTGTTCGTCTTCCTTCCGCTGGAGGCGATTCACCTGACGCACGATGAGGAAGAGCGCCAGGGCGATAAGGATGAAATCGACGATGCTGTTGATGAAGAGACCGTAGTTGATCGTTGCAGCCCCGGCCTCCTCTGCCGCCGCCAGGCTCTCGTAGCGCCCCCCTGACAGATTGACATACAGCTCGGACAGGTCTGCATTCCCGAGAAGCATGCCGATGGGCGGCATGAGGATATCCGTCACGAATGAGTTCACGATGGCGCTGAAGGCGCCTCCGATGATGATGCCGATCGCCAGGTCCAGCACGTTGCCGCGCAGGGCGAACTTCTTGAACTCCTTGATCACGTCTCCCTCCTTCCTGGTCGCGACTATCGATGCCTGAGCCTGCCTGGCGCTCACACGCCACGGAGTGACCACCCTTTTCCGCGCCGCTACACCGGTTGACGGTCCACTCCCCATCTTGGATGAAGCGGTACGACAGGAGCTTGCCCAGGCCTCCTGACAGCTTCCTATAGGAGTATACAGAAGCGCCGCGGTAAGTCAAACAACTTCTTCTCGACGGACGCGCTGTTGCGTAGGGTGGCCGCGTGTGCTGTGTTGCAGGGGCGCCGTCGGATACACCTTCATCATCCCGTCGTACCCCGCGCGCGACAAGAGGGACAGAGGGAAAGAACTGACAGGGATTGGCAGGGGTCGCTAGGCCTTAAGGCACAGGGGCGAGGAGCTGCCCCCATCCGGCAGGATACGCCGCGGGCCTGTTCTCAGATGCGCCCGCGGAGCCAAACCGCAGGCATTGGCCAGTTTGGGATGTGGGCCGCGGGCGAAGTTCTGGCTACTCCGTGGATGCCAAGTAGAACCGAAGGGTCGTCTCGTCGCTTGTAACCCCGACGAGTCGGAGGCCAGTTGACCCGGCGCGTTCCTCCAGCTGACGATTCACGTCCTCGTTCACGTCGTCCAGCATCCCGGCCGGGACGAACCCCGTGACGGGTAGCCGTCCAACTTCGACCCGCTCCAGGGCCACGCGCAGGTCACCTCCGTCCGTCGCCCGGAAAGACACCGTGCCGCGGAAGATGGGATGGAGCGGTCCGACCTCCGCCTGCACTGCGAAGTCGGCGAGGGCGCCGGGTCGGATATCCAGATGTCCCGCCGTCAACGGCACGGGCTGTGGCATCGTGGCACTGCTTTCCATGAACGTGCGATTGACGTAGGCCTCCTCGATGACCGCCTCCACGTCGTACGTCGCGGGGGCGGGGGGAGCCTCGGGGGGTGTACCCTCGCCCCCATTCAGGGCCAGCAGCCCGATGCCCAGACAGAGGGTCACGAGCAGTCCGAAGACGCCGCCCAGTAGGCAGCCCAGGGTTCGGTCCGAGGGTAGGGAAGACGACATCGATCTGCGCTTGACGCTCATAAGTGCGCGTTCTCCTCGCAATCTCCGGCTGGACGGGGCCGCGCCCCATCTTTCACTGGACACTATGGCCAACGTGCCGTGATGATGATCCGCTCCTCGTCCATCTCGACGCCGAGGATCCGGGCGCCCGCGCCGAGCCCGGCCTCGACTTGCTCCTGGATGGTTCCCCCCATCATGTCGGACAGCCCCTCTTCATCCAGATCGAGCAGGTCCATGAGGTCCCCTCCGGCTGTTTCGATGCTCTCGATGCCTAGCCTAAGCTCCCCGTTCTCAGCAAACATCGTGAGGGTGATCGCTACGTCCAGCTCGGCGAGTAGGAGGTCTATTTTCGCTGTGAGCACCAGCCGGTTGTCGCTTCGGACGTCGAGGTCAGCGCTGTCCCCCATCGACGCGGGCAGCGCGCTGGTCAGCATCCGATCCAGATACGCCTCCTGGACGTAAATGGTGATGTCTGGCTTCGCCGGATCCGATACGGGAGGGGCGGGCAGCGGACCGCCCAGAGCTGGCGCCAGTATCAGCCCCAGAAGTCCACAGCTTGTGACGATGCCCACGATCGCTGCGCCCAGGCAGCCCGTCCAGACCGGCGCCAGGGTGTTCGCACGTTTCGATTCCATAGGCGTCCTTCCTGGAGTTAACCGGTCTCAGCCAGCAAACTGACGCACGTAGTTCTCGGGGCACTGGGAGCCGGCTGCCCTCCCGGCGGCTGCCACGTCCTGCGGTGCAGTGCCTCCGCGGTCGAGGCTCCGTCGCACCTGGATCCACGGGGCGCGGACGCAACCCACGTCACGGAGAGCCGAGTTGAGTGAATGCGGGCTCCGGCGGCAGCTGACGCATGTGCTCGGAGCGCTGGTGCATGTGGCGTACAGTCTCCACGGTCGCAAGGTCTGTGTCGGCCTCCTTTGAGATCTCATCGTCGGAGTCGCCCAGCTGCAAACCGTAGAGGACACGGTCGAGGATGTCGTACGTCATGCCGAAAGCCGTCTCATCGTCGATTCCCGGCATAAGGTCGGCGGTCGGCGCTTTGTCGATGATGGGCCGGGGCACCTCCAGGAAACGCGCCAACTGGCGTACCTGTGTCTTGAGCAGCGGCAGGATCGGCTGGGCGTCGGCGACGCTGTCACCCCACTTCACCATGGAGCCCGTGAGGGTCTCGGTCTTGTTCGCAGCCCCCAGCATCAAGCGGTTCTCTAGCTCGGCGTGGAAGTAGAGGGTGACCATGCGCACCCGGTGCTTCGCCCGGGCGTACGCGTGGCCTGCGTCGATGACGCGTTGGCCCGGTCGCCCGTGGGTACCCTTAAGCCCCGTCACGAAGGGGTTCTCGCCGAGACGCTGCTGATACAGCTTGAGGGTGGCCCGCACCGCCTCCGCCTTGATCCTCCGGTTAACGAGGAGCCGGATCGGTGCCTTCCGATAGATGCCGAGCTCCTTCAGAGTTGGGGTGATGTCGATCACCTCGTGGGCTGCCCCCAGGTGGTCCATCAACAGTCGACCGTCCTCGGTGCTGTGCGGACTCGAATCGCGCTCAGGTAGCAGGAGCCCCAGGACCTGCTCGGGGCCCACTGCGCGGACTGCCAGGGTCACCGAGACGGCCGAGTCGATGCCGCCGCTGACACCGACGATGATGCCGTCTCGCTCAAGTCGCTCCATTTGGTCGCGAATAAACGCCTCCGCTTCCTGGGCTACGATGTCGGGGTCGATGCTTAGGTCGTACAAGGGATGGCTCCTCCATCTGTCGATCTGTCTGTGACGGCAAGGATTTCCGAAGTCGGTGAGGACTATCGGCGAAAGGTCAGGATGGTACTCCCAATTCGAATCCGATCCCCATCCTGTAGCGGGTGGACCTGGGCCAGGCGCTCATTGACGAAGGTCCCGTTCGTGCTGTTCAGGTCAGAGAGCACGTAGTGACCAGATCGTGGTTCGATGCGGGCGTGGCGTCTGGACGCCAGTTTGTCTTCCAGGCGCAGGTCGGCATCGGCAGCCCGACCGATGACGAGGCCGGCTGGCGTCAGGGTGACCTGTTCTCCGTCCATACGGAGCCACGCCGAGGCCACCACTGGCGACGGAGAGACGCGGACCAGCGTCGTGCCGCCGAAGCGGACCTCGCTCCCCGGTGCCAGAGTTCCTTCGGCGACGCGCTCTCCATCGATGAAGGTGCCGTTCGAGCTGTCCAGGTCTTGGACGCGACACGTCCCCCCGACGCACTGGATGCGTGCGTGGTGTCGTGAGACCTTGGGATCGTCCAATACGACGTCGTTCTCGCTCCCTCGCCCGACCGTGATCGTACCTTCGCGCAGGGTGACGGAAGGCCCGCCTGCTGCTCTCAGTTGACCATACGCTGGGTCGGCTCGCGGGGCAGGAGGGGGCAGCGGAGCCGATCCCTCGCCCGGCACGCGGGCCGGGGCCGGGCCCGGACCTGGGGACTCCTTCCGGGCGATGAGGAGCATGGCCGCCCCACCGAGGACGGCTGTTCCACCGCAAAGCCCGATGCCTGCCAACCCCACCAGCAGCGCGACCGGTGCCGAGGACGTGGATGACGTGGCGGGCGCCCAGGGTGTTGCCGTCGTCAGGAGATCGACCGGCTCGACCGTGGGCGCCGGCGTCAGCGTCGGCATAGGCGTCAACACGGGGACGAGGGTCTCCATCATGGACGTCGGGATGGGAAGCTCCGTCGCTTCAGGGAGGACCGGCTCGGCCTCGACCACCGGCGGGGCCGGGAGCTGGAGACGACCATACCCAAACGCGGTGTCGGGGCCGACCGGCCCCAGGTCGAGTGCGTTGGTAGTGAGATAGGCCCACACCTCATCCCGGTTGAGCGCCGGAAAGCTGCTCCAGACGAGCGCGGCTGCCCCGGCGACGTGGGGCGTCGAGGCTGAGGTCCCGTCAAATCCGTCTCTCCCGTACGTGGCGCCGGATACGCCCGCCGGCGCGCTCAGATCGGGCTTGAGCCTCCCGTCGGATGTTGGGCCCTGTGAGCTGTACGTCGCGATGCTGTCGTCCCGATACTCGGTGGCGCCAACGGTGAGCGCCCCATGCGCGTCCCCGGGGCTGCCCAGGCTGTGGTCCACCACCGGAAACTCAATGTCGGCTCCTCGCACGTAGATGTCGAGGATTGCCGGTCGGGAGGTCTTGTACGCGGAGACGGACACGTAGTAGACCTCGCCACTGACCGTGTAGAGGACCAGTCCCTCCGCCGAGACCTGCCCCGGGCTCCCGTCCTGAGCATCCTCCGCGGACGCCAGCAAATCGCCGTTTCTGTCGTAGACGAAGAGTTCGTAGTCCTCTGTCACGGATTCCCAGTCGTTCCAATTGAGGATCACCGTCACGCTGTCGCTGTACGACTCGATAGCCATTTCCTCGCTGCCGTCGGGAAACTCGTGGAGTCCGTCACCGTCCTGGTCCGTGAACTGTCCGCGGTAGTGGCTCTCCGCCTCGTTCCCGGCCGAATTCACCCACAGCACACCTGCATCGACAGCGCGATCGACCAACTCTACGTACGGACCGGTCCCATCCATCGGGGCCATCACGGCGTTCGCCGAGTGGCTGATGATGTGCACGTCCTGGTCCAGCAGCCATTCGACGGCCTGGCCCTCCGTCACGTAGGTCCCATCATAGTAGGCGAAAAAAAGCTCCGCTCCCGGAGCCATCTCGTACACGATCTCTGCACAGGCGGTGCCGTGGACCTCGTCACTGGTGTCCGGCTCAGCTCCGTAGACAAAGGAGCGGGCAGTCACCTGCCCCGGGAGCTCTGTGCCGAGCAAGGGGCGGTAGCCGTCAAATCCGAGGTCCAGAACGCCGATACGGATTCCCTCTCCGATCACACCGGCCTCGTGCCAGACCCCGGCTCCCGTGATGGAGACCCCCTCGCCCTCCACGCTCGGCACCCGGTCCAGCTTGTTGAGGATAGGCAACTCCAGCCGGATGATGTGCTCCATCTGCGTCAGCTGCTGAAAAAGAGCCTCTGTGCCCTCCTCCCCGGACAGACGCTGAATCAGACCGAACGGCACCCCCACATTGATCCGCGTGTCGTAGCTGCCCTCCACGACGATGCCAGCCTGTCGGAGCTCCTCCACCACCGCCCCAACATTCTCGGCGCGGTCCACCACCAGGGTGATCCGGATCTCACCCCGGGCATTCAAGAGACCACGCTGCTGCGCCAGCTCCTCCGCTGCTTCCAGCCCCCCCTCCTCGTACGCTATGAGGAAGTCCTTGTAGACAGACCCCAGCACCGCATCTTCCAGTAGCCCCGACAACTCAGGATACTGCGACGAAAGCTCCTTGAGCGAGCGGGGTGGCGCCACCACGATCCCGGCTGGGGTCTTGGAGCGCAGGCTCCACGCGAGCCACCCGGGCAGGCCCTCCGGGGACTGGGTGAGGGCCCAGATCGCCGTGCCGGCTGCCACGAGCACCACAGCACCGACCACGGTCAGGCCGAGCAGGATCCGCTGGTGAGTTTGGAGCCTCGCCAGGATCATACGGGACCGCCGGGCCTCCCGGATCAGCTCCGGGCTCAATTCCATCGAGGGCGGGGTTGGGCGGTCTTCCTGATAGTCCATGGGCTTAGTCTAGTCGTGCGCGGTCGCAGAGACTCGGCCCCTCAGCGGGCGAGGGCCGATGGGCAGTGGCGGGCGCAGGTTCAGTCGCTGACCTCGTACACCACCAGGTTGTCGAAATGAATCTCCGAGGGGGCATCCTCGTAGGACGTGGTCATCAGGGCGATATCCCCTCCGCTGTACGTTGTGTCATCGGCCGTTGCCAGAAGGCGGTCATTCACCCACAGGCTGATGGTCGAGCCGTTGCATACGGCCCGGATGCGGTTCGTCGCGTTCCCCCGACGCACGATGTCCGACTTCTGGAACTCAATCAGGGGCACGAAGGATGCGTCTTTTCGAAGGTAGATGCCGTAGAATCCGTCGCCGGCGACGAGCAGATGGTACCCATCGCCGCCAGGCTGCATCCGACACCCGATGCCGTAGTCGTTGTCGTCCGCTGGACCGGCCTGGACCTGGGTGGCGTCCACCTCGATGGCTGCATCGGTGAAGAAGAGCCCTGCCACGCCCCACATCCACTTCAGCTCGCCCGCCGATGTCACGACGTAGGCCCCGCTTGCGGCCTCCAAGCTCCCGCCTGGATACTCTCCAATCTCCCAGCCTGACCATGGGTTCTCGAAGTCCTCCTCAAAGAGGATGATATCCTGGAGGGGAGACGGGGTGTCCGTGGGCGGGACCGGTGTGTCTATCCGCGGCGTCGCCGAGGGCGGCAGGGGCGGGTTCGTCGGTGAGGCGTAACGCGTGACCGTCACTGGTTGCTGGACGGCCGCGGTATCGGTCGCGTCCTGGGAACTGGGCGATGCTCCGCCCAGGGCGATCAGACCTACCACCACACCCGCTGCCGCCAACCCGAGGCAGGCTAGGCCGGCGACGAGCAGCCCAACACCTCCCAGCCCGAGGAGCTGCCTTGATGGCTTCTTGTCCACTCGGGTCTCGACAGGGACTGCCGGGCGGCTTGGGCGGGCTGGAACGGGCGCAGCCTGCGCCGCTTGCCTCAGGGCATCCACGAAGGCCGTGCAGGATGGATACCGTTGTCCCTTCTCTTTCGCCAGAGCCCTGCTCAGGACGGACGTTGCCGCCCGGGGAAGGTCGGGGCGGGCGTCGTGGAGCGGCGGCGGTCCCTCGTGTACGATCTTGTAGAGGAGCGTTGGCGTGCTCTCGGCCTTGAATGGCGCCTTGCCCACAAGCATCTCATACGCGATCACGCCCAGTGCGTACTGGTCCGTCCGACGGTCGACATCGTCCCCGCGGGCCTGTTCCGGGGCCATATACTCCGGCGTCCCCATGACGGCGCCACTCCGCGTGAGTCGCGTCGATCGCGACGCCCGGGCGATGCCGAAGTCCATCAGCGTTACGTGCCCGTCGTCGCTCACCACGACGTTACTCGGCTTGATGTCGCGGTGGACCAGTCCGTTCTCGTGAGCGTAGTCCAGGGCCGAGGCCAACGGCTTGAGAATCCGCAGCGCCTCCCCGATTGACGTCGGTCCCCGCTCCTTGATCAGTTGGGCCACCGTCTTTCCCTCGACGTAGTCCATGGAGAAGTAGTACGAGCCGCGGTCCCGACCCACGTCGTAGATGGTGACGATATTCGGATGGCGAAGCCGCGCCGCCGCCCTAGCCTCTCGTAGAAAGCGTTCTACGAACTCCTCCTCCCAGGTCAGGTGAGGGGCCATCACCTTGAGGGCCACGTACCGTTCGAGCGTCGGGTCGTAGCCCTTGTAAACGGTGCCCATGCCCCCTTGACCAATCTCGGAACCTACCTGGTACTTCCCGAGTCGCGTTCCTGTGAGGCTCTGCGGCTGGCCGCTCGAACTGAGTTCGCTATCCATGTCCATCTCCATCTCCCATCAGAGCTGAGTCACGTCCCTGCTACCACACTCTTTCTATCCACTATCGACCAGACCGACAGGGGCGGTGCAACATCCATGCCCGCGTCGTTCACGCCGAGTCAGCGGGCCCCCCCGGGTACCGGCTGGAGTATACCCGCATTGAGGTGCTATGAGAAGCCCCGGCGCTCCAGCCTGAGGCCGCTGTCGGCCTGTCTGTGGGATCAATTCCAGCACGCTCCGCGGGTCATCGAATCACGTTGCACGTCGGCCGCTGGCGCAACAGGGGCGAGCAGGACTAAGGGGCGGTTTCCGCGTTCCTTGCGGCGGTCTACCTTCTTGACCCTGCCTGCTCCTACTGCTGTTGCGCAGCCCAACAGCGGTCACTGCTGTTGGGCCGCCCACCACTGGTGCCACTGCTCTACATCCATGCCAAAATCCTGTCCAGTGATGGACTTGAGGGCTTCCATCGCCCCCTGCTGGACGGCTGCGTCGGCGTCTCCCAGGGCTTCGATCAGGACCGGAACCGCGGCCTGGGCCTGCGGGCCGATGGTGCGCAGCATCTCAGCCACCGTCGCCTGCACCTGCGGATCCGGGTTTTTCATGGCATCCATCAGCAGCGGCAGCGACGACGGGATCTGAGGCGCCAGCGTGCGCAGCGCATCGGAGACCGCCGCCTGCACCTGAGGGCTCGGATCCTGCATGGCTGCCATCAGGGCGGGCAGGGCCTGCTCGGCCTGCGCGCCCATGGCCGCCAACTGCTCGGCCGCCGTCCGTCGGGCCTGGTCGTCGCCGTTGATCAGCTGATCGACCAGCTGCTGTACCGCCTCCGAGTCGATGGCCGGCGGTGGGGGCGGGGGCAGCCGCGTTGGGGTGGGCGTGCTGGTGGGCGCCGCCGTGCTGGTCGGCTCCAGGGTCGCGGTTGGGACAACCGTGTCGGTCGGTTCTGGCGTCACGGTGGGTGTGGCCGAGGCGGCCGGGGCTGTGGGCTCTGCAGACGGTGAGGGTTCTTGCTTCTCCTCTCCACTCCCTCCGCAAGATGTCAGCAGGAGCGCTCCGACCACGATCCATACAGCAGTTTGCCTAAGCATCATCATCGTGTCCTCTCAGACCTTCTGGCGTTCACCGTCTGGCACCCGATGCCGGCACCGGCGTTCCCGACCTTATCCCGGGGATGGCGCGACGGCCCACCGCGCGTCGCCGTTCACTCCCGCCCACTCGGCGGCTCGCACGGCCCAGCGACCGGCGGCCCACCTAGCTTCCGTCAGCATCCTCAGGTGTCTCTTGCGGGGAGTCGGGCAGGGTCGCAGTAGGCGGCGGCACGGGCGTGTCCCCGGAAGGATCCTGGATGGTCAGCGTTCGCGGGTCGCTCTCCAGCAGGACGATGCCTGCGGAACGGAGCTCAATCCACCACTGGTAGGACCCCGGCTGCTCCGGGAGTAGGCAGGGCTCGTCCGATGCACGGCAGAGCTCTGGATAGGCCTCGTGGTTCGTCCGCACCACCGATTCGTAGATGGCTGGAAGCCTGCCGACCACGCTCCAGCGGAAGTAGACCTCCTCGCCGGGAGCAAAGACCGCCCCGTCCTCGGGCTCGAGCGACCCAAAGCCCATCCGGGGTGTGGCCGTCGACGCCTCGACCGCCTGAGGGGTGGCGGTGGGCAGAGGTGTGGGTTCCGCGGCGGTCGGCTGCGGCGTCGGCGTAGGGGTGGGCGTCGGGTCGCCCCTCATCAGGGTTGGTGCGAGGAAGAGGGCCCCGGCAGCCAACGCCGCGAGCAGTAGGACGCCTCCGACGCCCAGGCTGAGGATGACCGGTGTGGTCAACCTGCGTCGCGTCTCGGCCTCGGCGGCCGGTGCCGTCGGGGTGCCTGGGGCTGTCGGTGCATCCGCGGTGGTGTCGGCGGTGACGGGGACCGGCATGGTCGGCGCGGTCGCCGGGTCCGCGGTGTCCGCCGATACGGCTCGCACCACGAGGGCAGAGATGTTGTCGCTCCCTCCCCGACTGTTGGCCAGTCCAATCAAGCGGGGTACTGCCTCGCCGGGCGAGTGCTGCTTCAGGACGTGGGCGATCCCCTCCTCCCCCACGGGTTCCGAGAGACCGTCGGAGCATAGCAGGAGGGTGTCCCCCGGGACGAGGGTCCCCCCGTAGGTATCGACCTCAACCTCCGGTTTGGCGCCCAGCGCCCGCGTGATGACGTTCCGCTGCGGGTGGTGCCGGGCCTCCTCGCGGCTCAGGATGCCGGCTCGAATCTGCTCCTCCACAAAGGAGTGATCCCGCGTGATCTGCCTGAGCTGTCCGTTGCGCAGCAGGTACGCGCGGCTGTCGCCCACGTTGGCCAGGAAGAGGTCGTTCCCCCGCGCAACTGCGGCCACCACCGTCGTGCCCATCCCCACCTGCGAGGGCGTCTCCTGCGCCCGCTGGTGGATCACCCCGTTCGCCTTCTGGACGGCGCTGCTGAGGGCCGCCGCCACGTTCGGGTTCGGGTCAGCGTAGTACTCGCGGCTGATGGTGCGCACCGCGCTCTCGCTGGCGACCTCCCCCGCCTGGTGGCCCCCCATGCCGTCGGCGACGATGAACAGCTCCCCCTTCTGTTGGCGTCTGGCCGGGTCTGGGGGGCTGAGGGCCTCCAGGAAGTCCTCGTTGTGATCTCGCTTCCGGCCCGTATCCGTCCCCTTCGCGAAGACGATGCGGATGGGCTCCAGCTTGACGTTTTCGTTTGGCATGGCGATCTCCTGAAGCAGCCCTAGGCCGCCGCTGCGTAATGGGTGCGCCAGACGGTCCTAGCGGCGCGTGACGGACATCTGGTACGTTCCGCCGGGAGAGGTCTCCGGCCCCCTGCTGACGAGCACAAAGTAGTTCTTGTTGGAGTCCAGGGTGCAGTCCTCATCCTTGTTGCTGTCACCCGGCGTCCCGATCTGGCAAGCAAGTGGATATCCCGTGCTATTCTGGTATATCATCGCATCCCAGTTCGTCCCATTGGGGAGATTGAACAGTCTCAGTCGAATCGGGATGTCGGCCTGCTCCTCTTGAGCACTGGCTGCCGTCGTCAGATTGAGATCGTAGTAGTCCTTCTCATCCAGCGCATTGAAGGAACCACCGCACGTGGCTCCCACTGCCGTCTTGCCCATCTGACTGACCGAGTCCGGTTCTCGCAGAACGCAAGTCGGCCCGGAAGAGGTGCCGTACTGCTTCGCCACCATCGGGAGGTAGA
>CAZIWL010000087.1:0-4167 GCA_964542755.1 uncultured Anaerolineales bacterium
TGGACGGAGACAGGACCCTGGGAGTACGCGAGACCCGCTCAGACCTGTCAGGTTTGGTCCCGCCCCTCCTCCATCACATCCTGCACCGCGCCCAGCAACCGCTCATTCTGCCCCCGATTCCCCACCGTCACCCGTAGGAATTCCGGCAAATCATACCCCGTGCACGGCCGCACGATCACCCCGCGCCGCAGCAGTCCGTCCTGCACCTCCAACGCCCCCTCCCCAAACCGCACCAGCATGAAGTTCGTCTGGCTGGGCACCACCTCCAACCCCAGCGACTCAAACCCCTCCGCCAGGAACCGCCGCTCCCGCTGCGTCGTCTCCACCGTCCTCCGCAGGAACGCCTGATCCTCCAGCGCCGCGACCCCCGCCGCCTGGGCTAACAGATTCACCGCGAATGGCTCCTTCACCCGCCGCAGCGGCGCCAGCGCCTCGGGCGCCCCGATCGCATACCCCAGCCGGACGCCGGCCAGCCCGAAGACCTTGGAGAACGTGCGCAGTATCATCACGTTCGAGCGCCCCTGGCGCACGTAGGGCAGCGACTCCGGGTAGTCCTCGGCGTCCACCATCTCATAGTACGCCTCATCGAAGATCACCAGCACGTCGTCCGGAACCCGCGCCATAAACGCCGTCACCTCGTCCTGCGTGACGATCGTCCCTGTCGGATTGTTGGGGTTGCACACGAAGACCAGCTTCGTCCGCTTGGTGATCGCGTCCGCCATCGCCTCCAGGTCCAGTCCGTACCCCTTGAGCGGCGTCTTCACCAGCTCCGCCCGCATCACGTGCGTGTAGATGTCGTAGACCGGGAACGACGAGCGGCTCACCACCACCTCGTCCCCCTGGTCCAGGTACGCCATGCACGTCTCCATGATGATCCCATCGGCCCCGTTCCCCACCGCAAGCTGGTCCGGCTCCAAGTCAAGGAACTCAGCCAGAGCGTGCCGCAAGGTGTAGCTCTGCCCGTCGGGGTAGAGGTTCAGCCTGGGCAGCGCCCTCTTGATTGCCTCCACCGCCCTGGGCGAAGGGCCCAGCGGGTTCTCATTGGAGGCGAGTTTGATCACGTCCTCCAGGCCGTACTCCCGCTGCACCTCCTCGATGGGCGTGCCGGGAACGTAGGGCTTCAAAGCATTCAGGCCGGATTGGTGCTCCACGTGCTCAGACATCAGCTAGATCGCTCCTTTGCGCGGTGCTTAAGGATCACTCGGACGTCGCCAACTACGAGCCCCTTTCCCTCGGCAAAGAGGAAGACGGGATTCAGATCGACCTCCCCCAGGTCAGGATAGCGTAGCGGTAGCTCGGAGAACCTCACCAGCACATCAGCCAGCGCGTCGAGATCGCGCCGCGCTTGACCGCGCACCCCCTCCAACAGGGGCAGTGCCTCTATCTCCCGTATCATCGCCTCAGCCTCATCGCGGTCGATGGGCGCCACGCGTAGCGCCACGTCCTGCCAGACCTCGGTGTAGATGCCGCCCAGGCCAAAGGCCACCACCGGGCCAAACTGCGGATCCCGCGAGAGGCCCAGGAGAACCTCTTGCGCTCCCTCGATCATGGGGTACAGCACAACGCCGCGGAAGTCGCGGCCCTCGCCGGTTTTCGCCAGCCGACGGAAGGCCCGGCGGGCTGCTTCATCATCGTCGATGTTCAGCACCACGCCGCCCACGTCGGACTTGTGGAGAATCTCGGGCGAGACGATCTTCATCGCCACCGGATAGCCGAGCGCAAGAGCACCTTCGCCGGCTTCGACCTCGGTCTCGGCGAAGCGGAATGGGGGGACCGGGATGCCGTTCTCGCCGAGCCAGGCCATCGCTTCAGGCTCGAGGATGGGGGCTTCAGGCAATGCGGGATGTGAAGGGCTCGTCCCCTCGAACCGGTCGCCGGAAGGGCCAAAGCCCTCACTACGAGTGGCTGGCTCGCTCGCAGCGCCCGAGGGCCTGTCAGACGGACTGGCCTCCTCACTACGAACCCGCTTACCCTCACCAGGAATGGCCTCGGCACAGCATCTCAAAGGCCGGTCGGGGTACTCGTACTGGCTCACCAGCGATAGTGCGGCCACCGCCCGCTCGCCCGTGGCGAAGTTGGGCACGCCGCGCTCCTCCAGGTAGTCCACACTCTCAGCCACGATCTCCTCGGGCAGGAAAGCGGCTACCACCGCCTTCTCCTCGTCCGTGCCCTCAGCCACGGCATCTGCCACAGCAGATGCTGCCTCGACCACGCCCCGCGCGAGCTCCATGCTGTCCAGATACGGGGTCGACACGTTGATCGCCACAACTCCATCGTACTCCTCGAGCAGCGCCCCAATCGCCCGTCGGTACCACTCGCCCGTCCCCTGCACGGTCAGATCCACGGGGTTCTCCAGCGCGCAGTGCCCGGGCAGGAACGCACTCAGGTCTTCCTGCACTGCCGGGCCAGGCTGCACCACGTCCAGCCCCACCTCCTCCCCACGATCCGCCGCCAGCACACCCGGACCACCAGAGTTGGTCACAATCGCCACCCGACTCCCTATCCCGGAAGGCACGCTCACATACGCCTTGCAGAAGTCAAACATCTCCTCGACCGACCGCACGCGCAGCGCTCCGCACTGCCTGAGTGCGGCATCGTACACGCGATCTGCCCCCGCCATCGAGCCCGTGTGCGAGAGCGTCGCCCGCTGACCCGCCGTCGTCCGCCCGGCCTTAATCACCACGACCGGCTTCCGCTGCGTGCACGCGTGGAGCGCCTCCATGAAGCGCCGCCCGTCGGCCACGCTCTCGATGTAGAGCGCCACCACCTCCGTCTCCTCGTCCCCCGCCAGGTACCGAAGCAGGTCGATCTCGTTCAGATCGCCCGCGTTCCCGTAGCTCACGAATTTGGAGATCCCCAGGCCGTATTGCTTCGCCCACGCCAAGACCATCCCACCAATCGCCCCGCTTTGCGCCACCACCGCCGCGCTGCCCGCCGGCGGCCTCGTCTCCAGGCTCGGATAGAGCCGATGCGCCGTGTTCACGATCCCCGCGCAGTTCGGCCCCACGAAGCGCACGCCGCTCTGCCGCGCCGCTCGCAGGATCTCCTGCTCCGCCTCGTCATTGCCGATCTCCGAGAAGCCCGCCGTGATGATCGCCGCTGCAGCTACCCCCGCCTCCCCACAGTCCCGCAGCACCCCGGGCACCGTCGAGGGCGGCGAGGCAACCACAGCCAGATCCACCGGCGCCGGGATGCTCGCCACGGCGTCATAGCCCACAGCGCCCAGAGCCCCCTGCGCCTTTGGATTGACGGCAAAGAGCCGCTGGTCCCCAGTACCTGCGCCGAACCCGCCGTCGCGCATCTGGCGGATCAGCTCCCAGCCTAGCTTCCCCTCCGAGGCCGACCCGACGACGGCGACGCCCCGCGGGGTGAAGAGCCGCTCCAGCGCTCGCTGGGCGTCCTCGCCCTTGCTACGCTCCATCACGCCCCGCCTCGAGCCCGGCCCGGAACGCCGCCTCGTTCACCGCGGCGTACCTCTTCCATCGGCTCGCCACCACGCCGCCGACCACCTCGGGATCCAGCACCTCGCCCAGCCCGGTGCCGCCCACTGCCGCGCCCAGCACGTAGACGTTCGCCGGCAGCGGTCGTCCGTCGCGCAGCGGAAGTTCCGCGGGGTCCAGGTAGTGGAATCTCGCGCCGGCTGCGCTCACCCTCTCCCGCACCTGCGTCAAGGTCGGATACTCGGCCCGTCCCAGCATCACCTTCGTCGGCTCCCAGACGCGCCCGTAGAGCAAAAAGTCGCCGTCCTCCTTGGCGAACCGAATCGCCTTCAGCGCCTCGGACCGCTCCATCGCGATCACCAGATCCGCTTGCCGCTCCGGCATCTGCGGGCCCACCACCTCCCGCCCGATGCGCACCTGGACCGTCACGCTTCCCCCGCGCTGAGCCATGCCCTTTGTGGGATAGAAGTTCACCGGCAGCCCTCTCTCCATCGCCGCCTCCGCGATCAGGTCGCCGATGGTCAGCACACCCTGCCCGCCAACACCAACCAGGTAGACGTCGAACTGCGCCACCGCTACCGCATCGACCGCTCGCTCCGCCAAACTCTGTGTCGCCATCATCCTAAACCTCGCCCTCCGTCGCCTTGGCGCCAGCCTCGACTCTCTCTCCCACGGGCCGGATAGCATCGAATGGACAGACCTGCGCGCAGAGGCTGCACCCGTAGCA
>CAZIWL010000087.1:4267-18499 GCA_964542755.1 uncultured Anaerolineales bacterium
ACCGCGTTGATCAACCCCGGCATCCCCCCGTGGAAGAAGGTCGAGTCGCCGATGGTCGCGATCACGGGCGTCTCCAGCCCGCTGTAGACGTACCCCTGCGCCAGGCTCACACTCGCCCCCATCGACACCTCGTTCCACACCGTCTTGAAGGGGTCATTCATCCCCAGGATGGTGCAGCCGATGTCTCCGGTCACCATCACCTCGCCCTTGCGCAGCTTCAGGTTCCTCAGTGCCTGGTTGATGGCCATATAGGTCCCGCGGTGGGGACAACCGGCGCAGACCGTGATCGGGCGTGCCGCCGCCAGCTCCTCCGCGCCCTCAATCTCGTCAAGGATCTCATCGGGCAGGAGCAGGTCGAACCCCTCGGCCACAGCCCGCACCACCTCCTCGACCCCATACTCACCCACCCGTTCCAGCGGACCGTTGACCTTCCCGATGATGCGTCCCTCGAACCCGACGTCGCGGGCCTCCATAATCGCCCGCTCCTCGACGTAAGGCTCCAGCTCCTCCAACACTACCACGTCGTCGCAGTGCGTCAGCAGGGCGCGCATCTCCGTCGCAGGGAGCGGGTTCGTCACCCGCAACGTGAGCAGCGACACCCGATCCAGCTCTGCCCCGTGCCCCGCCACGATTCCCAGGGCCTCGGGGAGGTACGACGCCACGACGCCGGCAGCGATAAGCCCCACCCCGCCCGGCTCCTCGGCCAACCGCAGCTCGTTCAGCCGCATGGCGCCGGTGAGGTCACTCGCCGCATCACCCGCCCTCCTCAGCCGCTCGATCGCCTGCCGGTGCTGCGCCTGGGCGATGGCCGACCCGGCTTTCGTATACTTCGTGATGTCCCACTCCAGGATCGGCTCCCGCTCCTCGGGGGGCACGGGATCCTCCACGTCCACCGGCGCGTGAGAGTTCGCGATCGCCGTCACCGAGCGGACGAAGACGGGGCTCCCACACCGCTCCGAGAGCTCGAAGGCCAGCGGAATGATGGCATACGCCTCGGCCACCGTCGTCGGTTCGAGCATCGGCATATCCATCATCCGCGCGTATCCCCGCGAGTCTTGCTCCACCATGCCCGCATGCGCCCCCGGATCATCGGCCACGTAGACCACCAGCCCACCGTTGATGCCGGAGTGCGCCAGGGAATAGAGGGAGTCCGAGGCCACGTTGACGCCCGACATCTTCATCGTGCACATCGCCCGCTGTCCGGCCCAGGCCGCCCCGCCCGCGATCTCGATGGCCACCTTCTCGTTGGCGCTCCACTCCACGTGCCGGGCCTCGTCCAGCTCCATCGCCATCAGACTCCCCAGCGCGCCCGACGACGGCGTGCCGGGATACCCGGTCACCACCTTCACCCCGGCCCGCAGCGCCCCCAATGCAATCGCCTCATTGCCCGTGATCAACCGCATCGACAAAGCTCTACCTCCCTCAAGGACTCATACCACGAAACACACCAAGGACACTAGGGACACAAAGTCCAGAGAAAAGACACACAAAGAACACCTTGGTGCCCTTCGTGCTCCCTTCGTGCCCTTTGTGGTTCCCTTCTACTCAGATATGGATGTCGCCAGGAACTGTCCCCCGCCCGGCTCTGCCACTACCTCGCCCTCCCACAGCACCCGGTGCCCGCGCTGGAAGGACATCTCGGGCCAGCCCAGCACCGTCCGCCCGTCGTAGAGCGTGTAGCCAGCGTTCGTGTGCTGATCCTCGTCCCGAAGGGTCACGGACCAGTTCGGATCGAAGACCACCAGGTCCGCGTCGGAACCCACGGCCACCGTCCCCTTCTGCGGATAGAGCCCGAAGATGCGCGCCGGGTTCTCGCACACCACCTGGGCCACGCGCACCGGGCTGAAATGGCCCCCGTTCACCCCGCCGTCGTATACCAGGGGCAGGAGCGTCTCGATCTGCGGCGATCCAAAGGGCTGCTTCAAGAAGTCCCCCTCAACGTCCTTCGCCTTGGGCGCATGGTCCGTCCCCACCGTCTGGAGCGTCCCGTCCGCCAGGCCCTGCCACATAGCCGCCCGATCATCGGCCGTCCGTATCGGCGGACCGATCTTCGCCAGCGCCCCGCGTTCCTTGATGATCTCCTCGGTCAGCGTCAGGTACTGCGGACACGTCTCCCCGTATACGCGCAGCCCAGCCTCCCTCGCCTCCCGGATGTGCCGCAGCGCCCGACCCGTCGTGTTGTGGGGAATATAGAGCGGGCAGCCGGTCACCTCGGCCATGCGGATGGCCCGGAAGATCGCCTCCTCCTCCATCGCCGCCGGGTGGGTCGCCACGAAGTGCTCCGCCGAGGCCTCGGGTCCGGTCAGATACTTGTCCTCCAGATAGTCCACCGCCCCGCCGTTCTCCGCGTGGACCATGGCCATCCCGCCCAGCTCCGCCAGCATATCCATCCCCTTCATCAGGTGGTAGTCGTCCGTCGTCCACCCCTCCTTGATGTAGGGCATGAAGAACTTGAAGCCGCTGACCCCCATGTCAAAAACCGTGGGAATCTCCTCAAGCTGTCTGGCCGCCTCGAACAGCCCTCCGTGGAGCCCGAAGTCGAGCAGCGAGTGTGCCAGCCCGTCCTCCTTCATCGTCGTCACGTTCTCGATCAGGCTCTCGCCCGTACGGGCGTAGGCGAAGTGGAGCAGCGTCGTCGTCCCCCCGAAGGCCGCCGCCCGGGAGCAGTCCTCCACGCTGTCCAGATAGACAGGATGGACGTGCACGTCGATCACGCCGGGGAAGACGTACCGCCCGGAGACGTCCACCACCTCCCCGGCCCCCTCCTCGCCCAGATCGGGTCCCACGGCGGCCACCGTCTCCCCCCGCACCCCCACATCCGCCCGGTGCATCCCCGCCCCGGTCACCACCACCCCGCCCTTCAATAGAAGATCAAACTTCTTGGTCATAACATCCTCCTCTTCTTGTATGTAAACACCGCCCTTCTTTGGCAAGGAGAGAAGCAGGGAGTTGGGAGTAAAATGACCGCTCCGTCCCCCTGTCCGCTCGTCCTACGCCTCACCGATCCCCCTGAAAGCATGCCCACCACGCTATCTCACCGACCGCATCCTGGACTAGCTGATGATGCGAGTCCTCCAATGTGTCCCTTGGCACCTCTTCCCGAGTCTCCCATAGCCTCCGCTCCACGTCGTCGAGAGACACGTAGTCGAGAGACACGGATTCTGGTTCGACCTTGTCCGAGGCATACGCCTCTCTGATGTCCTCGTACAACTCTCCGGCTTGGAGATGCAGAGCAGTGATCACCAGGGCGGACGAGACGAAGGACTCCTTTCGCAGATCCTCCAAGTGGAAGGCTTGTCGAACGTAATCCACGAGATCCTTGCGAGACAGTTCGCCGGCGACGACCAAACTTACCATGCCGGTCAGCGCGGCGGCCCGGACGTACTCGTTGGCCTCCTCGTCCTCCACCAGCGATTTCATCAAGCTGGGATCGCCGCCGGAGACCGAGGCCAGGATCCGGCCCAGGTCCTCCGTCACAGTGCCGCCGCACAGGTCCATGATGAGCTCACCCGGCACCGACACGAAATCGACGATCACCGCATAGGCACGCTCCTCTCGGAACTGGGCCAGGAGATACATGGCATAGCTGTGGAGCATGTAATCGCTCGACAGATCCTCCGGGTGTTCAGCAGCCTCGTTGAGTATGCGCAGCAACTCCGGCGTAATCTCATCCTCCATGTGGATGGCCTATTCCAGCGCCTTCCTCGGAAACGTCCCATCGCCGTACAACCTCAGCTCTTCCAGGATCTCCTCAACCGTCATTGATCGCTGATGCTCAGGTTCCGTCTTCTTGGTCCACCGTTTGCCAGGCATACTCCCTGTCCCCTCAGTCCCTACTCCCTACTTCCTACTGCACTGGGATACCCCCAGCCCTACTCCCATCCCTACGCCCCGCCCTTCCGCTCCCAAGCCTCCAGTACCCTCTCCGGCGTAATCGGCAGATCCGCCACCCGCACCCCCAGCGCGTCCGCCACCGCATTCGCCACGGCCGGCGCCGCCGGCGTCAGCGACGGCTCGCCGATCCCTTTTGCGCCCAAGGGCCCCACCCCCGTGCCAGACTCCAGGATGATCGCCTCGGTCTTCGGCAGATCTTTCGCCGTGGGAATAAGATACTCGGAGTAGGAGGGCGTCATCATATAGCCCTCGTTCACCTGAACCTCCTCCATCAACGCCCACCCAATTCCCTGGGCGCTGCCGCCCTGGATCTGGCCCACCACCGCCGTAGGATTGATGGCCCGGCCCACGTCGTGGCAGCCCACGCTCTTCAGCAGCGTCACCTCACCCGTCTCCGTATCCACCGCCACCTCAACAGCGTGTGCGCTAAACGTGAAGTCGGGGAAGAGGTCACCCCGCAGGTTCTCCGGATCGAGCTGATCCGTAAAGGGCGCCGTGAAGAGCGCCAGGTGCTGGAGTTTCATTCCATCGGCCGCGCACATCTTCGCCAGATCCCCCAGCGGCAGTGGATCCGGCCTCAGCCGCGTGCGAGAATCGCTGTCCCGCAGCTGGGCCGATCCCGTGACGAAGACTTCTCGGTCCGCAATGTCCAGGTCGCCAGGATCGACGTCGAAGTACGCCGCCGCCCGCTCCAGCAGCACATCGCGCACCATCCCCGATGCCTTCAGCGTCGCATTACCAGACATGTAGAGCTGGCGCGTCGCCGTCGTCGTCCCCGCCAGGGGCGTCAGCGCTGAGTCCGAGTAGTAGACCGTCACGTCGTCCATCGGCACGCCCAGCACCTCCGCTGCGATCTGACACAGGCTGCTCGCCTGGCCCGCGCCCAGGTCCGGCACGCCGCAGCGCACGACGACGCTACCATCCTGCTCAATGCCCACCCAAGAGCGCGACGTATCGTGGAACCACATAATCCGCCCGTAGCTCTGCATCGTCGTCGCGAACCCCCGGCCCACCTTGATCGAGCCCGTCTCAGGCGTCCTCTCACCCAAAGCGTCCAGCGCCCGATTAGCCTCCTCCTCCAGCCAGACCGCGCTCTCGATCGTCTGGCCGATGGCGTTCTCGTCACCCGTCTCCAGGAAGTTCGCCCTCCGGACGTCCAGCGGATCCATGCTGAGGACCTTCGCGATCTCGTCCATCTGCTGCTCGTAGGCCACCGCCGCCTGCGCGCCGCCGAAGCCGCGGAACGCACTGGTGAACGGGTTGTTGGTGGCCACGGCCTTCGTATCGACTTTCAGGTTGTCCACCTTGTAGGGACCGCACGAGGTCACCGTCGCATAGAGCGACACGTACGGACTCAAGTAGGGGTACGCCCCCGCGTTCGCCACCATCTCGATCTCGGCGGCCGTGATCTTCCCGTCGTTCTTCACCCCTGTCCGGTGGGTGATGATGAAAGGGTGCCGTTTCGAATGCCCCAGGATCGATTCCTCCCGGGTATACACCAACTTCACCGGCCGCCGCGTCGTCTTCGTCAGCAGCGCCAGGAAGATCTCGACCGTGATATCCTCCTTACCGCCGAATCCGCCGCCGATCATCGTCCCGCGCACGTGTACCTTGTTATGCGGCACGCCGACGGCCGCGGCGATGCTCCGGAAGTGCTCCACCACCTGCGTGCAGACGCGGATATTGATCACGTTCTGATCATCCATCCACGCCACGCCAGCCTCTGGCTCCAGGTACGCATGGTCGATGAAGGGCATCGTGAACGTGTTCTCCACAATCTTGTCGGCCTCCGCGAACCCCGCCTCCACGTCGCCCTTGCGAATCCTCCACGAGGCCACGATGTTGTCCGGCTCGTACACCACGGGCGCGTCAGGCTTCATCGCCTCCAGCGGATCGAAGACGCCAGGGAACGGCTCGTACTCGACGTCAATCAGGTCCAGCGCCTCCTCCGCGATCTCGAGGGTCTCGGCCGCGACGAGCGCAATAGGCTCGCCCAGATAGCGTACTCGATCCGACGCGAGCACCGGGGCCTTCGAGCCCTTCCGCTCCTCGCGCCCCGTCTGCCCCGGCATGTCCGTGGCCAGCTGACCACCCGGCAGATCCTCAGCGGTCAGGACGCAGGCCACGCCCTCCAGCGCCTCGGCCCGGCTGACGTCGAGGTCGACGATCCGCGCCGACGGCTTCCGGCTGCGGAAGACCTTGGCGTGCAGCATCTGCGGCATCTCGAAGTCGGCCGCGTACGCCGTCGTCCCCGTCGCCTTCCCCAGGGCATCGACTCTGCGCAGGGGTCTTCCGACCTGACGCAGTGGCTTCACATCCGTCTCGGGCAGCGATTTGACGTGCTGTGTCACGACTCACCTCCCGTCTTGGCCGACATCCGCTGTGCGGCGAGTTGGACGGCGTCTACGATTTGCGCATACCCCGTGCACCTGCAGAGATTCCCCGCGATCGCCTCGCGGATCTCCTCCTCCGTAGGATTCGGATTCCTGTCCAGCAGCGCCTTGGCCGACACGATCATCCCCGGCGTGCAGAATCCGCACTGCACCGCCCCGGCGTCGGCGAATGCCTCCTGCAAGGGGTGTGGATCGTCCAGCGTCCCCAGGCCGGAGTTCGTCACGACCTCGCCCCCATCCGCCTGCCGCGCCAGCACCAGACAGCTGTTGACCGCGTCTCCGTCCAGCAAGACAGCGCACGCCCCGCAGTCGCCCTTCTCGCAGCCGCTTTTCACGTCCGTGTAGCCGAGCTTCCGCAGCACTTGAAGAAGTGTTTCATTCGGCTGAACGGCTGGCTCGTGCGTTCGGCCGTTGATGGTCAATGTGATAGTCGTCTCTTTCATGGTCAGCTCTCCTTGATTGTGGGATGGAGTAGGGACTAGGATGTAGGAAGTATGGATGATGCACGGCGCCGCTCCGTACTGCGAACCAATCCATTGAGCAAACGACCGGCTGTCTCTGATTGCTCCCGGAGATCGTCCGTCCTCTCAACGTAGCCTAGGTCCTGACACAATATGAAGAAGGACGCAAGCTCCTCAATCGACCCCTCCGCCACGTTGTAGAAGCGCACCTTCTCCCGTATCCCTCTGCGCTTGAAACCCTCCACGATATTGGCGGGCACCGATACGGCTGCCTGGCGCATTTGCGGGGCGAGCCCGTATCGCTTCTCCTGCGGAAGTCCTCTCGTCACCTCGTACACCATCAGGGTAAGCCGATGGGCCTCCTTCCAAGCCTCGAGCCGACGAAAGTGCGCGATCCGCGCCATCCTCTACTCCTTACTCCCTACTCCCAGCTTTTCCCCTACTCCTTGCTCACCAGTCCCATCAGCAAGCGCCGCACAAGCACACTCGCCACCCGCTCCCTATACGCCGCCGAGCTACGCACGTCATCAATGCAGCTCGCCGCCTGGCACGCCACGTGGCGCACTTCCTCAATGAGCTCCGGCTCCAACCGCTCGCCTTTCAGCATGTCCTCCGCTTCGTACGCCCTTACTGGCGTCGGGGCCACCGCCCCCAGCGCGATGCGCACGTCCTCGCACCGTCCATCGTCGTCCAGCGTCACCTGGGCGGCAGCGCTCACCACGGAGATCGCCATCGCCTTCCGCAGCGAGAGCTTCCTGAACCCGCCCACACTCCTGGCACTGGGCACATCCCACCGTACCGCCGTGATCAGATCTCCCGGCTCGCAGACCGTGTCGCAGACGTGAACGAAGAAGTCGTGGAGCCCCACCCAGCGCGACCCGTCGGTCGTCGACAGCTCAACCTCGGCCCCCAAAGCAAGCAGGGGCGGAGCCGTGTCTGCTGCGGGCGACGCGTTACCGAGGTTGCCCCCAATCGTGGCCCGGTTCCGCACCAGGGGGTTTGCGAACACCCGCGCCGCATCCTGCAAGGGCCGCCCGTGCTCCGCAATCAAGTCGCTTCTCAGGACCTCCGCCAGCGTCACACCGCTGCCCACCACCACATGGCCGTTCTCCCGCCGGATCCCCCCTAACTCGCTCAGGCCCTCAACGTTCACCACCGTCGACGGGTGATGTGTCTCGGCGCGCATGTCCGGTATCAGATTCGTGCCCCCTGCCATAGGCCTTGCGTCCGGGCCCCGGTCCACCAGCATCTCCAACGCCTCAGGCAGCGTCTCGGCCATCAGTAACTCAAACTTCGGCAGCATATGCACCTCCTCTCATCCTCTCAAGGTCTCCGCCGGATCCCCCTACTCGCCAACACAGCTCTGCACAGCGCGTACGATGGCCGCGAAGCCCGTGCACCGGCAGCGGTTCCCCTTCAGGTAGTCGCGTATGTCGTCCTCGTCGGGCGCCGGGTTCTCCTCCAGCAGCCGCTTCGTCATCATCAACATCCCCGGCGTGCAGTAGCCGCACTGGAAGGCAGCCTCCTCGATGAACGCCTCCTGGAGCGGATCAAGCTGCCCGTCAGGGCCCTCTAGACCCTCCACCGTGGTCACCTCGCGCCCGTCCACCGAGACCGCCAGCGTCAAGCACGACAGCGTCGGCACGCCGTCCAGCTGCACCGTGCACGCCCCGCACTCGCCGATGCCGCAGCCGTACTTCGTGCCAGTCAACTGGAGCCGCTCACGCAGAACGTTGATCAATAGCTCATGCGGCCTGACGTGCAGCCGCTGCTCCACCCCATTCACTATCAGCGTGATCGTCCGCACCTCCCCGGTCTCCAGGCACACCGGCTCACGCACATCCCTGGTTCCCCTCTCCGCGTCCTCCCCTTCCTGCCTGTACCGAACGTGGTCGGACGACACTCCCGCTCCCCTGCTCCCATCCTCCCCGGCCCGCTCAAAAGCCGCCACGAGCGCATCGTGGGCCAGCGCACACACCACCTGGCGCCGGTACTCAGCGCTCGACCGCACGTCGTCGATGGGGGACACCTCTCGGGAGGCGGCCTTTCCCGCCTCCAGGGCCAACTCGCTGCAGAAACGCTCGCCCACCACCATGTGCTCGGCCTCTGTCGCGCGAATCACCGTCGGACCCACCGCGCCGAACGTCAGCCGGCAGTCCACCACCGTGTCGCCGTCCCGCACCACCCACGCGGCCGCGCTCGCCTTCGCCAGATCAGCCCGCACGCGGGACACCTTGACGAATGCACTGCCGCTTCCCTCCTCCGGTTTCGGCAGGCGGATCACGGTCAATAGCTCCCCAGGCTCGATCGCCGTCTCGCCCGGCCCCACCAGGAACTCCTCGATCGGCATCCTGCGCTCACCACTCGGACCAACCAGCACCAATTCCGCGCCTAGGGCCGCCAGTGCCGGCACCGTATCCGAAGCCGGCGAGCCGTTACAGACGTTCCCCCCGAGGGTCCCCGTCAGCTGGATCTGCGTTGAGCCAAACGCCGCGCACGCATCCGCCAGCGCCGCATAGTCAGCCAACACCTCATCCGCGTTCCTCAGCTCCCAGATCGTCGTCATCCCGGCGACATCCAGGCCGTCCTCCGTCCGCCGCAGCCCCGAGAGGCCCGGAAGCCGCCCGATGTTGATCAGCGACCGGGGTGCTGCCTGCTCCATCTTCATCTGCACCAGCAGGAACGTCCCCCCGGCCAGCACCGCCGCCTCGTCGCCCATCTCCGCCAACAGGCTCACCGCCTCATCCACCGTTGCCGGCTCATAGTAATCGAAATCCTGCACCAACAGGTGCGAGTTCGTCATATCGTGCGCTCCGTGCCTCACCTTCTCCAACTCCTCAACTCGCCTCCCCATCGTCCCCTCACTCCTCCGTCCCCCCGCCAATACCCCAACTCCCCGCCCCACCGTCCCGCTCTATCGCCTACTCGCTTCATCGCTTTATCGCTTTTTCGCTTTGTCGCCTTATCGCTCCATAGCCCCTAGGATCTTTTCCGCCGTGATCGGCAACTCATAAAACCGCACCCCAACCGCGTTGTAAATCGCGTTGGCGTAGGCCGCCGCCACCGGATTCGTCGCCGCCTCCCCGATGCCCTTCGCCCCAAACGGGCCCGTCGGCTCGTACGACTCGGCAAAATGGACCGCCAGGTCCTCCTCGTAGGGCGCCTCGCCGATGGACGGCGTCTTGGCGTCGATCCAATACCCGCCCGAGAGCAGATGGCCCTTCTCATCCCAGCGCATATCCTCGTACAGCGCGTACCCCGCGCCCATCGAGAGGCCCCCCTCCAACTGACCGGCCGCCAGCCGCGGGTTGATCACCGTCCCGCAGTCGCTTCCCATCACCGCCCGCTTCGTCTCCACCTGACCGGTCCACGTATCGATCTCCACGTCGACGAAGACCGTCACGTAGGCGGGCGGGCAGTGGGTAGCCCGGTAGCTCTCCACCGCAGCCATCGTCTTCCGGCTCTCCGTCCAGCAGCGGGTCGCCAGCTCAGCCAGCGTCATCGTCTTCTCAGGGATGGCTGGGGCGTAGATCAGACACTCGTTCCGCTCCCGATCCAGCGCCATCGTCAGCGCCCCGGGCATCACGTTCATGAACTGGGCCGCCGTCTCAATCATCTCATCCCGCACCGTCTCCGCCGCCTTCAGTGCCGCCCCCCCTCCGGCGTACACGCCCCGGGTGGCGTGGGTGCAGACGTCGTAAACCGTCGAGCGGGTCTCGGCCGGCGCCAGGTCCACCTTGTCCAGCGGTACGTGGAGCGCCTCGGCCACGAGCTTCGCCACTGCCTCGTGCGTCCCCCCGCCGTGATCCATCAGCGCCGTGATGACGTCCACCGACCCATCGGTGTTCACCTTGACCATCGCCCCCGAGAAATCGATCACGTCCCCCGGCTGCGGCGCGCCGGCGCTGGAAGTGTGAAACCCCCGCGCCATCCCGATACCCCGCCGGAACCGCCCCGTCTGGGATCCGCTCGGCAGCCGCTCGTCCCAGCCGATGGCCTCCTTCCCGCGCTCCAGCAGCTCGGGCACCCCGTCGCTCTGCACGATCGACCTCACCAGGGGACCCTGCCCCCAGAACGTGTCCCCCAGCCCCACGTAGTTCTTCAGCCGGAGCTCCACTGGATCGATGTCCAGCTTATGCGCCAGCTCCTCCACCAGCGACTCCACCGGGAACGTCACCTGCGGGTTACCGAAGCCCCGCATCGCGCACGACGGCGTCGTGTTCGTATAGACCGCCGTGCCGCGATACCGCAGCGCCGGCATCCGGTACAGCGAGACCAGCCACCCGGCGCAGACGCCCAGGAATGAGTAGGGCTGGATGTTGTGCGCCCCCGTGTCGGCCACCAGATCCATCTTCGCGCCCAGGATCGTACCGTCCTCCTTCGCCGCCAGCTTCAGATGGATCTTCGTCCCGTACCGGGCGTGGTCGTGGGAGTCCTCCTCCCGCGTCATCGATAGCTTCACCGGCCGCCCGGCCTTCCGCGCCAGAGCCGCCGCGATGGGGATCGGCGGGTTCATCTGGATGCTCGACCCGAACGTCCCGCCGATGGGCACCCGCTTCACGTTGATTTTGCTCAGTGGGATGTCGAAGATCTCCCCCAGCACGATCCGTACGTTATGGATCGATTGGGTCGTGCACCAGAGCGTCAGCCCGCCGTCCGGTTCCGGCCGGCAGATGGCCGTCTTCGGCTCCATCTGGGCATGGTAGATCTTTGGCGTCTTGAACGAGCCCTCGACCACCACGTCGGCCTGGGCGAACGCCGCATCGACGTCCCCTTCTTCGATCTCCCGCTGGCAAGCGATATTCCGCTCGATCGTGACCGGTTCGCCGCCCCACAGCACCGTGTCGTGGATCGGCTCGGCGTCCTCGGCCATCGCGTCCAGCGCATCGGTATACGCCGGGAGAGGCTCGTACTCGACCTGAAGGGCGCGCACAGCTCTCTCCGCCAGCTCCTCGGTTTCCGCAGCGACGGCGGCCACCGCCTCACCCCGGTAGCGCACCTTGTCGGCCAGCACGTAGAAGTCCTTGTGCAGCACCGGCGGCGTGGTGATAATGCGCTCGTTGTAGCGCACCTGCGGAATGTCGTCGAACGTCAGTACCACCGCCCCCATCGCCTCCGCCTCGCTGGCATCAATCGAAGCGATGCGGGCGTGGGCGTACGGGCTAACCAGCACCCGCCCATGCAGCATCCGCGGTAGGACAACGTCGACGGAGTACCGCTCGCGCCCTGTCACCCGCGCCACCGCATTCTTCCGCCGCGACTCCTTCCCCAGCGTATCAAACTCTCGTTCGTTCATAGCCAAACTCCTCAAGACAAGACGTTACACAGAGCTGCACAGAGGTCGGCCGAAGAACCACAGAGAAGAGATCACAACTCCTTCTTTCTCTGTGTAGCTCTGTGCCTTCTCTGTGTTCTCTGTGTCACTCTTTTCAGTCAACCACGCCAAGCACCAGGGCCAACAGCGCCATCCGCACCGGCACCCCGTTCCGCGCCTGGCGGAAATAGGCCGCGCCCGGCAGCTCGTCCACCTCGCTCTTGATCTCATTGATCCGCGGCAGGGGATGCATGATCGTCAACTCCGGATTCGTCCGCTCCACCATCCCCTTCATCAGCACGTAGCTCCCTTTCAGCCGCTCGTACTCAACGGGGTCATCGAATCGCTCCTTCTGGATCCGGGTCATATAGAGCACATCCGCCTCCGCTAGCGCCACGCTCAGATCCGGGGTCTCCTTCACCTCCACCCCCTGCTCGCGCAGCTGCTCTGTGATCTCCGGCGGCATCTTGAGTGCGTCCGGGGCCACGAAGATCAGGTCGCAGTCGTAGTGCTTGTAGAGCTCCACCCCCGCGTGGACCGTCCTGCCGTTCTTCAGGTCACCGCAGAGGGCAATAGTGTTCCCGTCCACCCGCCCCCTCTCACTCTGGATCGTGTAGAGATCGAGGAGAGCCTGCGTCGGATGCTGCCCCGCCCCGTCGCCGCCGTTCAGCACCGGCACGTCCGATACCTCCGCGGCCTGCTTCGCCGAGCCGATCTCCGGGTGCCGCATCGCGATCACGTCCACATACTCATTCACCGTGCGGATCGTGTCGTTCAGCGACTCCCCCTTCGCCACCGACGACGTCCCCGCCTCGGCGAAACCCACCACACTGCCCCCCAGCCGGTGCATCGCCGTCTCGAACGATAGGCGGGTTCGCGTGCTCGGCTCGAAGAAGAGCGATCCCAGCACATAACCGTCGAGCAGTGTCAGCGACCGCTCCTCCTTGAGACCTCGATCCATATCGGCGGCAACGTCCAATATGTGATCCAATGCCTCCCGCGTGAACTGCCGTCCGCCCAGAATGTCCATACCCTTGAAGTCCATCACGGCTCCCCTTTCTCTCTTAGTCTCTCGACTCAACCACTACCAGCTGAAAGCCAGTAGGATGCTTTGCGGCGGTCTAAACCGCCGCATGCAAGATAATGCGCCTGAAAGACGGCGGTATGCACCACAATCCGCCTTCGGCGGACCAAAGCGGGTTTGGATTGATCAAACCTTGGCAAAAAGCGCCGACGAGATCCGTCGGGCCGCATCCTCGCAGCAGGACACGTACGCTTTCGTCACCGCGTCGTCAAGACGCGACGTAGGCCCTGCCACCCCGATAGCTGCAATCACCTCCCCATCCCAGTCGCGGATGGGCGTGGCGACGCCCCAGGCACCCCGGTCTGTCTCCTCCACACTCAGCGCATAGCCCTGCTCCCGGATTCGCGCCAACTCCTCCGCCAGCTCCTCCCCGTCCGTGATCGTGTTCACGCAGATCGGCTCCAATCCGAGGTCGCACACGATGCCCTCGATCTCCTCCTCCGGCAAATGCGCCATCAGCACCTTTGAAGAAGCGCCGGCGTGGGGCGGGCGCCGCGTGCCCGCATCCAGAGCCAGCCGGACCGAGTGCGACGTTTCAACCTTCTCCACACAGACCACCTCGTGCGCGTGGTAGACGGTCAGCAGCGCCGTCTCCCCGGTCTCCGTCACCAACTCCGCCATCACCGGTCTGGCAATATCTCGGAGCGCCTTGCTCTTCTCCACCAGGTTTCCCCAGACGTAGAGGTGATACCCCAGGTGCCAACGCTTGCTCTCGTCATCCTGCCGGAGGATACCGTGGGCCTCCAGGCTGCGTAGGAAGCGGTGGAGTGTGCTTCGCGGCAGGCCCAGATGCTCGCTCAGGTCCGTCAGCGTCCACGAGAGCCTGGCGGTCGAGAAGCTGTCGATGATCCGCACCAGGCGGTCGACCGTCTTCACCGCAGTCGAGATACCCATCTACCCTCCATGGTCCGATTCCTCCCCGCGCGCTCCCAGATCCCGGCCCGTTCCGTTCCGGGACTAATTTCCACCATATTGAACATACTCCCATATAATGGACAGGATACAACAAGCTCACCGCCATGTCAAGCGAGCGCCTGTTTTCGCCGGTTGAGTAGACGTTGAGCGAAGCGAGACGTCGTATCGAAA
>CAZIWL010000088.1:0-18398 GCA_964542755.1 uncultured Anaerolineales bacterium
ACTTGCCGCGTGCGGGCGCGTTCACGTGCCCTCAGTTCTTTGGTGATCAGACGCACAGATTAGCGAGATCGATGAGCGTTCCTCTGATGCCCCGGTACGGTCCCTCACACTTGCGCGCTCTGGCCCGATCCGCATTCATCCAGAGTAAGCTCTCACTTTGTTTGTGTTATGATTGACTATACATCGGGGGCATAAGAAAAGAATAGGAGTAGCATTAGCGTGACGTAAGACGTGCTGCAGCACCAACGGTAGAGAGGGGGGAGAAACGACGAAGACACAGGAAATCGACCAGGACAAGGCGCTATCTGCCCTGAACCGCCACAGCTATCGGTCCTCGGGGATCTTGACGCAGGGGCGAGGCCCGGTATACTGAGGGGGAGAGAGCGTTGTGAGCGGGCCTCCGTACCTTGGGGCCCAAATGCGCAGCTACTTGATCAGGCCCCCTGAGGATCTATGCCCAAGAACCCGCAATCGCAGTCCGACATCCGTCCTCTGAAGAGATTCTGGCGTCGCCTCACGAAGCCGCCTGCCTCGGTGATAGAGCCCGACCGGCGGCGGCTATCGCGTCTTCTCTCCACAGCTCTGATTCTGATGTCGGCGTTTATGATCACGGCCCTGCTCGTCATGCAGGTGGTCCCTCAGGCGCAGCTCTACTCCGGCGGCGGCGACCTGCTGACGGGCGGCACCACGCTTGTTCTCATGCTGGCTTCCTACGCGCTGAACCGAGCAGGTCACTATACACCGGCTGCCCTCCTGGCCGTGGTCGCACCTCAGGCCAGCGTGTACGGGGGGACTATCCTGGTCTGGACAGGGCGAGCGCCGTATTACGACGTGGGGGACGTTAACCTTCTCGTCTACACGGTCGTGCCCATCCTGTTCGCCAGCATGCTGGTATCCCTGCAAGCCCTGCTGGCTCTGATCCTGCTTAACGCCGGCACGATGATCTTGATCCAGTCCTTCTTCGATCACATCGCGCTGGCCGACATCATCCTCGGACCTCTGCTCTACGCCTCTGCCGTGTCAATCCTGGTTCTGCTCGTGACACGTCAGCGCGACGAACTGGAGGCAGACCGGCAGGCACAGCTCAACGAACAGAAAGAGCAGTATCGGAGTCTCTTCGACCGTATGCCTATGGGGCTCTATCGGACCACTCCAGATGGCACGATACTCGATGCCAACCGAGCCCTTGTGCGCCTATTGGGCTTTCCGAGCCAGCGAGCCCTGCTCGAAACGAGCATGGCGGACCTGTACGTCGATCCCGGTGAGCGGGAGATCGAACTCAACATCCTGGGTCACGGTGGCTCTATCCACAATTTCGAGATTCGCCTCCGACGCTGGAATGGCGACCTGATCTGGCTCGAGGATACGTGCCGCACCGTGCGGGGTGAGGACAGGGAGCTCATCTGCTACGAGGGGGGGTTGGAGAACGTGACCCGCCGACGGGAGATAGAGGAGGCCCTTCGGGAGAGCGAGGAGCGCTTCCGAAGCATCTTCGAAAACGCGCCCATCGGCATTTACCGCACCATGCCCGACGGGCGGATCACGATGGCGAACGCCACTTTGATGGAGATGTTGGGGTATGACTCGTTGGCCGTACTCAACCAGCCGGATCTTGGGCGCGAGGCCTTCCATCCCGACTATGCGTGTTCGGAGTTCAAGCGACGCATGGAGCGAGAGGGCCGCGTCACGGGCCTCGAATCCGCGTGGAAGAGGGAAGACGGAACGACCGTCTTCGTCCGGGAGAGCGCGCGCACCGTGCAGGATCACGACGGGAACGCTCTGTACTATGAGGGAACCGTCGAGGACGTCACGGAGCGGAAAGAGATGCAGCGCCGCCTCCGTCGCCAGGATAGGCTCGCCGCAGTTGGGCAGATGGCCGGCGGCATCGCTCACGACTTCCGCAATTTCTTGACCAGCATCATCCTCTACGCCCAGATGCCGCTCCGGAACCAAGGCGTTGGATCAGATACTCGGAAGGCCATGGAGACGGTGGTGAATGAGGCTAAACAGGCAGCGAGTCTGGTTCAACAGATATTGGATTTCAGCCGACGATCTGTGATGGCGACTGAGGTGATCGACCTGAGCGAACTCATCGAGGACGTCACCGAGATGCTCCGCAAGACCATTCCGGAGACTATCGATGTCGGGCTGCACGGCACTTCGCATCCCTGCCCTGTCGAAGCCGACCCCACGCGTATCCAACAGGTGCTGATGAATCTTGCGCTCAACGCCCGCGACGCGATGCCGGAGGGCGGAGAGCTTGGCATAAGGCTTGAACGGACCCGGATTGGATCAGGGGATGAGCCTGTTCCGGAGATGGAGCCGGGCGAGTGGACCTGCCTGGAAGTCTCGGACACCGGCGTGGGGATGACAGACGAGGTTCGGGACCATCTCTTCGAGCCGTTCTTCACCACCAAAGGACCTGGCGAGGGTACGGGCCTCGGTCTGGCACAGGTCTACGGTATCGTCAAGCAGCATCAAGGTTTCATCGACGTTGAGTCGGACCCATCGAGAGGCAGCACCTTCCGCATCTACCTGCCGGCAGCGGCGGTCGACGAGGTACCCGTCAGCGAGAAAAGCCCTGCCCCCGCGCGGGGGCAGGGGGAGACGATCCTTCTTGCCGAGGACGAGGCGACGGTTCGACACGCGACGAAACGCGTTCTGGAGTCCCTGGGCTACCGCGTCGTGACGGCGGTGGACGGTCGTGAGGCCGAGGAACTGGTCGGTAGCATACACTTCGATCTTCTTCTCACGGATCTGGTGATGCCCACGAAAGGGGGGCGGGCGCTGATCGAATCGCTCCAAGCGTCACGCCCGGACTTGAAGGCCATCGCCTTCACGGGTTACGCTGTTGACGACCTTCACGACATCTCTGTCAACGTGCTACAGAAGCCCCTCGACGTTGAGACTCTGGCACAGGCTGTGCGCCAGGCCCTGGATGCCGCGTGAGACTCGATCATTGGGGCCCGTACGGTCGTGCAGTGAACAGACGCCCGGTCGTGTCTGACACCGGGTGGAAGAAAGGAGAAGGATGAAGCGCTCAAGTAAAGCCGCGCTCAGAGGGCTGGCTGTCCTTATGACCGTCGCCGCAGCCGCTGGATGCACACCCCCCTCGACACCGCCACTAACCACAACACCGCTGCCCACCGTAGACCCGACGCGCTCACCCAGCCCTTCCCAAGCTGCCCCAGAGGTGGTGCTGACCCTCGGAGGCTGGCGGACCTCAACCGGCCGGATGAACCAACTGCTGGCCGCGTTCCACGAGGATCACCCACAGATCACCGTAAGGTTAGAGCCATCAGACTCTGCCGAATACGATTCCGTGATCGCGGCCCAGCTCGATGCCGGTACGGCGCCCGATCTACTGTACCTCCGCTCCTACTCCGCTTCGTCGGCGCTGTTCGATCAGGGCCACCTTGTGACATTGGACGATCTCTCGGGGCTCCGGGAGCACTTCGATCCAGAGGTGCTTGAGGCATGGTCAACTGAGGAGGGAGGACCCTACGCCGTGCCTTTCACGGCGACCTCCCATGGGATCTACTTCAATAGGGCCATTTTTGACGAGCTGCGACTTGACGTCCCGGAGACCTGGAGCGATCTAATGGAGGTCGCAGAGTCCCTTCAGAGGGCCGGAATCATGCCCTTTGCTAACGGAACGAGGGCCGAGTGGACAGCGGCAGAGACGATCTTCATGAATCTTGCACCGAACTTCATCGGCTGTCGGGACGGCCGGATGGCATACCTGAGCGGCGAGCGATGCTTCAACGATGACCCCATGGCATCCGCATTCCAGGCGGTTGAGGATGTGGCGGAATTCTTTCCCGAGGACCACCACTTGTTGGGGTACATCGATAGCCTACAGCTGTTCGTACAGGGAAAAGCAGCGATGTGGATCAGCGGATCCTGGGACATCCCGTATTTCGAGGAGGCCGATCCCGACTTTGCCTGGGGCGTCTTCGCTGTTCCACCGCCGGCGGGGCATGCTGCCTGCGTCACCTTTCACCTGGACGTGGGGATCGGGCTTAACGAAGCCTCTGATCATCAAGAGGAGGCGAGGGCGTTCCTGGCATGGTTGACGCACCCCAAGTTCGGAGCTCTCCTCGGCAATGAGATGCCCGGCTTCTTCCCTATGCATCGGGAGTCCCCGTCCCTGGAGAACGAGCACGCCAATGCCTTTCTGGCCTTGAACGAGGGACGAGAGACGGATATCCGCTTCGTGTGGGAGAAACTGCGAGAGGGCACGCCCAGCGCGTATGCCCTCGTTCAAACTGGTGCGCTGGAGGTGATCCGGGGCGATCAGACGCCTCAAGAGGCCGCGGACACGCTCCAGGAAGGGCTGGCGAGCTGGTACGAGCCGGCACGCACGTGCGATCAATAGTCGTGCACGAAGACCATCTGTCCGGGACTGGAAAGGAAGAGGCCCATGGAACAGGTTGGTTCAGCACAGTCCAGCCATAGATGGCGGTTCGGTGCGGGGGCCCTCCTCGTATACTTACTGACCGTCGCTCTGGTGGTAGGCATTGGCGTCCTGGCTCTGGTGCAACTTGCACGAATCAGTACCACGGTCGACGAGCTGACGGGTGACCTGGCAGTCCAGCGCGGGTTGGCCAAGGACCTTGTCCATCAAGCCCTCTTGACTCGCTTCTACGCTCAGCGATACGTCCGCACGCAAAGCCAGAGCGATGTGGATCGCTTCCACCAGGAGTTCGGCCGACTTGAGGACCTCTTGGTACGTGCTGAGGCTCAGATCGTCGACCCCGAGCGCGCAGAGATGCTCGCCCGCATCGAAACAGCCGCCAACGACTACGAGCGGATCTTTGAGGAATTGGTGACGCTCATCAGGAACCAGCAGCGCATCAACGCCGAGGTTCTGGACATCCAGGAGCACGCGATGCGTGACAAGCTAACGGCCCTTCGGGTGCACAGCGTCTTCGTCAACGACCCCTCCGTCTTCCTGGCATTCGGCAATGCCCAGAGCGCCCTGGAGCGGATGCGCACCAGTACCCTCAAGTTCCTCGTAGAGCGAGATCCAAAGTACGCCGTCGAATTCGACGTGGCCTACCAGGGAGCTCAAGCCGCCTTTGCCAACTTGAACGCTATCCTTGAGGATCCGGTTCAGCAAGAGAACTTCGTTGAGGCGCAGAGGGCGGCTGGTTTATACCACGAAGGCATCGATACAATCCGACAGGAACAGCTCAGGCTGAATGCCTTACTCGATGAGATGGAGAACGAGCTGGAACCGCAGATCAGCGCCGCGGCCTCGGACATCGTCTCCAGCGTGGAGCAAGCCTACCAGTCCAGGAACCTGACCTCGAAGGGCCTGATCGCCCGGACCAGGACCGTTCTGATCCTCACCACAGGCATCGCCATCGTGACGGGACTGGGACTGGGCGGAGCGATCGCCCGCCGCGCCGCCGAACGAAGACAAGCCCACGAGGCACTTCAAGAGAGTGAGCGGCGCTATCGGACCCTGTTCGAAGGGGTGCCCGTCGGGCTCTATCGTGCATCCAAGGACCGGGTTATCCTCGATGCAAACCCCACCCTGGTCGCTATGCTGGGCTTCCCGAGCCTGGAGGAGCTGCGCGGCACTCAGATCGACGACCTGTACGTCGACCCGCGCGCCGACTGCCACTGGAGGCAGACGATGGAGGACGAGGGCATCGTGCGCAGTTTTGAAGCACGGCTGCGCCGGTATGACGAATCGTCTATCTGGACTAGAGATACCACGCGATCCGTGCATAACTCGGACGGGTCCGTGCGCCATTTCGAAGGCGGTTTTGAGGACATCACCGAGCAAAGACAAGCGCAAGCTGCTCTCGAAGAGGCGGAGGAACAGCTCCACCGCCGCGAGAAGTTGGCCATGTTGGGCCAGTTGGCCGGAGGCGTGGCCCACGAACTGCGCAATCCTCTGGGGGTCATGTCTAACGCCGTTTACTACCTGCGGATGGTTCACGACGAGGGCGAAATCGCGAGCGAGGAGTACCTCGACATCCTTTCCCAGGAGGTCCAGAACGCCGAGAAGATCATCACCGATCTTCTCGACTTTGCCCGAATCAAGTCACCCTCCAGGGGCCCGGTCTCGGTCCGTGAGATCATCGATGAAGCCGTCACCAGGAGTGAGTCCTCGAACGGTATGGCGGTAGATGTCCAGGTGCCCGATCAAGGTCCCATCCTCTTCGTCGATCCTAAGCAGATGGTGCAAGTCGTCAGGAACCTCATCACCAACGCCCGCCAGGCTATGCCCGATGGCGGGCGTATCACGATCCGGGCAAGGGCCGAGGATGCCATGGTCACCATCTCGGTCAGTGACACGGGGACCGGCATGAGCAAGGAGACACTGGCGAGACTGTTTGAGCCGCTTTTCACGACCAAGGCGAAGGGCATCGGCCTGGGGCTGGCGATATCCAAACACCTCGTCGAATCCAACGGCGGTTCAATCAGTGTCTGGAGTGAAGAAGGGAAAGGCAGTACATTCACGATGATGATGCCTGCCGCAGATGACCACGCTTTGGGGTAACTCATTATGGATACGTCCACCCAGGCTGATGACGTGAGATCCGGCAACTCTCCTCAGTGCCCCAATGGGCCCGTGGGTTCTGGAAGGATTCTCGTCGTTGACGACGATGCGAATCTCCGGAGAACCGTCTCGGACATCTTACTGGCGAAGGGGTACGAGACCGCGACAGCCGCCACGGGGCAGGAGGCGCTGCGCAGTCTGTCCAGGCACGCCCCACTTGCTGTGGCCCTGATCGACCTGAGGATGGAGGGGCTGTCCGGGATGGAAGTCCTGCACCGGATCAAGGTGCACTCCCCCGAGACGGAATGCATCGTCCTAACAGGGCACGCGTCCCAGACGTCGGCGATCGAGGCCGTCAATCTTGGAGCCTACGGATACCTCCAGAAGCCATACGAGGTCGAGCAGCTCCTGGTGACGATTCGGCGGGCCATAGAGCGACGGGAGGACCGTAGAGCACTGCGGGAGAGCGAGGAGAAATACCGGGGCTTCTTCGAGACCTCAAGGGACTGCGCCTTCATTACGTCCCGTGAGGGCCAGTGGCTGGAAATGAACGAGGCAGCGGTCCGTCTCTTCGGCTATCGGACCAAGGATGCGCTTCGGAGGGTCAACGTCCGTCAGCTGTACGCGGACCCCGAGGATCGAATCGCCCTGACGCGGGCGATTGAGAACGATGGCGCCGTCAAGGACTATCCCGTCGACCTGCAGCGGAGGAATGGTGAGGTTATCCACGCCTTGGTCTCCGCCGTGGTTCACATCGACGGCAACAACGGAGTAGTGGGGTACCAAGGGACGGTGCGCGACATCACCCAGCGTACGCAGGCGGAGCAGGCGTTAGCAGACTATGCCGTCCAGCTCTCTGACAAGAACGCCGAGCTTCAGCGACTCAACGAACAGAAGAACCGATTCCTGGGGATCGCGGCTCACGAACTACGTAGCCCGCTTCAGTTCATCCTGGCCTACAGCGAGTTCCTCGTAGATGAGGCATCGAGCGTCTTGACCGACAGGCAGATGCAATTCCTGTCGATCATCCGTTCGTCCAGCGGGTTTGTAGTTCGGTTGGTGAACGATCTTCTGGACGTAGCCAAGATCGACGCCGGCAAGCTAGAGCTGAACCCTGATTCGACCGACCTGGTGGCGCTGGTGAGAGAGAATGTATCGTTGAACCAGACCCTGGCCGCCAAGAAGGACGTCCACATTCGGCTGGAGGATGAGATGCTCCCGCCAGTCGTCCTTGATCCGGACAAAATAGTCCAACTGCTGAACAATCTGATCAACAACGCGATGAAATACTCGCCTCCGGGTACGACGATACGAGTCCAGCTTGGCCGGCAGGACGACTGTGTTCATTTGTCGGTCCAGGATCGCGGCCCAGGTATCCCAGCAGATGACCTCAAGCGCGTATTCCAACCCTTTGAAACAACGAAGCTGAAGGGACCGGACGGGGAGAAGGGCACGGGGTTGGGACTGGCCATCGCCAAGAAGATTGTCGAAGGACACGGCGGCACGATCTGGGCCCAGAGTGAACCGGGGCAGGGCGCCTCTTTCCACGTGACCCTGCCGATTGAAGGAGGGGGCTTCGAAGAGCTTGGGTGAGTTTCCCAAGTAGGTCTGTAGATCTAGAGTTTGCGCCAGTCCGGAATATGCCCTCGATGGCGCCAGCGCCAGAGGAGACCCGCGGGATAGCCAACCATTTTGGCCACATCACCGGTGAAGCGGATCACCGGCACCAGGAGAGCCGCCTTCACCCTGTCCACCGGGTTGAGAGTCTCCCCCAATTGCCTCAGTCGGCGCCAAGGGACCCAGAACATGCCGGGTATCGACATCAGCATCAAGGCCCACCACCAGGGACTGCCCAGGAACCCAGCCACAACTATCAGGGGAAGTACGACGAGGTACGTCAGATATCGAATGGCGTGTCTCAGCCTCCACAGATCTGCCTTACCATCCCCGCGGGCGTACCGGTAGTACTGGAGGAAGAAGGCCCGCAGGCTGGGACGCGGGCGAAAGTAGACCAAGGCCTCGGGCACGAGGACAAAGGGCCCATATCGAGAACGGAGCCGGAGATCGAAGATGAGATCCTCACAGTAGTCCAGCCACTCGGGGTACCCCCCCACCTCCTTCCATGCCGCCTTGAAGAAGGCAACCGAGCGGCTGGACGGGAGGAAGCGCTCTGCACGGATATCTCGGAGCTCCGGCAGCACGGTCGCACCCATCGCGACCTCGAAGAGGCTCTGCGGATCCGCCCGGAAGAAGCCGGCGGCGACCCGCGCCCGACCCTCCTCCAGCGGCTCGATAATCCGCTCCAGCCAAGCCGGGTCCAGTCTCACGCCGGCGTCCGTCACTGCGACCACATCGCCCGTGGCGGCGTGGATCGCCGCGTTTCTTCCCTGGGATATGTTGGCCCCAGGGCGCACCAGGACGCGCAGATCCAATCGATCCTCGGCACTCAGTAACGCAAGGGTGCCGTCTGTGGATCCCCCATCGCAGAGCACCACCTCATCAGGTTGGCGATCCTGGGCAGCCAAGCTGTCCAGCAGCCGTGGAAGGCTTCGGGCCTCGTTCAGCACGGTGACAACAACGGAGACACGCATGGGCCAGAATTATACACGACTGCACCATCGCCGCCAAACAGTGCCGGATCCAGAGGGTGCACCAACGAGTTGTCGCCCCTACCGGTGCGATGCACCTCACGAGCGTATGCTTGCCACGTGTGTCAGTCACAACGGGTCAGTGCACCGGCGCCCGTTTGGCGCACGCGGTGCCCAACCGGCCACCATGTCCGCGACAACTCGTTAGCGCACCCGGGGCCGGGCGAGGGACAAGTCCCCCGACAGCGTGGTCGGCGAGTGCCCGCTTGCCGCACATCAGCTCACGGTGCGTGCCTCCGTACGAATCGGGCCCCTCAACGCGCCCAGATGGCGCCGGCATCGCTCATCTGACGTCTGCAAGTGGTCCTGGGACCTCTCAGCAAAGAAAGATACTGAGCCGCCCCCGAACTTTCCATAATTTTAAGATTCCGCAGGCCTCCATGAAGGGTTTTGGACCGGTTTTTAGAATACAAAGGCTTGACCTTTCCTCTGAGATATGATAGACTAGCCCCACAGGACGCGGTAAGTTAGGTAGTGATGCATCATCCTGCCCAGGCTTACGAGGCCTGGGTAGTCTGTGTGAACACCTCTCCTTGCCGCCGTAGAAAGTGTCCAAGTCACAAAAAGGAGAATCTGGAGGATGGAAGGAAAAGAGGCCGGAACCGTCAAGTGGTTCAGCAACGACAAGGGCTACGGATTCATCTCGCGCGAGGAGGGGGACGACGTGTTCGTGCACTACTCCGCCATCCAGGGCGGGGGGTTCAAAACCCTCAATGAAGGCCAGCGAGTTGAGTTCAATGTGGAGGAGGGCCCTAAGGGCTTGCGAGCCACGGATGTCATCCCCATCGGAGAGCCAACTGGCTTCTAGAAGCAACTGATTGACCGCGCCGCACTCGGGCAGCAACAACAAGAGCCGCCCTAGCCGGACGCTACCGGCTAGGGCGGCTCTGTGGTATCGATTGGACCGGACGCCTGGGCACGGTCATACCCTCAATCGGCCTTCCCACGAGCTCCATACCAGCGAGGGCATGGCTTGGGGGGCCAAAGGTTGAGCATGTAACGTACGCAGTGCACCTCACCTGACCAATCTGGCTGTCTGGGAGGGACAAGGACAAGTCCGGTGATCAAAAGGGGCAGCCAGGGAGTCATCCATGGAACTAGCGGGGAAGAACGCCATCGTGACGGGGGGGTCAAGCGGCATCGGAAAAGCCACCGCGCGGCTTCTCGCGCAGGAGGGTGCCAACGTTGGCCTCGTCGCGCGGAATCAGAAGAGGCTGGATCAGACCCTCCTGGAGATCGAGGACGTGCGTGCGGACCGCAGCCAACGGTTCGAGGCTCGCACCGCTGATGTGACCAGCTACGATGATATTGCATCGGCCATCAAGGACGTTTCCAGGTCGATGGGTGAGCCCGACGTCCTCATTAACTCGGCAGGCATCGCTCGGCCCGGCTATTTCCACGATCTCCCCCTAGCCGACTTCAGAGAGCAGATGGACACCAATTACCTGGGGACCCTGTACGCCACGAGAGCGGTCGTCCCGGCGATGATGAGCCGCGGCGGCGGTCACGTCGTGAACGTCTCATCCGTCGCGGGGGTCATCGGCGTGTTCGGCTACACAGCTTATGGTGCCTCGAAGTTCGCTGTTCTCGGTCTATCCGAGGCTCTGAGAATAGAGCTGAAGCCTCACGGCATCGGTGTCTCGGTCGTCATCCCGAACGACACGGACACACCACAGCTACAAGAGGAGAGGGCGCTCCAACCCCTGGAGACCAAGGTCACCGAGGGCATCGTCAAACCAGAGAGGCTACAGCGTCCCAGCGAATATCTTGCCTATTGGGTGGTGAGGTTGATGAACGATGCTGGGAACCCGTTAGATGCGGCCCAAGTGGCCAGGGCGATCATCCGCGGGATCCGGAGAGGGAAGTACCTCATCATCCCGGATCCCACGTTCGGCATCGCGTACCATCTTCGCGGCCTAGTGGTCCCCTTGGCGAACTGGGCCTTCGATCAGCTCGTTCCGGTGGCCAGGAGACAGGCCCAGGCCGAGTAGCTGCGCTGTCGTACTGCCCTGTGTGCCGCCCCGAGGGCATCAGCCTCGCGGAGCGGAATCCCCCCCGCCAGTCCGCGAGAGCGGTCAAATCCTAGCTCGGCTGACGTCGGCGGCTTCCAACAGCCGGATCTCTATTCGTCCGTCAGGCGCCGCGCTCCGCCAACTCCCCACGCACGGTCTTTAGCAGCACCTCGGCCTTAAGCTCCGCCAACGTGTAGCAAGGCGCTTCCAGGTGGGCGGCGAGCGCTTCTGCCAGACCCTGATCAAAGGCCTCATTCTCCATGTTGATAACGACCGAGGATACGTCGGCCTGGGGGAACATCTCGGCGATCAAGTACGCCTCCTCCTGAGGCGGGCGCTCCGTCATCGAGACGTTCCCGGCCCCATCGGTCAGCAGCACCATGAGAGGCATCAGCTCAGGATGCTGGCGCATCTCTCGGCATATCAGATCGTAGGCCGTTTTGAGCCCCCGGGAGAGCGGGGTCTTCCCGCCGACGGGGAGATCCTTGAGCGCCTGCTGAGCGAGCTCGACGCTGTTGGTAGGCGCGAGGGCGACGATCGCATCGTTCTTCTGGAAGACGACGAGGCCAACGCGATCGCGCCGCTGATAGGCATCAGTCAGCAGAGAGAGGACGGCACCCTTCGTGGCTTCCATCCTCTCAGCCACAGCCATGGACCACGAGGCATCCACGACGAATAGAACCAGATTGGCAGCCCGCGTCACACGCACCTTGCGCTGATAGTCATCTGAATGGAGGGCCAGGGCAGGACCGCCCGGCCGCTGCCGAGCGTTCTGGTATGGGGCCGCGGCCCTCAGGGTGGCATCGAACGCCAGGTCATCAGCTTCGCCCGGAGTAGGTCGTGCCTGGATGTACCGTCCCCGCTTCCTCTCCGTCCGTGTCTGACTCCGTCGACCACCGCTCGAACGCGTCAGGTGGTCCAGCGGGGTCTCCAACTGGCTGGCACTGAACGCTTCGCCGGGATCCGCCCGATCCCCCCCATCCCACCATCGACCTTGCGACGGCCACCGGGGTACCTCTTGAGGCCCCGGCCTCGTCATCGGGCCAGACTCGGCATCCTGGCGGCGATGCTTAGGTGCGTCTGGGTCTACGGCTTTTTTTTTGGCTGCATCCTCAGGCGGAGCGTCGTTCTCCCGACGCTCCACCTTCAAGGCTTGCTCCGCTTGAGCTTTGGCCACCCGTTCGGACAGATCCTCCAGAGTGATCTCAGGGGCCTCAAGGGGGTGGCGTTTCAGACGATGGGGCAACGCCAACTCCGCCGCCGCGAGGATATCGCCTCGCGTCACCTCAACACGGCCCTGAAGAGCCGCGTGCGCACGAGCCGTCTTCAGCACGACCAGATCCGGCCGATGACCGTCCACACCCAGGTCGCTCATGACCGAGGCAATGGTCGCCAAGTCTCGGCGCGTGTGCTGGACCTGAGGCAAGCTCCGGCGCGCTCGCACGATTTCGCCGGCAAGCGCTTCGTCCCTCGGAGCCCAGAGCGAGGCGAACTCGTCCGGATCGGCTTCGAAGGCTAGATTCCGCTCCATGATCGCTATGCGATCGGATGGGTCCCGAATACCCTCGATATCGACGCAGAGGGCGAATCGATCGAGGAGTTGAGGCCGCAGGTCACCCTCCTCCGGATTCATAGTCCCGATCAGGATGAAGCGGGCCGGGTGGCGGAAGGAGATTCCCTCGCGCTCCACCACGTTGACCCCCATGGCGGCAGCGTCCAGGAGAAGATCCACCACGTGATCGTCGAGAAGGTTGACCTCGTCGACGTAGAGCACGCCACGGTTTGCAGCCGCCAACACCCCGGGCTCAAAGTGCCTCTCCCCCTCCTGAATCGCGCGCTCGATGTCAAGGGTGCCCACGACACGGTCCTCCGTCGCGCTAACCGGTAGGTCGACGAAGCGGATCGGACGGCGCGTACGCGGCAGCTCGGATCCGCCCGCCGCCCGTTCGATGCAGGCGGTGCACCAGATGTCCGGTCGGTCCGGGTCGCAGCCGAAGCGACAATTGGCGACCACCTCGATGCGGGGAAGTAAAGCAGCGAGTGCCCGGGCGGCCGTGGACTTGGCCGTCCCGCGCTCGCCGCGGATGAGGACACCTCCGATAGGGGGAAAGACGGCATTCAGGATCAGAGCGCGCTTCATGCGCTCCTGCCCCACGATGGCGCTGAAAGGAAAGGTCGATGCCATACCAACTCCGTCACTACTCATTGTTGACCGTGTCGCTCGGTTCACGGACACGGGCTTGCTTTCGTACCGCCGAACTCCGTGTGCCTGGTCGACATTATACCCCAATCATCCTATTCCAACAGAGCACAGACGCCGCGGGAGGCCATACGCTGGGAGCGCCACGTGCCGCGTACAGGATGCCCCGAGTCGTCGGGCGGCCTTCGTGGCACCATGCGCACGGCCCTCCATGCCCCACAGGCGATTGATGCGTTCTGTATCACGTCAGAGGGGAAGCATAGACGCGATCAACGTTCTGTGGTATCATAGAATTACTATGGGAAGCTTGCCACCGGCTGCTCTCATCATCGTCGTCGCAGCCCTATCGGCGCTGGCCGGGGCCGTCCTGGCCTGGCTCATCATCTACCTCACGCACGACCGCGGGCCGGAGAGGAAAGGCAAGAGCTCGGGAGGAGCGCAAGCCACGGATGTGGACCTGCTGCGGGTGGTGGCATCCAAGTCCGGTCCTACTGTCGTGATTCGGGGCGAGCGGCTACACCACCTGCGAGAGATACGTGACCGGGAGACGGGCGAGGAAGCTGTCACCGCGGTCAAAGCGGTGCTGGCGTTTGCCGAGGGCTGGCTGCCGGCTCTCCGAGAAGAGGGGAATGCGCCTGACGTCTCCGGCACACTCAACCGGAGCCCCGTGAGAGGCGCTGCGCAGCCCCCACAGCAGCACGCACCGGCGGCGAGCGCAGTTGGTTCTGGATCAACGGCTGATCCCCTCAGATTGGTGGAGGAGATCGATAGGCTCCTTCAGAGACGGCTCGACGGGCACCCCGAGTTCGCGGAGGAGGGGATTCGGCTCACCCGGGACGTAGAAGACCGCCTGCTCATCTACGTCGGGCAGGACCGGTACCGTTCAGCGGGTGAGATCCCAGACGACGACATCGCCCAATTCATTCGCGAGACCATCCAGATCTGGGAACGGATGTAACGTCTGCCAGAAGACGGCACAGGCCGCCGTCGGTGACCGCGGCCTGTGAGATACCCTTTCGCCGCGCGCGGCTCTCTACCTGGATCGGCTCCCGCAGGTAGCACATGAGGCCGAAGGGGTGCAAGAGCCACAGGATGCCCCCCCTCCGGCGACTACGCCCTGCTCCCCAACCGCCGAAAAGAGCGAGATCATTCTTTGGCTCTGCTTGCCCTCGCACTGCGGACACGCAATCGGGTCATCCGCCTCCGACATGGACCGCAGGGCATCGAAGCGGGTCCCACATCCCGAGCATTCGTATTCGTAAAGTGGCATCTGGCCGTTCAGTCCTCCCTCGTCCTACCAACCCTCAGTCCGTCACAACAATATGTCAAGTGTGTATCTTTATTTTAGCCGTCAGGACGTCGGACGTCAACTTATTCTCAGATGATGCCCAGCCGCTGCCCCACCTCTTCGAACGCGGCTAGCACGTGCTCCAATTGCTCGTCCGTGTGGGTGGCCATATAGCTGGTCCGAAGGAGCGACGAACCCGAGGGTACAGCTGGGGGAATCACCGGATTGGTATACACACCAGCCTCGTATAGTGCCTTCCACGCGACCATCGTGGGCATATCGTCGCCGATGATGATCGGAATGATCGGGGTGACCGTGTTCCCCACATCGAAGCCAAGACGGCGGTATGCGTCCCGCATCGTCTGCGCGATCTCATTCACGCGCTCAATGCGCTCCGGTTCCTCCTCCATCACTTTCAGAGCCGCGAGGGCAGCGGCGGTATTGGCCGGCGACATGCTGGCGCTGAAGATCAGCGATCGGGCATGGTGCTGGACATAGTGTACGACGTCGTCGTCGCCGACGATGAAGCCTCCGAGGCTGGCGAAGGATTTGCTGAACGTACCCATAATCAGGTCCACTTCGTCGTTCAGGCCGTAGTGGGCAGCTGTACCTCGCCCCCCTCCGACGACCCCAATGGCGTGGGCATCGTCGACCATCACTCGCGCTCCGTATTCCTTGCACAGCGGGACGATCTCGGGGAGCCGGGCCAGATCCCCCCCCATGCTGAAGACGCCGTCGACGACGACGAGTTTACCGGCGTCTTCAGGCAGTCTGGACAGGACGCGCTCCATGTGGTCGATGTCATTATGTCCGAAGCGGCGCACCTCACCGAACGCCATGTTGCACCCATCCACGATGCTCGCATGGTCGTCCTTGTCGGTGATGACGAAGTCGTGCCGTCCGACCAAGGCTGTGATGGCACCAACGTTCGTCTGGTAGCCAGTGGGAAAGACGAGCGCCGCTTCCTTCCCCATAAACCGCGCCAGTTCTCGCTCAAGCTCCAGGTGCAGTTGAAGGGTCCCGTTCAAGAACCGTGAGCCCGTACAGCTCGTGCCGTACTTCTCGGTCGCCTCGATGGCCGCACGCCGCACGTCGGGATGGGTAGTCAGCCCGAGATAGTTGTTGGATCCTATCATGACCAGGCGATGGTCGCCGATGACAACCTCTGTGCCCTCACTGTCGGTAAGAGGAATAAAATACGGGTAGAATCCAGCCTCTTGAGCCTCTCTGGCCTCAGTGAAGGCCCAGCACTTCTCGAATAGATCCACTGAACAAACCTCCTTGATTCCGTCCTTGCGGTTGCACCACGCAGCAGCTCGGCGTATTATACGCGAAGATGCCTGCATGGTAAAGGAGGCAATTGTCCCTAAACAGAGATGCGCGGATCGGGTCCATACCCTCGACGGCGGTCTTCGCGATGTCAGGGCAGCCGGCCTGGAACGCAGTTAGGGGACCGGAAACTGACCGCTGCCCGCCAGCCCCCTTCCGAGGGCCAGGATCCTCGGGCAGAGCTGGCCCTAGGCAGACGCGTAGATCGTACCCCGGCATGGGTGGATTTCTGCAAGATGTGTTGCCATGGAGTCCAGAACCTGGTGCACGCCCCGAACACATCCTGTAATCTGTTTTTCATCGATGATGCGCAGCTGCCACTTTGTTATGGTTGACCAAAGGCGGTTCCACTGCCTTGCAATCTTGCATCGACGCGGTGGCGGCGCCTCTTAGGTCCACCCCCACATCTTGTGGCTGCTGGAGGGTTACACCCCATATATAAAGCTCAAATTGAGCTTGACGCAGTCCTCTGCGGCGCCAGCAACAGGTATGTTAAAGACTCCCAACTTTTAAGCTAAAAGGCACGAAATCGGTTGTCAGGGGGGGGGTCTTCTGATAGAATAGTGGCGTCGATCTGAGAGATCGTTCACTCTTCGCGGGGGATGGGGGTAGTCCTCAACTCAGCCGCCTCGGCTGGATAAGCTGTTCGTCCCCAGCGCTGCAAGCTCTGTTGACTTCACCTTGCCGATTGTCTCGGCCAGAATATGCTGCAATCCTTTCAAGGCACCTATTTATGAACGCTGCACGCATCTGGTCTGCTGCCCTTGGCGAACTTCAACTGCAGATGACACAAGCCACCTTCGAGACGTGGCTATGCGACTCGAAGCTGGTCAAGCACGAAGACGGGACCTTCGTCATCGCGGTCAAGAATGGATACGCGAAGGACTGGCTTGAACACCGACTTCAGGCTACGATCAAGCGAACCCTCGCTCGCCTGGCCAACCGCACTGTTGACGTCAAATTCGTCGTTGGCAGCGAGGATGCCCCCTCCATCGTGGACAACGCCCCGCTGTTGGAGGGTGCAGGAGCCTCGCGGCAACAAACATCGAAAGAGGTTTCGGAGCCTGCTTTGGCGCCGACCAGCACTTCAGCGTGTGCGAGGCTTAACCCGCGGTACAGGTTTGGCAGCTTTGTCGTTGGGCCCGGGAACAGACTGGCCCACGCCGCCTCGATGGCCGTCGTCGAAAGCCCGGCCGGGGCCTACAACCCGCTCTTCATCTATGGAGGCGTGGGGCTGGGCAAGACGCACCTCCTGCACGCTATCGGTCACGGTTGTCGAGAACGGGGCATCGACATCCTCTACGTCTCCTCCGAGACGTTCACCAACGACCTCATCGACGCCATCCGCTCGCACACGACGGACAGCTTTCGCGACAAGTACCGCACGGCGGATGTGCTCCTGGTGGACGACATCCAATTCATCGCCGGTAAGGAGAGGACGCAGGAGGAGTTCTTCCACACGTTCAATGCACTCCACGGGGGAAACAAGCAGATCGTGCTCTCCTCCGACCGCCCTCCCAAGGCCCTCAGTACGCTGGAGAAGCGGCTTTGCTCGCGGTTTGAATGGGGTCTGATCGCCGATGTCCAGGCCCCGGATCTGGAAACCCGCATCGCCATTCTGCGAACCAAGGCAGATTTTTGCGGCGTGAGGATTCCCGATCAAATCCTCTCCACGATTGCATCGCAGATTCAGAGTAACATCCGCGAGCTGGAGGGAGCCTTGAACCAGGTCGTCGCCATGGCGAGACTGACCAACCAGCCCATCACACCGGAGACGGCGGAGATGGCGTTGGGGAACCTCCTGCCGCAGAAGCGCGAACTGGCACCCGACGAAATCATCGATCGCGTCGCGCACCACTTCGGGTTGGAGGTAAGCCAGGTGAAGGGGCGCAGCCGGAAGCGAGATATTGCGCGCCCACGGCAGGTCGCTATGTATCTGATTCGCGAGGAAACCGACGCGTCGCTGCCGCAGATCGGGGAGTTGCTCGACGGGCGCGATCATTCCACCATCCTCTATGGCTGCGAGCGTGTCACGGAACTCCTGGAGGAGAACCTCGACTTCCGACGAGAGGTGACCACGCTGCGCCAGCGGCTGTACGATCGCGTCACAGACGTGTCGTCCTAACGCACCGCGCGGTTTTCGGCGCAACCCTCATCCATGGAATACGAGGTGCGGGCAGGTCCGCGCCTTGAGCCGAACTGCCCCTCTACCCGCGTTTTCTCCATCGGGGCATCGAGACCAGTCGTGGAGCAGGGGCGATCCAGCCTCCTGGCCCTCCGGTGGGTCCGGTGTCAAGGGCAGTGACCACTGCCGGGCGCCGAAGTTCATCCACATCGTCCCCAGACCACCCCTCTAGCATTCTCGGCGTTGGCAGATCGTCCGACACCGAGTCACGGCCGAGGG
>CAZIWL010000089.1:0-18078 GCA_964542755.1 uncultured Anaerolineales bacterium
CGAATCATCTCTAGCCAATCCGCGGTCGGTCCGCGACAACTCGTTAGTGCACCCCTTTTCGGTCGGCGCCTTGACGCCCCTCACACGCCCGCGTACAATGATGTGGTAAATTCAGCTGGCCAGCGCGGGGCCGCGATCCCCCGTTCCAGTTCGCCGCCGGCCCCGCCCGGTTTCCCGGGCCCTCGGGCCTCAACGCGCCCGGTCCGCCCTGCTGCTTGAACCGATGGGAGGCCGCAACCCTATGCTCAACCTGCCGCCCGCTTACGTGACCGTCATCATCAAGGGCATCCTATCCCTCGTCGCCCTGGCCCTGACCCTCATTGCCAACCGGGTATTGCGCAACCTCCTCCGGGCGCGGTTCCGGGACACACCCCACGCCCACACCGTCTTCATGCTCGTCCGCAACGCCGTCTTTCTCATCGGCACCAGCGTCATCCTCCTCATCTGGCTCGGCTTCGGCAGCAACTTCACCGTCGCTATGGGCATCCTCGGCGCGGGCATCGCCTTCGCCTCCCAGGAGACCATCGGTTCCTTCGCCGGCTACATCAGCATCGTTACGGGCAACCTCTACCGCATCGGCGACCGCGTCCGTATCGGCCAAGTGACCGGCGACGTCCTCGACATCTCTATGCTCCGCACCACCGTCATGGAGATCGGCGAGTGGGTCAAGGCCGAGCAGTACACTGGCCGAGTCGTAACCATTGCCAACCGCTCGGTCTTCTCCGATCCGGTCTTCAACTACACCCAGAACTGGAGGTACCTTTGGGACGAGATCACCATTCCCTTCACCTATGACAGCGACTGGCGCCGCGCAGGAGAGATCATGCTTGAGCACGGCGAGGCCTACACAAGCCACGTCCAACCCGAGGCCGAGGCGAGCCTCAAGGAGTTCAGATCGCGCTACCCGGTGCGGGAGTCCTCCGTGGCGCCGCGTCTCTACACGGTAATGACCGACAACTGGATCGAAATGACCCTCCGATACGTGGTCGACCCTGGACAGCGACGCCAGGTCACCGGGAGGCTGCACCGGGAGCTGCTCAACCACTTCGAGATGGAGCCGCATATCGAGATCGCCTCGGCCACCTTCGAGATCGTGGGGTTCCCTCCGCTCCAACACGGGGCCTTGCCCCACGGCGAGACGCATGTCACGGCCAGACGAGCGCGTGACGCGCGCACTCTGGTAGCGGGGGATTCCGAATCGACCGAGAGAGAACCCTCGTCAGACGCTAAAACGGAGGAACAAGCATGAAACAGCGAGCCTTGGGGACATTGCTCGTTCTACTGGGCTTCCTTGGAATCGCCCTCTGCGCCGTCGGCGTCGCCTACGTCTGGTACGGTGCCGAGAGGGCTGTCGTAGCTGCCGACGAGACCCTCATCCTCGTCTCGGATACCCTGGGTGAGATCGACCGCTCCCTTGGGGTCGCCGATGACACCATGGAAACCGCTGCCGTTTCCGTCGAAAGCCTCTACACGACGACGTTGGACGTGAACGCGACGCTGAGCAGCACGCAGGCGACCCTGATCGAGATAGCCGACCTCACAGAGGACGAGCTCCCGCAGTCCATCGAGGCCTCCCTGGTAGCTCTGGTCTCCCTCGAGGAGACCGCTGCCGTCATCGACCAACTACTGCGCGGCTTCCAGCAGCTGGGCGTGGGCACGTACGATCCAGACGTTCCCCTCGACGAGGCGGTCGCCCAGGCTGGCGCCGGCCTCGGGGGTCTGCCCAACAGTCTGCGCGCCCTGGGCCAAGGGCTCAGGCTGACCAGTGACAGCCTCGATGACGTCCAAACCGGAATCGCATTGATGAGTGAACAGATGACCCTCATCGAGGGAAACGTCATGGAAGCCGACCAGTCCGTAGACAGCCTGGGTGAGACACTCCGGGAGGTCAACGTGCGGGTCGACGCCGTACGCGCGAACCTGGAACGTCCCATTCGCTTGGTCGCCTGGGGAGCGACCTTGCTCCTCATCTGGATCGCCCTTTCCCAGCTCGCCATCATCCGCTGGGGCATCGGCCTCTGGCAGCGCGCCAGGTCGGACGGCGCGTGAGGCCACCCTCGGCCCCCATCCTACCAGGCGCCGGATGAAGCCGGCTCCGCCCGCACCTTGCCACGGATTACACCGCCGGTGGGAAGAGAGGGAGCGGAGCGTCGTCTAGCTGCACGTCAATTGAGCAAGAAAGGGGGCCGACTGCTCAACAGGCAGAGACGTGGGGCGATAAAGAGTCGAGACTTGCGGAGGTGGAGGAGGAAGCGATGATCAGATCGCTCTATTGGTCGAGGCAGGGTGAGCTCCGTGAGAACCTTGCGCCCACCGCCTTCCAGGCAGCTCTGTCGGATCCCAACGCCCTTCTCTGGGTGGACCTCTCGCAGGAGCCTACGCAGGTCAGTCAAAGGATCCTCCGAGACCAGTTCGAGTTCCACCCCCTGGCCGTGGAGGATGCCCTCGAGGAACGGCACGTGCCCCGCGTGGATGACTGGGGCGCCCATCTCTACGTCGTCCTCCACGACGTCAGGTTCGACGCGGCCGCCGACGAACCCCTGGCTGCCCTTGAGCTCGACGTGTTCGTGGGGTCAAACTTCGTGCTCACGCACCACGTCCACCCGATTCCAGCCCTGGCGCGGGTCTGGTCCGGCTGCGTCCAGAAGGGGTGCATCGGCCCGCGCACGGCTCCCGGCGAACGTGCGGCCCGGGCCCAGCCCCACCGGGGTCCCGGCTACCTCCTCTATCGGATCGCCGACGAGATCGTGTCCGACATCGTCCCCGTCATAGAGGAGATCGACGAACGGATCGATACCATTGAGGATCAGATCTTCGCCGATCCAACCCGATCCACCCTCCACGACACCTTCACGCTCCGCCGGGCCCTCCTGCGTCTCCGCCGGATTCTCGGACCTGAACGTGATGTCTTCCGCAGCCTGGCCACGGCCAACTACGCCGCGGTGCCCGACGAAGACCGCGTGTTCTACAGAGATATTCACGACCACCTGGTGCGCCTGTATGAATTGAGCGAGGGCCTCCGGGATCTCGCTGGCGGCGCGCTTGATACCTACCTTTCGGTGGTCAACAACCGCATGAACGAGGTGATGAAGGTGCTCACCGTTATCACCACCCTGTTCATGCCGCTCTCCTTCCTAGCCGGCTTCTTCGGGATGAACTTCTTCCAGCCGGCGGTGCCGCTCCACGCATGGACCAGCCGCCCCGCCTTCGCCCTCATGCTAGCGGCCATCGTCCTCTGCCCGGTGGCGATGGCCATCTGGATGCACGATCGCGGATGGCTCTAGCATCAGCCGCCCTCGACCGCGCTAACTCGAGGCGCTACTCCTCCCCCGAAACCAGCCGCTCGTAGAGCCGCTCCGTGTCCTCCCGTCGGCAGAGCTCCGTCCGCGGCGTCATCACCGCCGAGGCGCCGGCCGCGATTCCGAACCGCGTCGCCTCCAGGACCCTTTCGCCGCGCGCCAGGCCCAGAACGATGCCCGCCACCATGCTGTCCCCGGCCCCCAACCTGCTCCGGATCGGCACCGTCGGCGTGCGCAGGTGCTCCCCCAGCTCGTCCGTCACCAGGAGCGCACCGCCAGCCCCCATCGACACCACCACCACCTCAGCTTGACCGCTCTCGAGCAGGCCCTTCGCCGCCTCGATCTGGTGCTCCTCGCTCTCGATCTCCTGGCCCGCCAACTGCCCGAGCTCGCGCATATTCGGCTTCAGGAGATAGACGCCCGCCTCGGCCGCCAGACTGAGCGGCTCGCCCGACGTATCGACGATCAGCCGGCTCCCCTGACTCTGCGATAGCTCAGCTACCCTTCGATAAAAATCCTCCGGCACCCCGGGGGGACAGCTTCCGCTGGCTACCACGTAGTCAGGCGTTGGGTCGAGCCGCTCAAGGGCGTCGAGCACGCCCTGCCACTCCGCTTCCCTCAGCTCCGGGCCCGGCATGATGAAGATATAGTGCTGATTAGCACTCTCCTCAAAGACGGTCACGTTTTCCCTGGTCGTGTCCGCAATACCGATGGGCTGTTGCTCGACTCCCTCCTCGTCCAGCAGCGTCTTGAACACCTCTCCGATTGGCCCCCCGCACGGGTAGATCGCCAGTGATTCGCCCCCCAGCCGCCGGATCGCGCGAGAGACGTTGATCCCTCCGCCGCCCGGTTCTCGCTCTGGGGCCTGGCAGCGCAGCTTCTCGTTCGGATTGACCCGTTCGACCCGCGTGTTGCGGTCGAGGGCCGGATTGATAGTCAACGTAACGATCGTCTCTTGCGCCACACGTCTTCCTTCCACTCGTACACTTCTTTCGACGGGGCCCGACGACAGGCCCGGCCCCCGACCTGATGCTCATCGCTCAGACGTACGCCTCTTAGATCTGCGCTTCTCAGACCTGCGCCTCTTAGACGTACGCCTCTCAGACGTACGCCTCTCAGACGTACGCCTCTCAGACGTACGCGTCTCAGACGTACGCCAGCAGAATGGCCACCGCCAGGCCGATCATCAACACCCACATCAGCACGCTGAAGGTCGTCTCAACAGGCACTTTCTCGGCACCCTCCGCCCGCTGGCTCCTCTCCCGGGCCCTGCGCCGGATCGACGGAGCCAGGAGCAGCGCGACGACCAGGCCTACGAACAGAAACGGCATCCAATAGATGCCGACTGCCGATGCACCCACGGGCGGCAGCCAGACGCCCCCGGCCCACGCCGCCAGCAGGACGGCCCCGAAAAACAGAAGCCAGCCTCGCCACAGCCGCCTGACCGGCAGCGTCGCCGCCAGGATGGCCGTCAATAGGATCGCGACAGCCAGCGCCGTCATCACCTCAACGAGTAGCACATAACCCCCCGACTTGCCCTACAGGATGGTGGACAGTCTACCCTCCCGTCTGTCATCGGCGCCAGTAGCCCCGTTCCCCGTAGTGCACGAAGAGTTGCACCTCGTACTCTCGTTTCGGCGGTGCGCCGGGGTCATACTCGGGGCTCGCTTTCACTTGCTCCCGCGTCATCCGCGTGTGGACCGCCGTCTCAGCCCAATCCACCTCCGAAATCCACTCTGGCGCCACCAATACCTTCCGGCCCGGGAGCCAGTCGCGCGTGTCCGCCAACAGGTAGCGAATCACCCAATCTTTGTCGCTGACGAAGAAGTCCTCCACGTGGCCAATCTCGCCATCCACCGCGTGGATGTTGTAGCCGGAGACCACCCGCGTGCTCCGCAGATGGGGGTCACCCCGGTACTTCTCGCTCGAGCCCTGGTCCTCCATCTCCTCCTCCACCTGGTCGGCTCCCGCAATGATCATCGGGTAGACGCCGGGGGTCGCTGTGCCCATCGTCAGGCTGCCACCCCAGTAGCCGGGCCAGCCGTAGTACTCGTGGAGGTCCACAATCTGTTGCCGAGATACCGGCTTGTCCAGATCGATGTCCGGGCTGTGCTCCACCTGAGATCGGGTCAGCTCCACCCGCAGGGCGTTCTCCTCCCCAAGGGTTTCTACCACGGTCAGTGGGGAGAGCAGCACCTTACGTCCGCCAAGCCACCCTCCTGTGTCCACCACCAGGTAGCGAACCACCCATGTCTTATCGTCGAAATAGAGGCCAGTCACCTTCCCGGCGTCGCCGTCCTCGGCCTCGATATCGAATCCATAGAGCTTGCTCGCTCGCCGCAACATCTGTACCTCCTTTTCTTGCAAGGCTCACGTCGTCTCAACGTCGTCCTGCGTGCACCAGCTGTCCAATGTCACTCTGATGCTGCTGCACCGCTATCACCTCGCCGATCGTCTGTCCGCCGCCTGGCCCCCCCGCTGACGCCCGGCCTTACCCTGCCCACCGAGGCCCGAGCCCAGACCCGAGCTGGAGCCCCCCCAGCCGCCGCTCTCGGAATGGAGTCGCATCCACTGGATCACGTCCTGGCGCCGTAAGACCCCCTTCAAGTTGCCTCCTTCGAGCACCGGAAGCTGACGCACGTCGCAGGCCGCCAGCTGCGTCAGGGCCTCAGACGCGTCTTCATCGGGGGCAAGCACCGTGCACTTGTCGTGCGGCGTCATAATCTCGCGCACTGTCGTGCTCTCCCACTCCTCCTCTGGCAGAGATCGCACATCCTCCAGCGTCACGATGCCTACCACCTCCTGTCCGTCGATGACCGGGAAACTATGATCATCGCCGCCCATGATGTGCTCCCTGACCAACCGATCGACGCCGGTCGAGGGCGACACCGTCGGGGGGTCGGTGCGCATCATCCGCTTGACCGGCACTCCCTCCAGAATGTCCTGGACCACCACCCGTTGGTAGCTCTGGGCCGATGCGTTGTTCAGATACCAACCGATGAAGGCCAGCCAGATTCCGTTGATCAGCCCCGAGCCGAAGAAAGGGATCGTCGCGCCGAAGACCATGGAGATACCGCCGAAGGTCATCAGTAGCCCAAACCCCCGGCCCACCCACGATGCCCATCGGGTTGCCCGACCGAGATCGTTCGTCGCCGCCCAGAGGATCGACCGCAGCACCCGCCCCCCGTCCAGCGGGAACCCCGGGATCAGGTTGAACAGCCCGAGGATCACGTTGATCGACCCCAACCAGACAAGCACCATCCTCGCCGGGCCCAACTGCGGAATGACTTCGGAGGGATTGCTCACCGTGGTGATCCGCCCTCCCGTCACGCCCGCCGTGAGCAGGAGCGCCCCGCCGATCACGAGGCTCGTGACCGGACCCAGGAGCGCCATCAGGAACTCACCCTGCGGGCTGTCCGGCTCCTCCTTGATGTTCGACACCCCGCCGAAGAGGAAGAGTGTGATGCTGTTCACCGGGTTGCCCCGCGCCTGGGATACCAGCGAGTGTGCTAGCTCGTGCGCCAGCACCGACCCGAAGAAGAGCAGGGCCGACAGGACCGCAAGCCCCCACCGGAGCGTCCCGCTCCAATCCTCGTGGAACTGGCCGTACGTGTTCCCCAGGCTGTAGGTCACCAGCGCGAACACGATCAACCACGTCCAGTCGACCCGTATGTCGATGCCGAATAAGCGACCGATGCGAAAACCCTGTCCTCTCTGCACCATTTCTCCCTTCACTTCCTCGAACAATGCTGCGTCCGCGGCCCGGTCGTCACCGATGCAGATATGCCCGGAGACGTCCGCACACGGTCGTAGCCCCTGAACTCTCTATCCACAGTCTATCATGAAAGGGAGAATCTTGATTCCGCGTTCCATTGGAATCAACGCGGGCTTGAGTTGGAGAGGGTTGGACTTTGGTTGGTCATCCCCGCTCACGTGCCTCTCCGGCCTTGGCGATCCAGCCATCGGACAGACCAGCACCTCCCCATTCGTGTCTTCACCCCCTCAAGGCCGCGACTGGTGCACGAAGCCATGGGTCGCACTAACGAGTTCTCGCCCCTACCGGTCAGTACACAGGCGCCACCGGTCTCCAACGGGCAACCAGCTCCGCGAAAAGCTGTTAGCGCACCCGAAGCGAGGTTGTCCACAGCATTGCCGCTCGGGCTGCAGGGTGCCCAGGTGCAGGCCTCTACGACTTGCCCTCCACCTCAAGCCCCGCCCCCGATCGGCCCGTCAAACGCCGCTCGCCGGCTACCGCATCAGCGGCGGCACGTAGTCGGCAAAGCTCTCGATGTGCCCCCAATACGCGTTGTAGCCGATCAGCGCCCAGATGAGCGCGGCGGCCAGCAGGACGAGCGCTCCGATGACCCGCAGGCTCTTACTCGTCCGCAGGCTGGCGATAGGCTCCAGAAGGCAGCATAACCAGGCCAGCACGCCCCCCAGGCCGGAGAGGATGTAACCCGCGCCGGCCACGACAGGGCTCCGCGTCAGCCCCAGGTTGATCACTCTGGCACCCAGGACAACGGCCGCGACGCCGGCGAAGAAGGCGTAGATCGAGACAGTGCTCATCTCCCAATCGTTTGCCAGGGCCAGTGCCGCCCCCAGGAACAGAGTGCCAAAGAGCACCGTCGGTTCGCCGAAGAGAATGTTGTGGCTACCCGGCAGCGGCCACGTCAGGCTCATATGCAGACCAGTCGTCACTGCGATGAAGCCTGTGATTGCGAAGCCTGCCACCCACGGCTTCTTGTTCTCAGCCGCGATCCCCCGATAGACATAATGGGCCAGCACGACCAGTCCAGCCGTCATGTTCACGAGCATCAGCGTCAGATAGTCGATCATTGTTGTCCCCCTCTATTCACTAGCGACAATCGGAGCGGATCGGTCCTCCGACCCGCTTGCAGGAAGATCCAGATTCTAATCTCCCGGCGACTCTTTGCGCCGCGGCGGCTCAGGTGCCCACGCGGCTCCTTCCGGCCAATCTGGCTGCTTCATACCCCTCTCACCAACGGGCACAATATCCGCCCGTCCAATCGTTCATTCCAGAGCCAGAATCGACTCTGGCAGCACCTGGCCCCCGTCGACGATCAGCGTCTGACCCGTGATATACTTCGCCTCATCCGATGCCAGGAAGAGGACGGCGTTGGCGATGTCGCGAGGTTCCGCCAGCTTCCCCAGCGGGATGGACTTCCGCATACGGCGCAGGTAGTCCTCGCCCACATCCTCCAGCCCTTCCGTCATCACGTTTCCCGGCATCACAGCGTTGATCGTGGCGCCAAACTCGGCCATCTCCAGCGCGGCGGTGCGCATGAACCCCAGCATCCCGGCCTTGCTCGCCCCGTAGTGCGTCCATCCGGGGAAGCCCGTCACGGGCCCTGTGATCGACGAGGTCAACACCACCCGCCCGTAGCCCTGCTTCCGCATGTGCGGCAGACAGGCCTTCACGGAGGTGAAAGCCCCCTTGAGATTCACGTCGAGGACCCGCGTCCAATCTGTCTCCGTCATCTCCTCCAGACGGGCCGACGGAAAGATCCCCGCATTGCTGCACAGGATGCTTAAGCGTCCGAACTCGGCCACCGCCTTCTCCGCCGCCTTCTTCATGTCTTGGAGGCTGCGCACGTCAGCGCGGAAGGGATGCACGCTGCTGGCCGAGGCTTCAATCTCGTCCACTGCTAAGTCCAGTCCCTCCAAGTCGATGTCCACAGCTAGCACCGCCGCCCCCTCCTCCGACAACCGTTTTGCGATGGCTTTTCCAATCCCCTTGGCCGCCCCAGTCACCAGGGCCACTTCGTCCTTCAACCTCTCCGCCATTTTTCGCCTCCACTCTCTTATCACCTGCTTGATCTATGCAATCATCCGTCCGCCCACTGGAGGACTGCCCTGAAGACTCCCATTGTTGCCCAGCGGTCCGCAGCTGCGGATTGTCGCTCCGCGGCCTACCCCTGTCATGCCAAGTCCAAAGACCCGTGGAACGTCCTATACTTGAAAGCGGACTCCACAGCTTAGCAGGCCACCTCCTGTTGCCTCCGCTCGCGAAGACGGATAGGGCCGCAGACGTCGTTCACCGTCCCTACCGTCGAGAGCCTCGAGAGAACAAGGGGGACCTCCCAATCCTCAGCGTGAGTCAGAATGGCACGCCGGGGCTTGAAGTACGCTGCCAGAATCAAGCAGAGCATCCTTTCGCCCTCAGGGTTTGCGGAACGGACATCGCCTTCGAAACCTGAGTCGATGATGTTCTTCAGCACGGCGTGGCCGAGCTTCTCCTCGCTCCGCGAAGCACCGATCACTGCGACCGAAGCCGGACAGAAGAGGACATCCAGCCGCCCGTCCCGGTCTCCGCTCTTTCCGCTCATGGCTTCTTAGGCTCCAAAGCTCTCCCTGCTCTCGTCTGTGCCCGTGCTCCCTAGGCTTTGAAGTGCACGATGCGCGTGAAGCTCTCGACCTCCAGCGACGCTCCGCCCACCAGCGCCCCGTCGATGTCCGGCTGAGCCATTAGCTCGTCGACGTTATGCGGCTTGACGCTCCCCCCGTACTGGATGCGGACGCCCTCAGCCAGCTCTCTTCCCCACAGGTCAGACAGAGTGGCCCGCACGTGAGCGTGCATCGCCTGGGCGTCCTCTGGGGTGGCTGTGCGGCCTGTACCGATGGCCCAGACCGGCTCGTACGCGACGACCAGCTCGCCGGCGTCCTCGATCTCCGCGTCCACCAGCGCGAGATGAAGCTGCGAGCCGACCACGTCCTCCGCTTCTCCGGCATCCCGCTGTTCCTCCGTCTCACCCACGCACAGTACCGGGATCAGATCGAAGGACCGTGCCATGCGTACCTTCTCGCTGATCAGTGCGTCGTCCTCGCCGAAGAGTTGCCGGCGCTCGCTGTGCCCCACGATCACGTAGTCGCAGCCGACCTCTTTCAGCATCGGCGGGGCGATCTCACCGGTGAACGCGCCGGCCTCGGCCGGGTACATGTTCTGGCCCCCCAGTCGGAAAGGGGCCTCGCCCTCCATTGCTTGTAGCTTCCGCCCCATCACGTACAGATCCACGGCCGGTGGACAGATCAGGACCTCTCGACCTGGGTGCTCCCCCACGGCCTCCGCGAATTCGTTGAAGAACTCCAAGGCCTCCGTAGGTCCTTTGTGCATCTTCCAGTTGGCCGCCATCAGTGGTGTGCGCATCACTACCCCCCTTTTCTCCTGATCGTGAATCGCCTGCCGTCTCGCGTGTCAATCGTCGTTCGACCTCCCGCCGTTGTCCAAAGGCGCATCGCGCGCGTGCTCATTCCGACGCCCGAGCACGACGTCAAGGCGCTATTCATCGAGCCCCATGGCCGGGGCGTACAACCGCCTGACGTACTCCTTCGCCATCCGCCGGGTGCCAAATCGCGGCGCGACCGTGCCGATAGCGCGCTTCATCACCTGCACAAAAACATCTGGGGCACCGTCGTCGGACCGCTCGTAGTAGGCGGGGATGACCTCATCCTCCAGGAGCCGGTAGATCGCCTCGGCGTGCGCCCTGTCCCGAGCCTCCTCGTGCTCCCCGAGCTCCTCGTCGCCAAAGGCCCAACCGTTGTCGCCCTCGTAGCCTTCGATCCACCAGCCATCCAGGATCGACAGGTTGGGAATCCCGTTGATGCTCGCCTTCATCCCGCTCGTCCCGCTCGCCTCCTTCGGCGGTATCGGGTTGTTGAGCCACACGTCGACCCCATGCACCATGTGCGACGCCAGCTCCTGGTCGTAGTCCTCCACAAACGCGATGCGCCCCGCGAAGGACGGATCCTCGGCTACACGAAAGACCTTCTGGATCAGTCGCTTCCCTGTCACGTCCGCCGGATGGGCCTCACCGGCAAAGATCACCTGAACCGGCCGCAGCCGGTCCGTGACCATGGCCTTGAACCGTTCCATGTCGTTGAATATCAGATCCAGCCGCTTGTACCCTGTCACGCGCCGGGCGAAACCGAGGGTCAGCGCCTCGGGGTCAAGCAAGGCTCCGAAGGCGATCACGTTCGGCGCTGGCACCTTTTCCTTAAGCCAGTGCGCCCGTGCGCGCCCATCGATCTCCGCCAGCATCTCGTGCTTCAGGTCCTGGTGCACCTCCCACAACGCATCGTCTGGAATCGCCTCAACGCCCTCCCACGTCGACGGCTGATCCTGATTCTCAATCCACGTCGGACCAAGGTGTTCGTCGAGCAGGGGCTGGAGCCAGGCTGCGTCGAGCCACGTGGGAAGATGCACGCCGTTCGTGATCCCTTCGATGGGCACCTCCGCCAGATCGCGCTCCGGCCAGAGGTGGCGCCACATCCCCCTTGCCACCTCGCCGTGCCTCTGGCTGACCCCGTTTCGGTACCCCGCTGTTCGCAGAGCGAACACGGTGGTGTTAAACCCGGCTTTCGGATCCTCAGGATTTGTGCCCAGGTTGTAGAATGCGTCCCGTCCAACATCAATGTCGCTCAGATAGCTCCCCACGACCTTGTCCATCAACTGGAAGGGGAAGACATCGCTCCCTGCCGGCACCGGCGTGTGTGTCGTGAAGATCGTGGTGGCCCGCACTTGCTCAACGGCCTCTTCAAACCCCACACCCTCGTCCTTTTGCGAGCGGATCCTCTCCAGCACGGCTAGGAAGGAGTGACCCTCGTTCAGGTGTAGCGCGCGGGGACGAATCCCGAGGGCGTCCAGAGCCTGCATACCGCCCAAGCCGAGCAGAACTTCCTGCCTCAGCCGCTGCTCCGCGTCACTCACGTACAGGCTGCTGGCGATGTTCCGGTCCCAGGGCCGATTCACCTCTAGATCCGGGTCCAGCAAGTAGAGACGTACGCGTCCAACTTTGACCTCCCACAGCCCCACGTGCACCGCTGGCTCCAGCACGGGCACGCGAACCGTCAGCGGCTCACCGTCATCGTTCAACACCCGCGACATTGGATTGTAAGTTCGGTCCACCTCCTCCTCCACGTCCTCTTGCCAACCGTCCTCCCGGATGCGTTGATGCACATATCCACCGGAGTAGATGATGCCGATGGCCACCACCGGGATAGCCAGGTCGCTGCACTCCTTCAAGTAGTCCCCCGCTAGTATGCCCAGGCCGCCCGCATAGACCGGCAGCGAGGAGTGCAAGCCGTACTCCGCTGAGAAGTAGGCCAGCGGTGATTCGACTTCACCGAACTGGTCGCGAAACCAACCGTCCTCCGCTCCCTCGGCCTCCTCGAACGCCTCCATGACACGGTCGTAGTGCTCCAGATACTCCTCGTTCTCGGCCGCCTCCTTCAGAGTCCTTTCGGGCAGCCTGTCCAACATACGGATTGGGTTCTGATCGCTCTCGCGCCACGCGTGAGGCCCGAGCAAGCGGAAAAGGTGCCGTGCCGACCGGTGCCAGCTCCACCAGAGGTTGTAGGCCAGCGGCTTCAGCCCTTGTATGCGCTCCGGAAGATCCGGTACCGGGTCTCTGCTCTCCATTCGGTTCCCTCCCTCTAATCCAATGTCTTCAGAATGACAGTCGATCGGGCGTCCAGCTCGATCTCCGCCTCGTTCCCCAGCTCTATGGCCGTCCCCGGCTCGACGAAGTCCTCTGGCGCCTGGGCCGCCGTGTCCGCCACCAGGCCCCAGGGCTGTACCTCCGGGGCAGACGGCACCGCGAACCTCACCGGCTCTGGCGACGCGTTGAACAGTATGCAGAGATCCGCCTCCCCGTCCCTCTTGATCACCCATCCCAGCGATCTCTGCTCCTCGTCGTCCCAATCGGGTTGGCCTCCATCGGGGCCGAACCAGACCACATCCTCATCCGAGTAGAACGCATCCTGGCTGAGGACCGGGTGCGCCTTTCGAAACTCGATAGCGCGCTGGCAGAAGCGGTGAATCTCCCCGTGCTCGTCCAGCATCGACCAATCGTACCAACTTACCTCGTTGTCCTGGCAGTAGGCATTGCTGTTCCCGCCCTGAGTCCGGCGGAACTCGTCGCCGCCGAGGAGCATCGGAACCCCACGGGAGACCAACAGAGTCAGCAGGAAGTTCTTGATCTGTCGGCGTCGGACGGCCTCGATGTCGGGATCATCGCTGGGACCCTCCTCGCCGTAGTTGGCGCTGTAGCTCTCCCTCGGTCCGTCCTCGTTCTTCTCCCCGTTCGCCTCGTTGTGCTTCCTCTCGTAGCTCACCAGGTCGTTCAGCGTAAAACCGTCGTGCGAGGTGACGTAATGGATGCTCCTCTCCGGGCCCCTCCCGGATCCGGCGTATAGGTCCTCGCTCCCCGTGATTCGCCTTGCGAAATCGGGCATCATCCCCGCGTCTCCCCGCCAGAACCGCCTCACGTCGTCCCGGTAACGTCCGTTCCACTCCGCCCAGCGGCGCTCGGAGAAGGCCCCCACCTGGTATGCGCCGCCCGCATCCCAGGCCTCAGCGATGAGCTTTGCTTCCCGCAGAATGGGATCCTCCGCGATGCGCTCCAGAAGCGGCGGGTCCCCCAGCAGGTTCCCGTCCTCGTCCCGGCCCAGCACCGAGGCCAGGTCAAAGCGGAAGCCGTCCACGTGCATCTCCACCACCCAGTGCCTGAGGACGTTCAGGATGAAATCCCGCACCACCGGATGGTCCGCCTTGATCGTGTTCCCCGTCCCCGTGTAGTCCTTGTATCGGCGTCGGTTCTCCCCCTCGAGAAGGTAGTAGATCCCGTTGTCCACCCCGCGGAGGGAGAGGGTCGGACCAAACCTGTCACCCTCGGCGGTGTGGTTCAACACCACGTCGAGGATCACCTCGATCCCCGCGTCGTGGAGCGCCTTCACCATCTCCTTGAACGCCAGAACCTGATGTCCAACCATGCCCCGACTGCAGTACGAGGACTCCGGCGCCGTGAAGACCACCGGATTGTAGCCCCAGTAGTTCTTAAGCCGCTCGCCCGTCATCGGATTCTTGCGCTGCAGCTCGTTCTCGTTGAACTCTTGCACCGGCATCAGCTCGACTGCGGTAACGCCCAGCTCCTTCAGATACGGGATCTTCTCGACGATCCCCCGGTACGATCCGGGATGATCGACCTCGGAGCTTTCGTCGATAGTCAGCCCTCGCACGTGGGTCTCGTAGATGATCGTCTCGCTCAGCGGGCGCTTAAGCGGTTCGTCGCCGTCCCAATCGAAAAACTCCTGGACGAAGACCGACTTCGGCATCAGTGCCGCGTTATCCTCCTCGGAGAAAGAGTCGTCTCCATCGGGATCGTCCGGATCGTAGCCGAGGGCCGGCTCGAAGTCCCAGTCCGCGTGATAGGTGACCGCCTCGGCCATCGGGTCGAGTAACAGCTTGTGCGGATTGAAGCGGTCCCCGTCTTCGGGGCGGTAAGGTCCCTCCACCCGGTACCCGTAGAGCTGCCCTGCCTCAATGCCCTGGACCCAGACGTGCCAAACGTCGCCCGTCCGGTTGTGTACAGGATCCAGTTCTATCGTCCGCGCCGCCTCTCCGTCGGCTGGTCTATCAAACAGCTCCAGACGAATCCCGGTCGCATTCCGGCTGAAGAGCGCGAAATTCACGCCGTCACTCCGGCGCTGCGCGCCAAACGGCAGTGGCCTCCCCGCCCGCACGGCGCCGGTCTCGACCACTTCGTTCAGATACTCGGGCAATGCTCTCTCAGGCATATACCTCCTCGTGCTACCTTGCGCCGGGCGCGTTCAACCGTCTCGATGGCTCGCGGAGCAGCTCGAGGCCTCCAAGAAACTGCACGTCCTCAGTCTGCCTTAAGGCCTCCGCCGTGATCTCCTCCTGACCCGTTCGGACCAGGGGCTCAGCCTCCTCCGGCAGCCCGATCATCACGTCCGGGGGCAAACCCTCCTGCCAGATAACCCGCCCATCGGGCGTCAGCCACTCCTCAACCGCCAGGAGCAGCACCGAACCGTCTGAGAGCGTGAACTCGTTGAGCACCGTTCCCGCCCCGAACGTTGTCGTGCCCACCATCGTCGCGCGCTCGTGGTCTTGCAGGGCCCCCGTCACGATCTCGGCCCCACTCGATGTGCCCCCGTTGATGAGGGCAACCATGGTGAACTCCGTCGCATCCACCCCGCGCCTGACCGTCTCCACCTCCAAGGATCCGCCGGCACCCCGTCGGCGCAGTACCTCCCCGTCTTCCACGAAGTGACTCGTGACCCCGACCGCCTCGCTGAGCAGACCACCTGGGTTATTCCGCAGGTCCAACAGCAGCCCCTCAATCTCTTCCGCATCAATCTCGGCCAGTGTCTGCTCCAGTTCATCGGTGACACCCTCGCTGAAAGCCGAAACCCGCACGTACGCCAGGGAGCTTTCCGGAATGCGCTGCCACGTGACCAGGTCCAGCTCCACCTCCGCCCGCTCCAGGGCAACCTCCCGGGTTTCTCCGGTGTCAGGATCCAGGATCATCAGCGTCACCTCGGTGCCCGCCGGCCCCAGCACCCGGTTGACGACCTCATCCAGACGAAGTCCGGTGACGTCTTCACCGTCGACCTCCAGGATCACGTCCCCCGGCTTGAGTCCCATCCTCTGGGCCGGGCTGTCGTCGATAGGAGCCACGATCACCGACCGCCCGTCCTCCATCTCCACGTACGCTCCGATCCCTTCGAACTCCCCTTCCAACTGATTCTGGTGCCGCTCAACCATCTCTGGTGTCAAGAACCTGGTGTGCCCCGCATCGCCAAGCGTTCGCACGATCCCACTCAGGGCGCCGTAGGCCATTGGACGCGGCTCCAAACCGGCCTGATTGACGTACTCCCTCTCAATCGTGCGCCATCCCTCCGCGATCAGTCGGAACTCCTGCACGGCGTTCGCTGGTGCCTCGATCGAGCCGCCGCCGCCGGACAGAATGCGCAGATCCAGGAGAACGCCCCCTGCAAAGCCAGCCATCAGGGCCAGGGCCACCAGGGCCACCAGGCCCGCCGTGCCCAGGTCCGTCAGCCGTTGTCGTCTCCTTCTCAAACATGCCTCCTGAGAGCCTCGATTCCCTCTACACCGCCACATCGGCCGTGGTGGAAAGCCGGCCCCGTTTCTTTCCCACGCAGGGGCTCAGGCTCTGGTCTTACCGCCTCAATCGTGGTCATCGCTCTCCTCGAGGCGGCGACGAGCTTCGCCGAGCGACTGGGCCTCTTCAATGATATCCGCCCACGGATCCGCCTTCTGGCCCAGCCTGCGGAAGATGTTCTCCACGGTATACGACTGTGAGTGCAGCGCCCCGTCCGAAAACTCGTCCCATTCCAGCGGCGTCGCCACCGGTGCGCCGGCCTTCGCGCGGACTGCGTAGGGTGCCACCGAGTTCTGCCCGTACACGTTGCGCAGGGTGTCGACGAAGACCTTTTCGCCCCGCTCCTCCTTCCGCATCTCGACCGTCAGCCGATCGGGCTCCTTGGCCGCCGCAAGGTCCGCCACATCTTGCGCGAAAGCGCGGGTACCGTCGAAGTCATCCTCTCGCACCGACGGCACGACCACGTGAGCCCCGCGCGACCCTGTGGTCATCACAAACGATGCCAGGCCTAGCTCAGACAGGATGTCGTGCAAGAGCTCGCCTGCAAACCTCACCCTGTCGAAATCATCGTCAGGCGGATCCAGGTCGAAGATCAGCTTGTCCGGTCGCGTCAGTTGCTCGGCCCGGCTCAGCCACACGTGCGGAGTGATCAGCCCCTGATCCACCAGATAGACCAGCGTCGCCTCGTCATCGCAGACGACCGCTGGTTGCTCCCCGTCATCCTCCTTCACGTGGACGGATACGCGTCGCACCCAGTCTGGAAAGTACGAAGGTGCACGACGCTGGTAGAAGCCCTCCTGATCCAGGCCGTCGGGGTAGCGCTCCATCGTCAGCGGCCGGTCCTCCAGATGCGGAAGCATCGAATTCGCCAGTCTCCGATAGATGGTGATCAGATCCCCTTGTGTGATGCCCAATTCGGGGAAGATCACGTCGTCCAGATTCGCGGCCTCGATCCTCCGAGATCCAATCTCAATCACCTCTTCACCCATCTCTCACTCCTCGTCGGTCCTGGTCCGCACAGCCCTGCGGCGGCGCGCGCCGGCCCCATCTGGCACATTTCTACCCCAGTCCAACCGTCTCCTGGACGCGTCAGTCCACCGACTGCTGGGCGAATCCCGCCGTCCCTATCGCGAACCCGTCTGCTGGCATTTCGGACAGATGTACGACCTCCGACTGGAGACCTTCACCCGCTCGAGCGCAGCCCCACACCGCGGACATACACCGTCCTCGTGGCGGTGGGCAGTGAGGTACGAGTCAGGAAGATCGCCCGGCTGCGCCTGCTTGTCGATCGCCGTCTCGAGCACCTCGTGCATCGTCTCATAGAGGGCCCTCACGTCCTCTACGTCGAGCTCGTTCGCCTTGATGCGCGGGTGAATCCCCGCTTGATAAAGGACTTCGTCCGCGTACACGTTTCCCACCCCAGCCAACACATGCTGATCCAGGAGGAGCGCCTTGATCATCGTGCGGCGGCCCTCCAGCCGGCGCCGAAACGCGTCGAAATCGAGCTCCTCGGCCAGCGCGTCAGGGCCGAGGTCCTTCCTCTCAACAAACGCGTCGCCATCCTCGATCAGCCGCACCGCCCCCAGCTTGCGCGTCGAGACGTAGGCCAGGTGGTATCCGTTGGAGAAATCGAACCGCATCCGGTCGTACGCCGGCTCATCCGCCATGTCCCGGAAGTACTTGAGGCCCCCCGCCATCCCGAAGTGGAGCCCCAATGTCTGTCTCCTTCCGTCTTTCAGGCTAACGAACATCCATTTCCCATGGCGCTCGGTGTCGTCGAAAGCCCGGCCCTCCAGCGCGTCCTTCAGTCGGCGCCTCACGTCAGGATGAGGCCCAGG
>CAZIWL010000090.1:0-17912 GCA_964542755.1 uncultured Anaerolineales bacterium
CTAGCTGGCGCCCAGGTCTCGTAGGACAGAGAGGACGAGTGCCTGCGGCACATCCTCGCTGATCGTCACCTGACCGATGGCGAGAGGCAGGATCCAGCGGAGGGTGTTCTGGTGCCGTTTCTTGTCGTGGGCCAGCGCCTCCCAGATCCGCTCCGCGGTGAATGGCCCGAGGCAGTCGCTCGAACAACGGGTCGGCAGGTCCCACGACGCCAGCATTGACTCTATCCGGTCGATCAATTGCGGCTCCGCCCGCTCCTGGGCGACTGCGATCCGCGCAGCGGCGGCCATCCCGATGCCGACGGCCTCGCCGTGACGGAGCGAGAAGTGACTGAGCATCTCCAGCGCGTGGCCGACAGTGTGGCCTAGATTGAGGGTAGCCCGGAGCCCCTGCTCGAAGGGGTCTTCCTCGACGACATCGATCTTCACCTGCAGTGCCCGAGCGAGCTGGGTGGGCGTCAGAGGTGCAGCGTCCTGAAACGATATCGTGTGATGGGGTCCCTTTTTCTTCAGCTCGGCGAAGAGGTCAGGGGCACCGATGATGCCGTGTTTGATCACCTCGGCCATCCCGGAACGGACCTCGGCCTCGTCCAGGGTCGAGAGGACGTTCGGATCGACGACGACAGTCAGCGGTTGCTTGAAGGCTCCCACAAGGTTCTTTCCTTGGGGAAGGTCGACGCCGGTCTTGCCCCCGACACTGGCGTCGACCATGGCGAGGAGGGTGGTGGGCGCCTGCGCAAAGGGAATGCCGCGCATGAAACTCGCGGCGGCGAAGCCTGCAATGTCCCCGGTGACACCGCCGCCGAGGGAGAGGACGAGGCCGCTCCGGTCCAGGCCTCCCTCAAGAAATCGATCGTAGAGGGATCGGACGGTGACCAGGGTCTTGTGCGCCTCGCCATCGGGGATGAGGCAGCGGAAAGGGTGGAGGGCGGCCGCGCGGAGGCTGTCCTCTACCTGGTCGGCGTAGAGGGCGGCCACGACGTCGTTGGAGACGAGGGCAACCCGGGTTCCGGCTCCGGTCCCCGCCGCGCGCAGGGCGCCGCCAATATGGTCCAGCATACCGGGCCCTAGATGGATGTCGTACGTGCCGCCGGGAAACTGTACTGGAAGGGTGCTAGAGCGGTCCAGAGCCAGTACCCGGCGGGCCACTTCCGAAACGGAGAGACGGGTGGTGTCCACATGCCAGGGGAGGGCGGCGTAGGCTTTGCGGCGGAGGGCAAGGAGCCGTTCGATCTCGGCTGCCGGTTCGTCGACGGCGAGCAGGGGGCGGGAGTGGTTGTGCCCAGTGCGCGACAGGATCGCGTCGGGAGCGGCGTGAAGACAGACGACGGTATCGAAGGCCGATAGGGTTGCACGGTTGTCGGGATCGACGAGCGTGCCGCCGCCCGTGGCGATGACCTTACCCGAGCCGCCGAGGAGCTCCGTAAGGAGGCGGGACTCCATCTCCCTGAAACGCGGTTCGCCGTCTTCGGCGAAGATGCGGCGGATGGGCTCCCCTGCCCGGGTTTCGATCTCAATATCCATGTCGACGAAGGGGCGACCGAGCTGTTCCGCGACGCGACGGCCCACGACGCTCTTACCGGTGCCCATGAAGCCGGTGAGGATGAGGTTTCCCGTCTTCTGCCCCCTTCGATCCATAGTCTGTTCCTTCTGCTAGCCTGCTGTGTAGCGGTCCTTCATCTCCCCAAGGCTGTCCCCACCGAGTTTCTCAGTCATCGCGTCGGCCAGGGTCCAGGCGACCATAGCCTCACCCACGATGGAGGCGGCTGGAACGGCGCAGACGTCGGATCGCTGGTACTCGGTCTCTGCTCTCTCCCCCGTCTCCAGGTCGACGGACCGGAGGGGCGAGACGGTCGTGGGAATGGGTTTCATGGCAGCGCGTACGATGACGGGCATCCCGTTGGTCATGCCGCCTTCGAACCCGCCGGCGCGGTTGGTCCTCCGCGCGACCCCGCCTTGGCCGTCGGAATGGATCTCGTCGTGCACCTGGGTGCCGGGCAGGGCAGCGTTGTGGAAGGCGGGGCCGATCTCGGCACCCTTTATGGCAGGAATTGACACGACGGCCGCGACCAAACGGGCATCGAGCCGGCGGTCCCACTGGACGTGACTGCCCAGCCCTACGGGCAAGCCGGTGGCTGTGACGGCGAAGACGCCTCCCAGGGAGTCGCCGGCCTCACGGGCTGCGTCGATGCGCCGGCGCATGCGCTCCGCCGCACGATCGTCGGGGCAGCGGAGGTCGCTGGCCTCGGCGAGGGACCAGAGCTCGGGGTGGCAGCACGTGGGGATCTCGGCGGCGACCCCGCCGATTTCGGTGACGAAGCTGCCGACGGCGACGTCGAACTCGGCGAGGAGCTGGCGGGCCAGGGCGCCGACAGCCACGCGGGCGGCGGTCTCTCGGGCGCTGGCCCGCTCGGAGATGAGTCGGGCGTCCTCCACGCCGTACTTCACCGCGCCGGCGTAGTCGGCGTGACCGGGTCGGGGGATAGTGAGCTTGGGGAGGTTACCTGCGGCCCAGCGATCACGCCAGTTGGCCCAATCCTTGTTTTCGATGCGCAGGGCGATGGGTGCGCCGGTGGTGCGGCCGTAGAGAATGCCGCCCAGGACTTCCACACGGTCGCGCTCGATCTTCATGCGGTCGCCCCGGCCGTAGCCGCCCTGGCGCCGCTGGAGGTCGCGGTCGACGACATCGAGGTCGACCTCAAGGCCGGCGGGCATGCCGTCCAGGATGGCGGTGAGGCACGGGCCATGGGATTCGCCGGCGGTCAGGAATCGGAGCATGGGCTTCTCCTGCTTGGTTTCGGTGGCGTTCTTCTCGTTGGGACAGCGTGGCTGAGCATAGTGGGTCGATTATAGCGGTTAGATGGTGAGGCGCCAAGCGGAGCGCGACTGGTCAGGTGGGTAGGTGGGGACCGACCGGGTGGGGGATGTGGCGAAGGGTTGGGTGGTGTATGATGGGTTTGGAGTGGTCGGGAGGGGTTCTTGGGTGATGGGAGGGATCGCGCGCTTGATGGGCCCGACGGAGGCGCCAAAGCCCCTGCTACGAAGGGTTCCGTGGTGTGAGGGGTAAGAAGCGGCGGTCGGCGCGGTTGGAGGGGGAGTGGGGGACTTCGCTGTTGTGGGGGGAGGAGGGGCTGAAGCCCCTACCACGAAGGTCCCACTCCTGCCGCATGCGGCCTGGGGGTAGCGATGATGGCGTGAGTCTCATGCGCTGGTGTCGAGCGAGGAGAGGCCTGGGACGGGGGCGACCTGATGGGGGGATACCTTTTCGGAAGGAATGGCGGTATACTTGGCTTGAGAGCTTGGGTTGGTGCGCGACTGGCGTGGATTCTGGGAATGGTAGGTGCCATCGGAGTGGGTGTGTTTGACTGGCTGAGGAGGCGGAGCAGGCTGCGGGCTAAGATGGTCGGCTGGGTGCTGCTGCCGACAGCGGCCATCCTGGCCGCGGTGGGCATTGTGGCCTTTCGCGCCTCTCAGCGGGTGACGGAGGATCTGGTCCTAGACCGGAACCGCGACCGAACAGAGCTGCTGGCAAATCAGCTGTCGGCGGAATTAGAAGGATTCGCGCAGCCCCTGGCGTTCCTGGCCTCGTCTGCTACGGATGGATCGCTCCACGAGCTGCAGGTGGCCCTGGACCGAGAATGGCCCGGCGGCGACCTGTCGGCCTTCGACGCCGGCGTCTTAGTCCTCGATGGAGACGGCACGGTTGCCGCGGCGGTTCCGAACTGGGCGCATCTGTACGGAGCATCCTTTCCACAGCTTGTCGCGAACGAGCCGGGTACCGCGAGTGAGCGACTGATGCTGACAGATATCCTATTCCGCGAAGTAGCAGGGATGGACGTGATCGCGCTCTCCCACCCGTTGTCCGGAGCAGCGGATACGCAGTCGGGGAAGGCGGTGGGGCTCTTCCACGCGGAACGAGGGGCGACCCGAACGAGCATTTTCTACCGGCAGATCTGGGAGCTCTACATCGGGCGACGAGACACTGCCTATCTGGTGGATGGGAGTGGCCGTGTGATCTTTCATCCCGACACATTTCTCATCGGCCAGGACGTGTCGCATCTTGAGGGAGTCAAGGAGGCTCTGCAGGGGGCGACGGGGGCCATGCGGACGACGGACATCGACGACCGTGACGTCGTAGCCGGATATGCGCCTATCCCGCGGACATCGTGGGGACTGGTGACCGAGGAGCGGTGGTCGGATGTGACAGAGACCGTTCGTCCGTTCAACCGGTTCATGCTGATTCTCCTTGCACTGGGCGTCGTTGTACCCGTGACCGTGGTCGCACTGGGGGTGCGGCGGATCACCCGGCCAGTGGACGAGCTGACGAGAGCTGCCGAGGAGATCGCGGGGGGCGACTTCAGCCAGACTATCGATGTGCGCACGGGCGACGAGCTGGAGACGTTGGCGCGGCAGTTCAACGCCATGGCGGCCGATCTCCAGGCCTCTTATGCGCATCTAGAGCAGCGCGTTGCCGACCGCACCCGAGAGCTGTCCACATTGAACGCGCTTGCAGCCGTGGTGAGCCGGTCGCTGGAGCTGGATGAGGTGATGGACGCGGCTCTCAGCAAGACGCTGGAGACGATGGGCATGGAGGCGGGGGCAGCCTTCCGCCTAACCGATGAAGGGCGTCTGAGTCTGATCGCGGCACGGGGGTTGTCGGATTGTTTTGTTGATCGGGTGCGTGAGATGGACTTGCAGGAAAGCCTGGCGGCCGAGGCTGTCGGTGAGGCCACCCCGGTGCTGCGAGAGGTCGAGGAGTACCCTCGTGGGGCTTTGAAAGACGGTCTGCGGCAGCAGGGGTTTCGGTTGGTGATTAGTGTTCCCCTGGTCGCTCGGGACGCAACGCTGGGTGTGCTGAACCTGGCCACTCGAGAGCCACGCCTGATTTCCTCGGATGAGCGGGCGCTGCTGGCCTCGGTGGGGAGACAGGCCGGGATGGCGGTCGAGAACGCCCGGCTGTATGAGCAAGCGGAGGCGGCGGCAGCCACGGCGGAGCGAAATAGGCTGGCCCGGGAGCTTCACGATGCCGTGAGCCAGACGCTCTTCTCGGCCAGTATGATTGCGGACGTGCTGCCGCGTTTGTGGGAGAAGCACCCCGAGGAGGCGGAGCGGAGACTGGCGGATCTGCAACGTCTCACCCGCGGGGCGATGGCCGAGATGCGCACGCTGCTCTGGGAGCTGCGCCCGGCAGCGTTCCTGGAGGCCGATCTGGATGAGCTGTTGGGACAGCTCAGCAGAGCCATCGCCGGCCGGGCCCAGCTGGAGGTCATCCTAGACGTGGAGCCGCGGATGGAGGTGCCGCCGGAGGCCAAGGAGGCCTTGTACCGGATTGCGCAGGAGGCGCTGAACAACGTGGTGCGGCACGCGCAGGCAGACGAAGTCATGCTCAGTCTGCGGCGCAGAGGCGGGGGCATCGAGCTTTCGGTCCGCGATGACGGACAAGGTTTCTCCCGGAGGGATATCCCCGCCGGTCACTTGGGCTTGAGCACGATGCGCGAGAGGGCGAAGGGCATCGGGGCAGCGTTCAGAGTGGAGAGCGAACCCGGCAAAGGGACGGCGATGACGGTCTTCTGGAGGGGTGGAGATGGATGAAGCGAAGCTGATTCGCGTGATGCTCGTCGATGACCACGAGATGGTACGGAACGGGCTGGGCACCTTCTTGCTCGTGCACGACGACCTGGAGCTGGCGGGGGAGGCAGGGGACGGCCACCAGGCGTTGGCTGTCTTCGAGCAGGTCCACCCAGATGTGATCCTTATGGATCTGAAGATGCCGCGGATGGACGGGGTGGAGGCGATTCGGGCCCTGACAGAGCGAGATCCAGAGGTGCGGATCATCGCCCTGACGAGTTTCAAGGAGGAGAGGCTGGTCCAGGATGCCCTGGACGCCGGGGCGTTGGGGTATTTGCTCAAGGATATCGGGGCCGACGAATTGGCGGACGCGATCCGTGCCGCTTACCGCGGGGAGCCGACGCTGGCTTCCGAGGCAGCCTGGGTGCTCTTCAAGGCGAGCCGGCGGACGTCCAGGGTAGGTGACGACCTGACGGAGAGGGAACGGGAGGTGCTCTCTCTGGTCGCCGAGGGGGCGACGAATCCAGAGATCGCGGACCGGCTGTTCATCAGCCCGTCCACGGTCAAAACCCACGTCAGCAGCATTCTCTCGAAGCTGGGTGTCGCGACACGGACAGAGGCAGCAATGCTGGCGGCTCAGGAAGGGCTGGTTGATGGTGGGGGGAGGAGGGGGGCGTGATGACCACCAAGGTCCTACGTCACATCGTACTGGTGGTGTGTTTCGTCGGTACATCCCTGGTGCTGAGTGGGTGCGGCCTGGTCGCGCGGGAGCCGGAGCTGAGTCCCCAGGAGGTGGTGAGCGCATTCTACCGCTGGTACATCGGCTACCCGGGGAACCCGCTGGTGGACCGTGAATACCGTGAGAGCCCTTACCTGGCCGAGCCCTTCGTTGGCGAGGTGGATGAGATCGCCAAGGAAGGATTCCGGGTGGATCCGTTCCTCCTGGCTCAGGATATCCCGGAGCGTTTTGCCGTGGATGGGGTGGAGGTGTCGGAGGACGAAGCGTCGGTGGTGTTGAGCCTGTACTGGGGTGGGAATCCGACGCCGACGGAGCGGAGGATCCATCTGAGGCTCATCGACGGGGCATGGATGATTACGGACGTATCGCTGACGGAGTGAGGAGAGACACAGAGGTACACAGAGAAGCACGGAGAGGCACAGAGAGGCACAGAGAGTCTCTTAGTTTCTATCTTGTGGTCTTTGCCTCGGGCCAATCTCGTGCTGACCGGCACCCCCTGACGCACTACGACGTCTGAGACTCCCCAGAACCGCAATCGCATTCGCGGAAGGCTCCCTTGCCACACGTACCGCCGTGCAATCCCCTACTGCGCTGCCTGGTCAGGTGACCAGGAGGCGGACCGTTCTACTGGGTGATGACGCCACGCCTGCGACCTGGTAGGATAGGAACGAATTGGACGAACGGCACGTTAAGCGTCTGCATGAGACGGACGAGCGTTCGCGGATGTGTGGCGTGGAGGATGTCGCGCCGGGGAACTTGATGGAGTCGAACCAGGCGCGACATAGGGGTTGGAGAGAAAGGGGCAGCACAATGGTCAAAGAGATGCGACGTGGTTTGGTGACGACGGCGCTGATGGTTCTGACGATGGTGGGAGTTCTGGTTGTGGGGGGCTGCGCGCCCCTCTCTCCGGCACAGCAGGAGCCAGAGCTGGCCTTCCGGGTCGCGATGGAGGTGAACTCGGAGGAGGTCTTCCAGGTGAGATTGGGCGTCGAGAACACGGGGCGAGCCAGATTTGAGGGAGACAGCAGCTTCAACGGGACGATGGAGGTGCGGCACGAGCCTGGCGGGGACCTGAGGGCCAGCGCCCACGTGGTGCCGCTCCGGGCCGTCGAGCTCGGCGAGACGGTCTGGCCCCTGAACTGGCGGGGTGATCTCCTGGCCGGCACGTACGAGCTGACGTGGGGCGCGGACGGGTACGGCTCGACCAAGGAGGAGTTCGTGATTGAGGAGAAGGATGGTCGGCGATATTTCCAGGGTCAGGCACTAGCGACGCCGGAGCCGACGGAGACCGCTATGGCGGAGGCGGAAGCGTTGGTGGAGGAGGCCGTCCTGGACCTGGCTAACCGGTACGGGGTCGATCGCGAGGAGGTCACAGTGGAGACGGTGGAGCCCTTTGAGTTCCCCGACGCCAGCCTCGGGGTTCCGGAGCCAGGCAGGTCGTACGCGCAGGTACTGACGCCGGGGTACATAATCCTGTTGCGGTGGAAGGACGAGCTCTACGAGTACCACGCTGCCGGGGAGCGGGTAGTATCCGTGCCTCGGGACGCCGAGGGTCGCGACGACCAGGTCTCACCCAGCAGCCCGAGCTCGTATCGGAAGGTCAACGTGGCGCAGACAGGACTGACCATTGAGGTCCCCTCGGATTGGGAGAGGCTCGACACAGAGTACGCTTGGAGGCCGGAGCCGGGCAGTGCGTTACGGATGGGTCTGAACCAGACGGTGCTGGAGCCCCCGATGGAGCCGGAGGCTGTCCTGCTCCCGGGTGATGCAGAGATCGTCGTGTCGGAGCCCGTGGATGTCGGCTGGGCAGGGGGGCGACGGTACACGCTTGAGGTGTTCGGGCCGGTGGCCGAAGACGAGGATGGTAGGGCCGCGGTGGAGGCGGTCGAGGAGCACGTGTTGGTGGTGCTGGACACTGATGAGGAGCGGCTAGGTCTCGATTTCTACGCGAGCGCGCCCGACGCCGACGACCTGGCGGAGTTGGTGGCCGCGTTTGATCATATGGTAGAGACGGCTGAATGGGTCGAGACGTTGGGAGATCTCTTGCCAACGCCGGACGAGGACACGATGAGCGACTGGCAGATCTTCGACGACGATACGTACGGGTTCGAGATTCAGATTCCGGCAGACTGGAGTTACAAGGAGACGCCGACTGGGGGCACCGGCATGCCGGAGGATTGGCCGCTGGAGCGGGGCGTGGTCATCTTCCCCCAGGACTGGGCGGAGCGGTTCGAGGAGAAGGACGGGCCGCCCGATCCCAGCGCGCCGCCGGCGGTTCCGGCGATGACGGTGGAGGTCTATGTGGGCCCGTTGAAGCAGTTCCGCCGGGCCTTCCCCGAGCCGACGAGGGAGGAGACGGTGGAGGTCAATGGAACCACGGCGGTGCGGGAGGTGGACGCGGTTGGAGACGATATCGAGGTGATCCGGTACATCTTCGAGGACCCTGAGAGCGAGGACGTACGGGTGGTGGTGACGGATAACTATAGTGGGTTCCCCGAGCGGCGAGAAGAGCATCCAGAGGTCGCCGATCTGAACCGACTGGTGGTAGCGACCTTCGCGTTCGGCGGCTGAGAGCGGTCTCTCAACCGGGACTGCGTCAAGGGCTCGGCGTGGATACGCCGGGCCTTTGTTTCGTCTCGGAGAGGTGAGCCCGGCGTGCGGCAGCCCTTGCCGGCCGAAAACGGAGGCTCAAGGGAGCCCGATGAGGGGACCGGCGCGTGGCTAGAGGGGGAAGAAGCGTCTCGCCAGGGCGACCAGCAGGACGCCGGTGGCGACGGGTGCGAAGAGGCTGCGCGTCCTCCAGGCCACGACCAGGGTGGGGAAGGCGGATAGGAGGAAGAGGTTGTCCAGACCGAGGTGGAGCTGACCGCCGTCCGAGAGTATGGCGGGAAAGAGCATGGCCGAGAGTACGGCGACCGGCACGTGGCGGAGCCAGATCACGAGCCAGCGCGGCAGGGTGCGGGAGGAAAGGAGCCAGGTTGGTAGGAGGCGGGGCGCATACGTCACCGCAGCCATGCCAAGAATGGTCAAGAAGATCTGTCGTTGGTCCATAACTCGAGACATACCCCCACTGAGGCGGCGATGATGGTGGCAAGAATGACGTTCCACTGGGCCACGCCGAGGAGCAGGAGCGCGACGGACAGGGCCCCGCCGAAGAGTGCCACGCCGACGTGGATCGCATCCTCCATCTGCATCACACTGAGAGCGATGAACATGGCCGGCAGCACGTAGTCGAGGCCCAGCGGTTCCACGTCGCCGATGATTTCCCCCAGCGCCACACCAAGCCCGGTGCCGAGAAGCCAGGACGCCTGGGCGGTCACATTGACGGCGAACACTTCTCCTTTCGGGGGCACGCCCGATGGGAAGCGGACAGCGTGGAGGGCGAAGGTCTCATCGGTTAGCTCGTAGGCGAAGGCCGCCAGCTCCCCCTTGCGCCATGACTTGAGATAAGGTGAGACAGCGGCCGAGAGGAGCATATGGCGCAGGTTGACGACGAAGGTGGTGAGGATGATGGTGGGGGCGGGGGCGCCGGCCCCGAAGAGGCCCGCGGCGACGAGCTGGGAGGATCCGGCGTAGACGAGGAGGGACATAAGGACGGCGTTCAGGCCCGACAGCCCTGCTTTCTGGGCCAGCACTCCGTAGGTGAGCCCGATGGGCACGTAGCCCAGAACGATGGGCACAGCCTTGGTGACTCCGGAGCCGACGGCTGCCCAGTTCGAGGCTTGTTCCTTGGTGGTCATCGCCGGCTTCAGGTCCGGAGCGATCGCCGACAAGCGCGGCGCATCACAGCGATCGGCGCGTCCTGTCCGGTCCACAGCTCGAAGGCGCGGGCGCCCTGCCTTACGAGCATGTCTAGGCCGTCGACGGCCCGGGCGCCGGAGACGCGGGCCTGCCGGAGGAACTCGGTTGTGGGAGGGTTGTACACGAGGTCGAAGACGGTGAGGTGCGACGGAACAGGGACCCCGTGCGGCCAGATGGAGCCCTCCTCGCGGGGCCACATACCCACTGGGGTGGCATTGACCAGGAGATCGGCGGTGCGACTGGTCTCGATGAGCCGACCGGCTTCCAGGGGAGCGGCCCGGAGGTGGGCGGGCGCCGGATCCGCGTCGCCGAGGTCCGCGGCGAGTTGCTCGGCGCGCTTTTCGTTTCGATTGAGGACCGTGACGGCGCGGGCGCCGGCTTGGATGAGGCCGAAGACCACGGCTCGCGCTGCTCCACCAGCACCGACGACGACCGCAGAGATGGCTTCGAGTCGAGCCCCGGCCGCCTCCAGCGACCCGACGAAGCCGGCGGCATCGGTGTTGTGTCCGGTGATGATGGGCGCGTCGACCGCTCCTTGGTGTACAACGAGGGTGTTGACCGCGCCGAGGGCCCGGGCTTCGGCGGCGACAGCGTCGGGATGCTCGGACCGATCTAGTGCGTGGAATACGGCCTCTTTGTGAGGAACGGTGACGTTGGCGCCGCGGAAGCCGAGGGCGGCCAGCCCGCCGACGGCGGTGTCGATGTGCTGGGGACGCACGGGCAACGGCACGTAGCGCCAATTGAGATCGAGGGCTTCGAAGGCAGCGTTGTGCATGGCGGGGGACATGCTGTGCTCGACCGGCCAGCCGATGAGGCCAACGAGGCGTGTTTGACTGTTGATAGGGGGAGCGGGCATGATGTGGTCCTTGTGGTTAGGTTTGGATGATGGGAGTCACCGTAATCCGTGAAGCGTGATTCGTAAGGCGTGATTCGTAAGGCGTAATTCGTAAGGCGTAATTCGTAAGGCGTGATTCGTAAGGCGTGATGCGTAACGCGTAATCCGTAATTCGAAATCCGTGGGGCGTGAAGCGCGGGATGCAGCGCGTTCGGTTTCATGAGACTCTGAAGCTCCGAAACTGGATTGTCCCTCCGTCCGTACGTCTTACGCATTACGCATTACTTCTTGCGCTCTCCGTTTCTCCCTCCGCCTCTGGGTCATCGTCACGCTTGGCGGATCTCCGCGCCCAGGCCCTGCATCGTTTCGACGAAAGCCGGAAAGGAGTCGCGGATGCAGGCGGAGCGGACGATGGTGGTCTCGCCGGTTGCCAGGAGCCCGGCGACAGCGAGGGCCATGGCGATACGGTGGTCACCGTGGCTGTCCACGTGGGCGCCGTGGAGCGGTGTCGGCCCGGCGACGACGAAACCATCAGGGCGCGGGGTGATGTCTGCCCCCATCTTGTTCAACTCAGAGGCCATCACGGCGATACGGTCGGTCTCCTTGACGCGGAGCTCGGCTGCGTCGCGGACGACGGTGGAGCCTGCGGCCCGGGTGGCGGCGACGGCGAGGAGTGGAAACTCGTCGATCATCCGGACGACGGTATCACCGCTGACCTCGGCGGCGCGGAGCGCCGTGTGACGGGCTGTCACGTCGGCGACGGGTTCTCCTCCCTGGACGCGCTGCCCGCGGAAGGAGACGTCGGCGCCCATCTGCTGGAGCACGTCGAAAAGCCCGTTACGAGTGGGGTTGATGCCGACGTTGTCCACCGTGATTTCGGAGCCTGGGACCAGAAGCCCCGCGACGAGGGGGAATGCGGCCGAGGAGGCATCACCGGGGACCGTGACGTCCAGGGGAGCAAGGGGAGAGGCAGGAGGGGCGAGGCGGATGGAGAGCCCCGAAATCTCCAGGTCAGCGCCCATGGCCTGGAGCATGAGCTCCGTGTGGTCGCGCGCGGGTCCCGGTTGATGAACGACGGTCGGCCCCTCGGCAAAGAGGCCGGCCAACAGAATGGCGCTCTTGACCTGGGCGCTGGCGACGGGCAGGGTGTGTTCACGCCCCCGGAGATGGGCGGGGCTGATGGAGAGAGGCGCGTGGCCATCGACGGCGTCGATCACCGCGCCCATCGAGCAGAGAGGCCGGACGATGCGGCCCATTGGGCGGCGCAGGAGCTGAGAATCCCCCGTCAGTATCGCGTCGAAAGGCTGCCCGGCGAGGATGCCTGCGAGCAAGCGCATGGTCGTGCCGGAACGGACGCAGTCCAGGGGCGCGCCCGGAGGGCTGAGCCCGCGGAGGCCGGCGCCGTGGACGACCAGCTCGGTGGGTGCGTCGGGGTGTGGGCTCTCGATCGGAACACGAAGCGCACGGAGGCAGCTCAGTGTGGCGAGGCAGTCGTTGGAGGGAAGGAATCCTCGGATGTGGCTGATGCCCTGGGCGAGGCAGCCGAGGAGGAGAGTGCGGTGGGAGATGGACTTGTCACCGGGCACCGGGATGCGGCCGGTGAGGGCGTTCCCACGATTGATGGTAAGGCGCGAGCTCGGTGGTGCTGGGGCAGTCACGTCACGTCCTCCAAGGTCGATCAACGCATAAGAGGGTCAGGGTCATGGGCTTTCCCACGAACGATGGGACGCAGAGACGACGGGGCAGGCGCAGGGTTCGTTGAGCGGTATCGTCACCTGGGCGAACCGTTTCGTGTCAGGTAGAGAGGTGGCTGCGGTCCTGTGGATGATCATCGGCTGGACCTAGAGGCCGGACAGGGCCTGATGGAGGTCGGCGAGGATGTCTTTCACGTCCTCGATGCCGACCGCGTAACGGACGAGGTTGTCTGCGACGCCGAGTTTGCGGCGCTCGTCAGGATCGGGCGAGGCGAAAATGGCTTGCTGACGGACGACGCTCTCCACGCCCCCCAGGGTCGGCCCGACATAGGGGAGACGAAGACGGTCGACGAAGCGGCCGGTCTGCTCCAGGTCGCCGTCTATGTCGAAACTGACGACACCCCCGAAGCCGCTCATCTGACGGCGGGCGACGGTGTGATCCGGGTGGCTGGGGAGGCCGGGGTAGTAGACGCGGGCCACGGCGGGGTGGGCCTCAAGATGCTCCGCGATACGTTGGGCGCTTTCGTTCTGTCGGTGGACGCGGAGATCGAGGGTCTTGAGGCCGCGGAGGAGGAGATAGGCGTCGTGGGGACCGCCAATACCGCCCAGCACGTCACGCGTTGCTCGTATTCTCCGGATCAGGTGCGCGGAGCCGACGACGGCGCCAGCGAGGAGATCGTTGTGACCGCCGAGGTACTTGGTGGCGCTGTGGATCACCAGGTCGAGACCGTACTTGAGGGGGCGGAGGTTGACGGGCGTGGCAAAGGTGCTGTCTATGACAGTGAGGATCCCTCGGGGACGAGCCGAGGCGGCCACGCTGGCGAGATTCATCACTCGCAGGTAAGGATTGGTCGGGGTTTCGCACATGATCAGTCGGGTGGTGGGGCGAATCGCCCGGGTTAGGGCGTCGTCCAAAGGCGCATCGTCGCTTGGATCGAGGAAGGTGACGTCGACGCCCCAGCGGGGCAGGAAGTCGCGCACGAACTCCTGCGTGCGGCTGTAGCATCCGTTGGTCATCACCAGGTGGTCCCCCTGAGAGAGGAAGGTGAAGAGGGTGGTAGTGATGGCGTTCATGCCGCTGGCGAGGAGGAGGGCCCGCTCGCCGCCCTCCAAGGCAGCTATCTTCCGCTCAGTCGCATGCTGGGTCGGATTGCCATAGCGCCCGTATTCCTCCCGCCCGCGGGCACCACCGTCCTCCTTCTCAGTGACGAATTCCAGGATTTCAGCGGTGCTCTCAAAGGTGAAGGTGGAGCTCTGAACGATGGGCATGGTCAGGGCGTGGTAAGGCTTCCGTCTGGCCTCTCCGCCGTGGACGGTGAGGGTCGAGAATCGAGCCGGCGTGTCGTTCTCTCCCCACCGTGGGGGGGTCCGTGGGGCTGGCGTCTGTCCCAGGGCTTGCGGGTTCCCGTGGTCCCTATCGACCGTGTTGTGGTTAGTCATGCGGTCTCCTCTCCCGGCATCCGTTGCCTGGCTTATCAGGAGGGGCCGCCGGCAGGGCGGAGCAACAAAAAAGCCTCTTCAGCGGGTATCATAAGAAGAGGCTGTTCGCACGCTCATCTTCCAGATCCCGCTGGGTTGGCACGTCAACCCGGGAGCTGCCGGAGTTGGCACCTGTCCGCGGATGCAGCTTCGTCTAGCGGATGGTTGCCGAGGTTTCACAGGGCCGGTCCCTCAACCTCTCTTGATAAGAGTGAACTTATCGCGCGATATTCTATTGGAATGGACCGCATCATAGCATGCGTGGGCATATTGTCAATCTCAGGGGTACATACGGAGGCGTTCGTCGCGGATCGCTTGAAGGGCAGAGCGCAGCGCTTCCTCGTCCCCCTCTTCGACCAGGCGGCGCAGCCGGGCGATCTGCTGTTGGAACGTGTCGATGGCGCCAAGGACGGGCTTCGGATTGGTCAGGAGGATGTCCGTCATCATCGTCACGTCGCTGCCCGCGACGCGGGTCGTATCCCGGTAGCCGCCGGCGACGATCTTCCAGGCCGCGGGATCGGGCGAGGTGCGTTCGTCCGCCGTGGCCACCATGGCGCACGCCATCAGGTACGGAAGATGGCTCACAGTGCCCACCAGGAAGTCCTGTCGCGCGGCGCTGAGGACAAGGGGCCGGGATCCAGCAGCCCGCGCAAGCGCGCGACCTAGGTCCAGAGCCTCCTCGGAGGTCCGCTCCAGCGGGGTGAGGATGAATGTGGCCCCGTGGTAGATGGTGGGGTCGGCGGCGGCGATGCCCGAGGTCTCCTTGCCGCACATGGGATGGCCGCCCAGGGGCTGGACGTGATCGGGCAGATGCCCCATGGCCGTAATGATCTCCGCCTTGGTGCTGCCGAGATCGATCAGTAGGCAACCGTGGGGAAGGAGTGGGCCTATGGTCTTGAGCTGGCGCAAGATGATCCGGACGGGGGTGGCCAACACCACGATGTCGGCGTCTACAAGACCCTCCTCCAGGTCCATGGTTCCATGGTTGATGAGCCGGCGCTTCAATGCGATGTCGATACTATCCTGGCGCCGGGTCACGCCGACGACGGAACGGCAGCGGGGGCGAAGGCCGCCGGCCAGCGAGCCGCCCATTAGACCTAGCCCGACGATGGTGACTTGACACTGTTCAAGCGGTTTCAATGGTCTCTCCTCAGGCCATCGTCCGTCCGACGGCCTCGGCGATAGGGGCGAGGTGGTGCATGAGGGTGGCGAAACGCTCGGGCTTAAGGGATTGGGCGCCGTCCGACATCGCCTCCTCGGGACACGGGTGGACCTCAATCATCAGACCGTCGGCGCCGGCGGCCACCGCAGCGCGGGAGACAGGCTCGACCAGCTCCCACTTGCCCGTGCCATGGCTGGGGTCGGCGATGACGGGCAGGTGGCTGAGCTGCTTCAGCAGCGGAATTGCACTTACGTCCAGGGTGTTCCGCGTGTAGGGCTCGAAGGTACGAATGCCGCGTTCACAGAGGATGACGCGGTTGTTGCCGTGGGAGAGGATGTACTCGGCGGACATGAGGAGTTCCTCGATGGTGGACATCATGCCGCGCTTCAGCATAACCGGCTTCTGCGCCTCGCCCACGGCGTGCAGCAGGGCGTAGTTCTGCATGTTGCGGGCGCCGATCTGGAGGATGTCGGCGTAGGTGGATACCAGGGGTACCAGGTCTGGTTCCATCACCTCGGTGACGACGAGGAGGCCGGTTTCGTCACGGGCCTCGGCGAGGAGTCTAAGGCCTTCCTCGCCCATGCCCTGGAAGCTGTACGGGGAGGTGCGGGGTTTGTAGGCCCCACCGCGCAGGACGCTGGCTCCTGCCTCTTTGACAGCGCGGGCGGCGGCCAGGAGCTGGTCGCGGCTCTCCACGGCGCAGGGCCCGGCCACTACGACGACTTGCTCGTTACCGATGGATATGCCGTTCAAGTCGACGACGGTGTTTTTCGGATGGAAGTCGCGGCTGGCCAGCTTGAAGGGCCGGAGGATGGGAACGGTTCGTTCCACCCCGGAGAGCCGCTCGATGGGCGCGCGGTCCAGGGGCCGTCCGTTGCCGATGATGCCGATGATGGTGCGTTCTTCGCCCTGGGAGATGTGGGCCTGACAGCCCCACTGCTCGATGCGGGCGGTGACGTTGGTGATTTGCGCCTGCGTGGCGCCTTGTTTCATGACGATGATCACTGCTGATCTCCTTTTCACTTAGTTGAGCCTAACCTTGCGAAGGCTAGTGGGTAGGATGGTTGGCAAGAACGGCCCTCCAGTCGGCGGTGGTCTGTTGACGAGGACTCGCATGGAGCGTTCGCAAGGGAACGGTTGCGGGCTGCTTTCGCAAGGGGTAGTCATTGTAGGGATCCGTTCTCGGGCGTGGGTGTGGTGGCGGCCGGGTAGGAGCCGAGGAGCTTGACGAAGGACGAGCGGCGCAGGAGGCCCATCACAGCGGCCTCGCAGGCGGCGTCCTGGCAGTGGCCCTCGAAGTCGAGGTAGAAGACGTACTGCCAGGGCCGGTTGAGCCGCGGGCGGGACTCGATCTTTGAGAGGTTGATGCGGCGCTTGGCGAACTCACCCATGCAGTCGTAGAGAGCGCCCGGCTGATGCGGCGTGGTGAAGATGATGGACGTCTTGTTGCGCGGCGCGCGGGGCGGACTCTCCACGGCCAGGACGAAGAAGCGGGTGTAGTTGAATCGGTAATCCTCGATGTCCTGATCGATGATCTCCAGGTCATAGAGCTCCGCAGCCAGGGCGCTGGCGACGACGGCTACACCGGGCGCCGGTTCTGCGGCCAGGTCCCGGGCCGCCCCCGCAGTGTCGAAGGCGGGCACCGCCGCAAGGCCGTGACGCTCCAGGTACCGCTGGCACTGGGCCAGGGCTTGGGGATGGGAGCGGACTTGCTCGAGCTCATGGAGAGAGGTCCCCGCCGGGGCCATCAGCATGTGGCGGACCCGAAGGATCACCTCGGCGTGGATGCGGAGGTCGTGCTCCATAAGGAGCTGGTAGGAGCGGTTGACGGACCCGGCCACGGCGTTCTCCACGGGGAGCATGCCGAAGTCAGCCCCGCCCTCCTCGACGGCCAGGAAGATGTCCTCCAAGCTGTTCCGCGGCGTGGAGTCCACGTCCGGCCCGAAGAATTGCTGGATGGCTTGCTCGGAATAGGCTCCGGCAATGCCCTGGAATGCGATGTTCCTGGTCATGTTAGCTCCCCCCGTCGAAGGGGGCTGCCAAGTCAGGCCGGAGCGCGCGGGCCTTGCCCAGGTAGACGTGGCGGACGGCCTCCGGCGGTCTGTCTGTGTTCCAGTGGATGAGCACGCGGATGCACCGCTCCAGGCACCCCTCGACGACCATCTCCTGCAGGCAGAGGAGCGGTACGTGAGTCCAGCCGATCTCCCGGGCGGCGCGAGCGGGGTGGACGGCGTCGAGGTCCGGGGTTGCGGTGAAGATGGCGCTTACCAGATCCCCGGTGGATAGTTCATTGACGGCGACGATGCGCTTGAGAAGGGAGGTTGTTGCGCTCAGAATGGGCTCGGGCCGGTTGGACTCAGCGCAGACGGCACCTCGTATTCCGCGACAGGTCATAATTCCTCCTCTAGGTTGGCCAACGTCCCGGGGCAAGCCGGGATACAAAAAAAGGGCGTGGAGCAGTCCGCTCCACGCCCTTCAGTCCTTCTTCGGGTATTGCCTAGGTTAGCTCATCAGGCATCCACCCGCCGTGAAGCAGCCGCTGGTGGCGAGGTAAAATAGATGTAGATGGTGGCAAACCGGTTGTCGAGTGTAAGGCTCATAGGATCTCTTCCGCTGCTTCAGGCGTTTGTTGGGGGG
>CAZIWL010000091.1:0-17881 GCA_964542755.1 uncultured Anaerolineales bacterium
TGGATCTAGCGATCCAGCTCGAACTTGGGAAGGTGGAACGAGCTCGGCCCACGCGATTTTTTGTCATTCCCCCCGTTCCTGACACTCCACGAATTCTTGTCGCTCCCCGCCTTCTTGTCGGTCCCCGCGTTCTTGTCGCGCCACGCGTCCTTGCCACTCCGCGCGTTCTTGTCACTCCCCCCCGTTCTTGAGGGATCGCTAGATCCCGAGTTGCGCGTGGAGCCCTTGGCTAGCCACAGGACCGCAGCCGCCTCGGTGTTCCCGGGCGTCGGTGGAAGCCGCCTCCTCCCTGAGGAAACTCGACTATGGGCCATTGCAGAGGAGAAGGCCAGGAAAAACCTCTCATTTCGGCCCCCATTGCCAACACTTCCTACCAGCCATCTATCAGGCTAGCTCATGTATCAATGTGGCGCCCTTCTCTTCGGTTGGACGGTGTCCTTTCCCTCGCTGCCGCTTCTAGTATAATGCACCTCTGAGACTCCCTTGCCGGCCGAACCAGAGACACGTCAGCAGGCCCGCATGCCAGCCGAGCGGAGGTGGAGGAGTATGCGCACCAGAACGTCTGAACCAGAGCACACCGGTGGGTGCTTGCAGGCCCGCCTGATCAGGTTCACTGCCGTGATGGGCATTGGCTGTGCCGTTGCCGCGCTCCTCGGCGGTCCAACAGGCTGCGGTCCCCTCCGCCAGCCCACCCTGGCCCCCACCCTGGCACTGCCGACAGGGACCACAGAGCCCCCGAGCGCCACCCCACCGCCGACAGCGACGCAGGTGCCGCCCGCGGACACACCAGAGCCGCCGATGCCGACGGCCACTCCCACACCCGCACCGACGGCGACGGACACACCGAGGAGCCCGACGCCCCTGGTCATCACGGTGGTGGTGACGGTGACCCCCGGCCCAACCTCAGCACCGCCCGCCACCCCAACGGACGCGCCGGCAGCCGCGGGCGCGATCATCCACGGTTTCCAGACGGACGTCGCCGTCGCGGATCCGGGTGACACCATCGTCCTCTCCTGGCATTGGAGCGGCGGAGAGCGGGCCACCATCTATCACCTGCTTCCCACGGGGCAATTTGGATCGGACTATTGGACGGTCGGCCCCACTGGGTCCCTCGAGTACACCATCTCGCCGATGAGACGGAACACGGATATGTTCGCCCTTTACGTCAGTGACGCCAAGGGCGTGGCCGCGCAGGCGACACTCCAGGTGGATCTTCGCTGCACAGCTCAATGGTTCTTCGACGCCGCACCGGACATCTGTCCCTATGAGGAGGCCCTCGCCGGCCCGGGCGCCGAGCAGCACTTCGAGCGCGGCGTCATGCTCTGGATGGGCCCCGAGAACCGCATCTACGTCCTCTTCGACGACGCTCAAAGCCCACGGTGGACCGCCTACGCTGATGAATGGGACCAGGGTGACCCGGCCTCAGATCCTTCTCTGAACCCGCCCGCCGGCCTCCAGCAACCTGTGCGAGGGTTCGGCCTCCTCTGGCGCGAGCAAACGGGGGTGCGGGACCGCCTGGGATGGGCGACCGGCCCCGAGCACGGCTACGAGACCGCCCTCCAGCGCACGTCCCACTACCGGTACCCGGTGCTGTACATCCGCGCGCTCGACGGGGGTGTCTGGCAGCTGGGGCCGAACGGAGGGTCGTGGACGTTCTTACCCACGTCCGAATGAACCGGACGCCTGCTGCCGGCCCTGCCGGGGGACTGTACGCTGTGCCACCGGCGTATGGCCGATCGGTCCAGAGCGAGCACCTATGGAACGCACGGCCCTCATGATCTCAAGGCGTTCGCGCCGTGCCGCCTTCGGTGCAGCGGCTCTTGCCCTGGGCCTTCTCCTCTCCTGGTCCAGTGGGGTCACCCTCGGGAGGTACCGTACTTCCGACTTAACGGTGAGCACGACCTCGGACGTGGTGGACGCAAACGGGGGCGACTGCGCAACCCTGAAGCCAGACGACCTGCCCGGCCCGGACGGCTTCGTAAGCCTGCGGGAGGCCATCTGCGCCGCGAACAACGCGCCGGGGAAGGACACCATCTCGCTGACGGCAGGTGTCTACGTCCTAACCATCCACGGCGGCGATGAGGACTTGAACGCGTCTGGAGATCTGGACATCGCCGGGGACCTCGACCTGGTCGGGGCCGGCAGCATGCAGACGATCATCGACGGCGATGGGGCCGATCGAGTCCTGCACATCGACCCTCAAGACGCCGCGAGTCTTGCCGTGCGGATCGAGGACCTCACGATCCAGGGCGGCGACGCCGACACGTCCTTTGGCGGAGGGCTCGCGATTGTCGGCGGTGACGACACGGTTGGCATCTCGGGGGTCCACGTGTGCAGCAACAAGAGCGGGCACGATGGAGCCGGGATCTACAACCGCGGTGACCTCATCATCGAGGGCAGCGAGGTGAGCAGCAACACACTGGACGTCTTCGGGTTCGAGGCCTTTGGAGGTGGGGGTATCTACAACGCCGGCGTTTTGTCTATCACAGGGACCACCATCCTGAGCAACGTGGTTCAGGGCGGGGCCGGCGGGGGCCTGGCAAACGAGGGCAGAGCCGTGATCGACAGCTCGGAGGTTTCGGGTAACCGGGCTTGCGATGCATTCGAGGGCACCGCCCTCGGGGGAGGCATCGCAAACCAGGGTCAGATCACCCTCACGTCCTGCGCTCTCATCGCTAACAGGGCCACCGACGCCGGCGGCGGGCTCTACACGGGCAACGCCCTCGGCGCCGCAGCTGCCTCCGTGACAGGGACAACCTTCGCGAGCAACACATCGGGGGGCGGTGGCGGGGCCATCGAGGGCACCAGTGACCTGGACGTTCGAGGCAGCAGTATCATCAGTAACACGAGCGGCAGCGGTGGAGGGGGTGTGAGGCTGTATCCAGCCGTCGGAGACAACATCTCAGTGGTCTTCGCGGGGAGTGCCATCCAGGACAACACTGGGGACGACCGGGGCGGAGGCATCCTCGTGCGGGCCCTGCAGCAGAGTGGCGTGATCCTGTCGTTGCTGGACAGTACCCTTGAGGGGAATGGGAGCTCTTCGTCAGGCGGCGGCCTGGACATCTATCTCAGCAATGGAGGGGTGGCAGAGACACGGATCGCGACCTGTACGGTCTGGTCCAACGCGGCGACCACAAGTGATGGCGGGGGCATCAGTATCTGGGCCAGCCGGGGCAGCCAGGCACTGGTGACGCTGGAAGGATCCACCCTCCGGGCTAACACGGCCGGTGGAAGCGGGGGAGCTCTGGCCACGTGGGCGAGCTCAACAAGCACGACCACGGCGAGGGTCACCAACACTACGTTCAGCGGCAACTGGGCCGTCGGCGACGGCGGGGGGCTATTTGGATCCCAGAGCTCGATCCATCTGCACCACGCGACCGTGACCGACAACCGCGCCGACGATGACGGGGATGGCGTCGGCGACGGGGGCGGCATCAGGGCCAGCAGCGGCTTCATCAGCTTGACGGGCACCATCGTCGCGCTCAACACCGACGGATCGTCCTCATCAGGGGCGGTGCATCCGGACATCTCCGGAAACGTGGTCGGGGACGCCTGGAACCTGATCGGAGACCCGACGGGGGGCACGGGCACGGCGGGCTCGGGCACGGACGTCGTTGACGGGGCACCAGGCCTGACCCCCCTCGCCGATCGGGGCGGAGCAACACCAACGCACGGGCTCGTGCCTTGGAGCCCGGCGGTGGATGGGGTGCCGGCTGGCGCGTGTGTGGTGAGCGTGGATCAGCGGGGGGAGGTGCGGCCGTGGGATGGCGATCGGGATGGGGATCCGGCTTGTGATAGTGGGGCGTTTGAGGTTTATCCGTGGTGGGTGTTTGTGCCATACGTGGGGGCGCACCCCTCACCCTAACCCTCTCCCCCCAGGCGGGACGGAACGCGGCCTTGATCCTAACACATCAAGACCACGGGCCCTCTCCCAAAGGGGAGCGGGAACACCGCCTTGATCCTATGACGTCAAGACCACAGACTCCCTCCCCAAGGGGAGAGGGGAGACTGCCGTCAGGGTGCGGGAGTAGGAGCCTCAACACCCTCTTCCTGGTGGGATGACGACACCGCCGTGAGGCTGCGGCAGCAGGCACATAGACGTCCCCTGCCCCCGGCGGAGAGGGGGCACGTCCGCTCCGGCTGAGACTCTGGCAATCAGGTATCGAGGATGAGCAGGCTGACCCAGACCGTGGGTCGCACGCATTGAATATGGTCACAAGTTCTCAGGGCCGTAGGCCTCCCTGGCGGTTCAGTCTGTTGGGTGAGTTACGTGTGATGCGCGGGAGCGAGTCCCTGGCACCTCCCCCACCCCGCGCCACTGCGCTTCTCGCCAGGCTGTTGACGGTCCCCAGAAGACAGACGCGAGAGCGACTCGTGGAGCTGCTCTTCCCAGACACATCCAGGCAAGGCGGGCGGCGGCGGTTGAGCGATCGGCTGTGGCTGATCCGGCAAGCACTCCCAGGTCTACCTCTCCACGCCACGGATGAGTGGCTGCAGATCCCAGCGGACGAGCGATGGCTCGACGTCGACGCCTTTCGAGAGTGGGCAGCGAGTCCGGCCCCCACCGACTGGCCCAAGGCGCTCGATCTCTATGGCGGCGACCTCTTGCCCTCGTGCTACGAGGACTGGATCCTCCTGGAGAGGGAGTCTCTCCATCTCGCGTTTGTCGACCTCCTTTTCCGCGCTGGGGACCGGCTCTTTCAGCTCGGACAGGCTGATGCGGCTCTTCCCATCGCCCGACGCCTAGCGCAGGAGGAGCCGCTGGACGAACGCGCCCTTAGACTGCTGATGCGCACGAACGCCGCCCTGGGGCGCCGGGGAACGGCGCTGGCGGCGTACGAGAGGTTCATCGATCAGGCTGCGGACGAGGTGGGGATTGCCCCAGCGGAGGCTACACAAGCCCTTGCGAACTCGATTCGGACTTTCACCCCGGTCCCTCTGCCGATCCAGACTGCGACCGGCGAAAGAGATGGGGAGACCCTTCTGGCCCGCGCCCAGGACGCGCTTCACCGGGGCGAGAGCGCCGTGGTGGAGGCGTGCATCCAGAAGCTGACGAACCAGGCCGCGTGCGCCCCCCTGGACGTCGCCTTGCTCAGGGCCGACCTAGCGCTCCTTCGCGAGGCCTACGACGACGCGGAGCAGGCCCTGCAGGGCTGGGCAGAGACGTCGGCCGTTCTCAGCCGACGGGCGGCCATCGCGCTGGCCCGACGGGATCGGACTGCAGCGAGCACGGCCGCCAGCCTGGCACTCCTGGCGGCCCACGAAGAGCAGGATGAGGACACCTCCGTCGAGGCGTTGCTCGTCCTCGCCCAGGCTCAACGTCGAATGGGCCACGTGGCCGAGGCCCTCGCCACCTCAGAGCGGGCGCTCAACCTGGCCACGTCGCGCCGATCCTCGGTTGGAGCCGTCCGGTCGCTCCTGGAACAAGGTGACACGCTCTTCCGGCACGGCCGCATGCGAGACGCCATCCCGATCTACGACAGGGCGCGTTCGGTGGCCCACGAGCACGGATTCCGCCGCTACCTTGCCGAGGCGCTTCAGGGCCTGGTCAACGCCCGCTCGGAACTCGGCGTCTACCTGGACGTCCTTCCTGACCTGCGGGAGGCCTTGAGCATTTGGCGCGACTTGGGTCTGCGTCGAGCGGAGGCCCGTACGTTACAGACCTTGGCGAGCATCTGCGACCTACTAGGTCGTCACCAGGAGTCTATGCGCAACATCGAGCGGGCCAGAGAGCTATACGAAGATCTGAACGACGGGTTTGGCGTGGCTCGGTGTAGGTATCATCTGGCGGCCAACATCCCCTACCGCGACGAGACGCTCCTCGACGAGGCCGTCCTCCTGGCCGACCAGGCCATCGCGACCTTTCGGCAGTACGACGAGCCGGGCTGGGAAGCGTCCGCGCTGACCGTCAAGGGTCAGCTTCTAGTCCTCAGTGAGCGATACGAACAGGCGTTGGACGCGCTGGGCGGAGCCTGTGCCAAACACGAGGCGTTGGGTGAGGTAGGCTATCTGCCGGAGCCCCTGGCCCATCAAGGGCTGGCACACCTGGCGCTGGGGAATCGAGATGCAGCTCTGGCCTGTACGCGGCGAGCTGTCCTGACGCTGGCGCAGGGGATCCTGGACAGCGATATGGCCACGGGGGTCTACTACGCCCACGCCCAGGTGCTTGACGCCCATGGGTTGGAGCGTCAGGCGAACGACTACCTGGTGCGAGGCTACGAGAGACTGGTGCGGTTCGCCGAGCAGCTTGAGGATGAGAGCGCGCGCAGAGCCTTCTTCACCCGCGGGCCCATGGTCCGCCGCTTGATGGACGAGGTTTACGAGCGGGGCATCGCACCGCGGCCGGACCCCGGCGTGGTGACCCGCTGGCTGCCCGAGGAGATGAAGCAAAGCACCAGCCTCGAGCATCGGAGGCTGGTCCCAGTGGCCTTGACGCTGGACGCGGGGCCGGCGGACACAGCGCTTCGCCGCTCCCAGGGTGGGATCGCACTCCGTCGAGCCCGGCTGACCCGCATCCTCCACGAGGCCGAGGGCCAGGGCGTCCGCCCCACCATCCCCCAGCTGGCCGATGCACTGAACGTCAGCGAACGCACCATCAAGCGCGACCTGGCCGCCCTCCGCGAAGACGGCCGCATCTCCTAGCCACCGCCCGACCGTTTAGCTCCGTTCCCCATCCTCGCACGCCCCGTTCATCTGCAATCCCGCCAGTTCCCCACGTATCGCCTGCCACCTTGCTCCTTGCAGACCTGCCCCTTTCGCAACTGCTACTCGCGCACTGGCCCCTTCCCAAGCGGGTATCTCTTCCCCGTTCCCCAACCGGGCCATTCTCATGAGACTCACGCGATACCCCCTTGATATACTGTCCCCATCATCTGAGAGCCGAAGGAGCGTTCCATGGAGGAACCAACGGGGTCCAGCCGCGCCGGCACCCTAGACGCCGCCTATCACGCCAGCTTTGTGCTGCGCTGCTGGATCGACGCAGGCAGTACGGTTCGCCTGCGGGTCATCGATGCCCGATCGGGTCTGGACTACCCGCTCCCCAGCCTTTTGGACCTTCCCGCACTGATCGAACGGTTGGTGCAGCGGTCAGTCTCCGTAGATCATCGCCCTTCGAGCAAGACCGGCAGGGAGAAAGAGGCCGGGTACCTCGATGATGCACAGGAGGAACCGTTCCGTTGAACGCCCGGCGCACAGATCGGGACTCACAGTCCCAACCCATTCACACACCGGACCGCGCCCCTGGCGCCATTAGAAAGGAGGACAACCATGTGCTCGAGAAGGAACTTGATCGTCGTCATGACACTGGGGCTGCTGTGCTCAATGAGCGTGGGACTGAGCCAGGCGCAAGGCGTCGGGCCCCAGGAAAACGAATCATCAGCAGCTGCCGTCGATACTGCCTTCCGCTACCAGGGCCGGTTGACCGACGGAAGTACGCCGGCCGACGGCGAATACGACTTCGTGTTCGGGCTGTACGACTCAGTGGACGGCGTCACGCAGGTGGGCACGCCCGTGATGGTGAACGACCACATGGTAAGCGAAGGGCTGTTCACCGTCGAACTCGACTTCGGGGACGTCTTCGACGGGAAGGCCCTCTGGCTGGCCATCATGGTTCGACCGGGGGCGTCAGGGGACACCTACACGACATTGGCGCCTCGACAGCCTCTGACGGCGGCGCCCTACGCCCTCTCGCTGATGCCCGGAGCGGAGATAGAGGGGGACGTGCCCCTCGCCGGGTCAATCCACGCGAAGAACACCAACAGCGTGGGCGGGTATGGAGTCGCAGGGACCACCGAGGCCGGTCTCGGTGGCGCGGGGGTATACGGGCAGGCGGCCTCCTCCGCCGGGGAGGCTTACGGCGTGTGGGGCAAGTCGAACTCGACAGCTGGCTACGGTGTCTACGGTGAGGCGCCCCAGTACGGTGTGTACGGTGAAGCGACCAGGACCAGCAACTTCTCCTACGGCGTGTACGGCAAGGCTGCCTCCGGCTCCGGGACTGGCGTGCGGGGTGTGAACACCGCCGTGACCGGCAACGCCTTCGGCGTCTACGGGTCCACAGCGTCCCCCACCGGCTACGCGGGCTACTTCTCGAACGGTGGCGGCGGCGTGGATGTGATGGCCGCCGGGTCGGGCGTCATCAAGAGCGAGGCCGATTCCGTCCTCTACCTCAGCCCGCACGACATGGTGGTGCGCGGGAGCACCGGCGTATCCGTGACCCCGATTGAGAGCGGCGGCGCCGACGTCTACTTCTGGACCAGCGGGTGGAAATATCTCTCTCTTCCAGTCTCTACCTTCGGCACGCTGTTCGGGGCGCCGGTGTACGTCAAGGGGATCGAGGTCTGCTACGAGACGGAGCCCACAGGGATGATTGGCGTGACAGCCGTTCAGAAGAACAACGGCGGGACCGGAGCAAGCTCCTACATCAACGACGGGACCGATCGGACCAGCGCGACGTACGAGTGCTACACCGTCACCGATCAAACCCCGAGCGTGATCGACAACTCGACCTGGGTCCAGTTCAACATCCAGGCCAGCGACATGGGGCACACGAAGATCTACACGGTGAAGCTGACGCTTACGGAGGCGCCGTAGGAAGGGGGGAGTTGACGATGAAGCGAAATCGGCTAATCTTGATCCTGTTTATGACGATCTTGCTATCGCTGCCCATCGTCGCAGGGGCTCAGACGGGCGGCACGTACGATCTCACGTGGAACTCGATCGACGGGGGAGGCCATACGTTCAGCACGGGTGGTGACTACGTTCTCGGCGGAACTGCCGGGCAGTCGGACGCCGGGGTCATGATCGGAGGCAGCTACACCCTGGGCGGTGGGTTCTGGGGCGGCGGCGCGGTTGAATCAGGGCTGACGCATGACGTCTTCCTACCCCTCGTCCTGAAGAACTGATGGGTCACCCCAAATGGACGACTTGGAAGATGGAGCGTCAGACTCCAGAAGGCGGCGGCCGGGGGCTCCTGCCGGAGTGGCCCCAACCAAAGAGAACTACTAACGCTCCTACGCAGGTTGAACCGGTGGCCCCCCTCCCCGAGGCCGGAGCCGCCACGGGATGCGGCAAGGCAAACTTGACAGGCACACCGCGTGCACCAGTCGGCCCATGGGGGGCTGTAGGCCGACTGGCCGCGCCGGACCCTGAGGGCCAGACCGGCCAAGCTTGTTGGATCCGCGCCGCTCAACAGGCACCAGCACAAACCCGTCGTCACCCGAAGCGGCGTGGACGCGAAGAGCGCTTTTTCCGGGGGCGGGGGCACGATGGCGGCATAGGGGAGCAACCTTTCCACGAGGAGACGCGTCCCTCCAACGCCGCCATCGCCCCCAAGAGTGCGACAAAGGGAGCAGAGTCCAGCGATCGAGCATTGGGAACCGCATGTTCGGGTTTGACAAGCCCCGTTTGGGAGCGAAACAGCAGGAGGCGAGTGATGATCGCCTGGCGCAGCTTGTTCACCGAATCGGCCAGGGCGTTTGGGGTGGGCGTGACGGTGAGGCTGTGCCTGGGGCTGTCCGTTGGGACGGCCAGGGCGGCCCGATGCCAGATCTCGGCGGTGGAAGCAAAGCCGCACCCGAAGGTAGACAACGCTCGGAGACCGTCCTAGATTGAGAAGGAACCGCCGCTGATCGAACGACCCGAATGGATCTACAGGAGGGAGGTCTAGATGAAGACGCGACGTCTGCTGGTACCATTAGGCGCGCTGGGATGGGCCGTCGCGCTGCTGGTGGCGGGCGGCCTGGTGCTGGCACAGGAAACCGGCCCACAAGGCAGGGGGGCATCCGGGGAGCCGATCGGCACGGCTTTCACGTACCAGGGCCGGTTGGTGCAAGGCGGGGAACCGGTTACGGCCATCTGCGATATGGACTTCCTGCTTTACGATGACGCGGACAAGGGAGACCAGGTCGGGACGACCATCGCCGCCGCGGTGCCCATCACCGATGGGTACTTCACCCGGCAACTCGACTTCGGCGGCAAAGCGTTTGTCTACGGCGAGGCTCGCTGGCTGGAGGTGCAGATCGAGTGCCCGGGGGACACATCCTACACGAAGTTGCCGCGACAAGAACTGACGGCCGCACCTTTTGCGACCTTTGCCAAGCACACGCGGTGGGACGGCATTGGAAATATCCCTGCGGGATTCTCCGATGACCTGGATGGTGTCGAATACGCGGACGTCATCGTGGTCGCAAAGTCCGGCGGTGACTACGCCTCTGTGCAGGCCGGGATCGACGGCGCCGGAGCTCGGTCGGCGCAGGACCCCGCGCTCGTCTGGATAGCGCCGGGCGTCTACGCGGAGAGCGTGTCACTGCGCCCACATGTCCATCTGCGGGGCAGTGGACAGCACCTTACGGCGATCAGCAGCACGGTGAGCAACAGCAGCTGGCCGCCATCTGCGGCAACGCTGGTGTTGACGCGGAACACCACAGTCGCGGACCTGCGTATCGTCAACCCCGGTGCGGGATCGTACAAGGTCGGCGTTCTGGGCAGCTCACACGTGACAGAGACTGCCCTCGTGGACATCGCGGTACTGGTCGATGGCAGCGGGATCAACCACCATGGATTGGTCGCCAGCGGACCGGGGACCGCGTTGGCGTTGACCCGCGTAGACGCCCTCAGCGAAGACGGATCGTGGAACTACGGTCTGACGGTACGGAACGGCGCCGAAATCGTCGCCGACGGCGGCTCGTTTGTCGGGCGCGGCGGTTCTAACAACTGTCGGGGCATCTTCGTGACCGGCACCGGGACGCACCTTGCAGCGACGGGCGTCACCGCCAGGGGCACCGGCTGTGCGCTCTACAACTACGGAGTGGACAACTTTGACGGCGGTCATGTGACACTCGACGGCTGCTCAAACCTGGGAAGCGGAGGGACCTACGCACGCGGGATCTACAACGCATTCGGCGCTGAGCTCGTGGGAACGTCGTCCGTCCTGCGTGCCCAGGGGGGAGCGGGAACCTCCATGGGTCTCTACAACCGGAATGCCGGTGTTGCATCCCTTCGGCACGGCTCCATCCAAGCCTGTGGGGGCGGCGATGCCACCGGTATTCGCAACGACGGGGCGGGGTCGGCGCTGGAGCTGGACGGCGTGATTGTAACAGCGCAGGGAGACAGCAACGACGTCTTTGGGATGGAAAACGTCGGCGGTGGCGTCGCAAAGCTATACGGGGTGAGGCTAAGCGCGGATGGCGGAGCGACATCGCGCGGCCTGGAGAACATCGGGAGCAACACTGTAGCTCACGGGACGTTCATTAGCGCCTCGGGCACCATCGGAAGCTACGGCCTCGTCAACCATAACGGGGGAGCAGCGACTTGGTTCGACGGTACCATAGAAAGCTCGGGCGGCAATGACAGCTGGGCCGTGGACAACCGCAACCAGGGGTCGACGCTGGAGGCAACTGGCACGACCATGCGCGCTGCGAACGGTCTATACCGTTCCTTCGGCGTGGCCAACACAGAGGGCGCCCGGGCCCACCTCAGAGACTGTACGATCCAGGCGGAAGTCGGAACAGACGGCACACCAAACGTCTACGGGATCATGAACAGTCACGGGTCTCTTCCCGGAGCGGTGGCAACGGTATTCGGCGACGATCTGGCGGTGGTGGCGGAGGGCCTCGGCAGCTCAGGATGCTCGGCCGTCTTGAATGAGTCAGCGGGGGTTGTTCACCTCCGTGGGGGGACGTACGTGGCGCGCCACGGATGGGACAGTCACGCTCTGCACAACGGTGGCGGCTGGCCAGGCAGCCAGCTCTACGTCACGGGCGTGACCGCCGTGAGCGAGGGGGTTCCCGTCGAGAGCTATGCCCTCTACAACGAATCACTGACGCTAGCAGAGGTGAGAAACAGCCGCCTGGATGCCGGTGATCTCTCCGTTGTGGGAGCGGGAGGAGCGGTGACTGTTACCCTCAGCACGTTGGGGAAGCCGGTCTCGGGAACGGTCTCGTGCGTTGGTGTCGCCAGGGGCGGCACGTTCATGGCCAGCGGCTGCCCGTGACGAACAGTGGAACGGGCCGTGTGCTTTGCGCGGCGCACCGAGGGCCAGGCAGGGGATCACGGGCACCGCACCCTTCAGGTGCAACACATGCTCGCGCCCTCAGCACCGCACCATCAGGAGGTAGACGATGAAACCGCAGCGGACGTTCTCGGGTATGTTAATGTTGGGGCTGCTTCTTCTCTTCACCGCAAGTCTGAGCCTGGCTCGCGAGAAGGGGCCGGATGATGCGATGCTGGAAGGCTCCAGCTCGCAGACCACCGGTCCCGATGTGGCTGATCCCGGCACTGTGCGGACGTCTCCCCGAGGTATTCCCCTGGAGGCTCGCGGTACACGGGACCAAGGCTCACCCCAAACCCTCAACTGGCAGATCGAGACGGTGGACGATGCGGGCGACGTGGGGCAGTACACCTCCCTCTCTCTGACGTCGAAGGACGAGCCCTACATCAGCTACTACGACGTCGGCACCGAAGCCCTGAAGGTGGCCCATTTCGACGGCTCCACCTGGGACATCGACGTCGTGCACTCGGACCCCTTCTACGGATACGGGGAGTACACCTCCCTGGCGCTGGATTCCTCCGACCTACCCCACGTCAGCTACTACAGCGCCCACGACAACTTCCTCCAGTACGCCTCCTCGGATGGGGACGCCTGGACGGTCGGGACGGCGGACTGGAATGGCGGGCAGTATACCTCCCTCGTCATAGGCGCCGATGACCTGCCGCGCGTCAGCCACTACGATCCCGTCCAACAGCACCTGGTCTACGCCTACTACAACGGAGCCGCATGGCAGCGGGAGATAGTCGATGAATCCGGCGACGTCGGGCAGTACTCGTCCCTGGCCATGCAGGGAAGCTATCTCCAAATCAGCTACTACGATGTCACTGACGGCGATCTCATGATCGCGACACCGGGCAAAGGAGGTTGGTTCACCGAGACGGTCGACGGTGGACCCGACGACGTAGGCATCGGCAGCTCCCTTGAGTTCGACAGCAAGGGTCACCCGCACATCAGCTACGTCGATCAGACAACTCTCGATCTGAAGTATGCCCGCTTCGACGGGAAGAAGTGGCTCATCGAGACCGTCGAGGGCAAGGACGTAGATGTGGGAGGCTCTACATCGCTCGCGCTGGCTGGCGACCAGCCCCATATAGCCTACACCGCGCGCGACACTCTGATCCCCCCTGCCTATCGCTTGAAGTACGCCACGTATGCCGGCGGCTCCTGGTCCAAGGAGACGGTGGAGAGCGCCGGCAGCACCGGGCTGCATCCATCCATAGCCATGGACGGGGCCGGTAGGCCTCACATCACCTATTATGACGTGGGTAACGGCCGCCTGCGGTACGCCGTCGGCCAGCCGCCGTGCGCCGAGGCGGTCACCGGGGTCAGCGTCCAGGGCCCGGCGACCGTCCTGAGCGGAACTGCCGCTGTGTTCACCGCCACGGCCAGCCCATCTTCGGCGACGCTGCCCGTCACATTTCTCTGGGAGACTGCAGGACAGGACGGCGTCGAAGGCGTGGAGGGTGCGATCCAGTCGAGTCAGAGCTTCACGTGGACGGTGGAAGGGACGAAGACCGTCACGGTGACAGCCACAAACTGCGGCGGCTCGGCGTGGGCCACCCGGACCGTCACGGTGGCGGCGCCGATTCCGGACCTGGTGGTCACCGACGTCTGGGAGGACGACTACGAGGTCTGGTATCTGGCGAAGAACGAGGGAGATGGAGCGGCGCCGGGCGGTTGGCACAGCTCGCTTGAGATCGACGGCCTGAGCGGGAAGGATGACCACGTGGGCGCCATCCTCGGACCCGGCGACACCATCGACAGCTTCTTCAGTGGCGGCTACGCGTGCTCCCCGCCCCAGGACGTGATCACCGTGTGCGTCGATTCGCGGGACGAGGTGGTCGAGAGCGACGAGACGAACAATTGTCGGCAGGAGACGTGGATCTGCGACACGACGCCGCCGGAGATCACCGTCGGCCCCGTCGTCTCCGCCACGGGCACCACAACGGTCACGATCCACTGGCAGACGGACGAGAAGAGCAACAGCGTGGTGCGTTATGGTCGGAAGGCGGGTGTGGTGGACGACGAATCAGAGGATCCAGAGCCCTTGAAGGACCACACCGTCACGATCACGGACTTGGAGCCCGCCACGACCTATCATTACACCGTTGCGTCCACCGACGACGACGACAATTCCGTGGAGAGTTGGACGGCGTACTTTGAGACAGATCCCGAGCCCGACGATCAAGCTCCGACGGTCACCAACTTGCAAGTGAGCCGCGCAGGCAAGGAGAGGTTCGAGTTCACGGCGGAGGCTACCGACGTTTCCGGCGTCGAGCGAGTCCAGTTCTACCTGGACGACGATCTGGTGGGCACCTCCTACACAACGACCAGGCATCACCGGGTGCCTCTCGCGCCTTCGAAGCTCGATCTTGCGCGTGAGGGGTTCTACGCCCCGCACACCGTGGCGGCAGTGGCGGTCGACCAACAGGGTCTCACTCAGCGCGTGGAGATCCCGTTTACGCCCGACCACGAGGACATGGACGTTTCTGTCGTGTGGCGGGCGCCAGCATCCGAGCACACCATCCATACAGCGGGTCAGACGGCACCGGGCGGTACGTCCTTGAGGCTTGAGGTGTACGCGGTGCAATACGCCTGGCAGTGCCTGCACGTGCCTGATCCTCGCATAGGAGAGTTCTGCGCCGAGAGGGCTGAAGACGTGAGCCGGGTCGAGTTCTATGTCGACGGTGTGCTCAAGCACACCTCAACGTCGCCCACTCTGAGACGGATCCACCGCTACGACTGGCCCGTGGGTGGGCTGGAAGCGGACAGACAGCACATCGTCACCGCGACGGTAGTGGCCTCAGACGGTGGGAGACACGAGGTATTGCCGGCCCGCATCGTCAACATCGTACAGGGGCGGGCTCGCGTGTGGGTCCACAGATCCGTCACGAGGGTCGGCAACAGCTTCCAGGTAACGCTGACCGTGGGCAACGGCGGACTGACGAACGCGACGTTGACGGGGATCACGGACAACTTGAAGGGGTTCCAGCCAATTTCGAGGACGGGCAATGCCGAATACGCAGTCTCTGTGGCCCACGACCCGCAAAGCCTGCTCTCTGCGGTCGTGGTGAAGCTCGAGCCGGGCAAGATCCTTTTTCCTGATGAGACCATAGACCTGGTCTACGACGCAGTTCCCATCCTGCACGCCGATCTGGGGGACGCTGACTATGGGATGGGGGCCGAGCCCCTTTCTCTCGCGTACACCGATCTGGACGGACCACAGGTCCGCGAACAGGCCTGGGAAACCTACGTGACAACAGATGGCGAGCATATGGCGGAGGCGGTGGGGCTCGCCATACGGGCGGCCAACTATCTCATCCTCACGAATCCGGACTACGTGTTTGCCTTCAACTCGGCCGATCACGACGGTGTGAACACCTTGCTCTCAACGATGGCCCACCTGGCACAGCTCAAACACGGTGTCCTCGGTTATCTCACCAGAGAACACAACAATCGCCCCGACACGGGACGGGCCCAGATTCGGGAATGGGGAAGTATCATGATGCAGGAGGACGGCACCCCAGAGAACTACCTGTACAGCGGGTACCTGCTGCTGGTAGGCGAGACAGAGATTGTTCCCTCCTACGTATCCGTGCACAAGCTCGAAGACTTGTTCGGAAAGGAGACCAGAACCGTGCACTGGACCGATATGCCGTACGGCAACACCGCGGGGAAGATCGAGAAACCCGAGCTTGCCGTGGGCCGCATCATCGGGAACAACGCGAGGCAGCTCACAGTTCCCCTGGCAACGAGCATCGGGGTCTACCTCCAGGAAGCGGGTCACGAGTTCGACCGCTCGGATGCCCTCGCAGTCGCCGGTCGCGGATCTGGCGTCACAGCGTTCGAGGCGAACGTCGACCAGGTGGCACGCGTTCTGGACGACGAGTTCTCCGTCGTGAAGCTGAAGAAGCGCCAGGTGGAAGAGGGCGGGGAGAACATGGACGCGGTCTTCAAGGCGAATGCGGACAGCAAGGACGTCATCTTCTATCGGGACCACTGTGGTCCAAACACGTGGTCGGGTGTCGCCTCCACCGGTAGCTTTGGCGGGGCCAATCCCCTGGATTTCGGCGGCACCAAGCCCTTCGCCTTCGCGTGCTGCTGTCAGGCAGGCCGGTACGAGGACAACGGCGAGGATGGTATCGCCGAGCACTTCCTGCGCCACGGAGCACCGGCCTACATCGGCGCCACAGAGAACTCCAAGCGGGAGCCCAACAACCACGCCTGCAAGAAGTTCTTCCAACGCTGGGTCGGCGGAACGAGATCCATAGGTCAAGAGCTCAAGGAGGTCAAGCGCGGGTTCCAGACCGCTGAAGGGAGGTACTGGTCCGCGGAGTACAATCTCTACGGGGATCCCACGTACGGATCCGGCTCGACCATGGGGCCCCTGGGAACGGGGCGACGCGGTGCCCAGACCCCGACCCTCACGGTGACGGTGTCTGTTCCTGAGTACGAGATCTCCACCGTGGACGGAAAGGACCACGTGGAGATCGCGGGAGGGATGCCCCTGTACGAGCTGGGAGAACCCATTGTCCCGTTCTATCCCAGCGAGCTGGTCTACACCGCGGGCTACCAGGTCCAGGACGTCACGCTGGTCGCCCGATCGGGCCTCATCACCGACACAGGGCTCCACATTCCGACGTTCACTGCAGCCTGCGATCTCGAGGGCTTCAGACGCGGCGACGCGAGAGCGAACGGGGCGGAGAGCCTATGGTGGCCCGAGGGAGATCCCTTCGATTGGGAGGTGAGCGAGATGCCGGACGGCAGCTCGATCTTGACTATCGTGGTCTATCCCTTCCACTACAACCAACTCACCACCGATGTGGCATTCTACCAGACCTTCGAGTTTGAGGTCGACGTGATCAGCTCGTCCGTGAGCCTCAGCGAACTCGCGACCGGATCGCTGGCGTACCCGCAAGGCGAGTCAGTCGACGTGTACTTCCGCCTGGATAACACGGGCGGGCCTCTGGATGTCATCGTCGAGGCCGTCGTGAGCGCCGACGGGGACGAGGACGTTGCCGACGGGCTGCTGCTGCAAAGCCTGGACGGGCTCGCGGGCATCGGCCACTTTTCGGCGCAATGGGATAGCTCGGGATTCGATCCAGGGCAGTACACCGTGGACGTGGCGCTTCTGAGCTCCGACGGCCAGGTTCTCGACAGGGGGACGGTTCCGTTCCGCCTGGGCATTGCATCCGGAGAGGTTACGTCCTTCACGGTCGAGCCAATCGTCTTCGAATGCGGCGAAGACGTGGGGGCATCCCTGATCTTCAGCAACACGGGAACGGTCCCCCTAACCGGGACACTTGAGATTCAGGTGCAGAGCAGCGAAGGGGAGGTCATCGAGCAGTTGATCGATGACTTCGAAGACCTGGCCCCCGGAGGTGCCCGGCAGTTCGACGGGGTCCTGGATACGACAGGCTGGCCCCGGGATGCTTACCTAGTGCTGGGGTACGCGCGGTATGATGCGAGGACGACGGATGCCCAGATGGTGGCCGTCAGCAACCTGGAACACGTGTATCTGCCGGTGGTGATGCGGGAGGAGTGAGACGGGGGAAGTCGCCCCTCACCCTAGCCCTCTCCCCCCAGGGGAGAGGGAACTGTGTCATGCCAACCCGCTTGCTGTGGCCGCGTTGCCCTCTCACGCCACGGGAGGGGGGAGTGCGCCTTGTGCCGGTTCGACAGGTTGCATACACGCCTTCACCCCCAGGGGAGAGGGAACTGTGTCATGCCAACCCGCTTGCTGTGGCCGCGCTGCCCTCTCACCCCACGGGAGAGGGGAGTGCGCCGAGTGCCGTTTTGGTCGCAGCCCTGTACCTCTCAGGCTGGCGCATGGTG
>CAZIWL010000092.1:0-1351 GCA_964542755.1 uncultured Anaerolineales bacterium
GTCTCCGCGGGCTGCGCAGGATGACGTGCTGCCACCATCGACACGTTCTCGGGTCGTAGGGCGTGGTTGCCGGTCAAGGACCTGGCAGCCTTTCCTGTGGATACCTGCGGCCTATCCGCCGCCGCTGTGGGCTAGTCATACAGCGGCGAGTATACGCCGTGGAACCCGGCGTGTCAAGGTGAGTGGTGCCGTCGGTGTGTCCACGCCGTGTCGTGGTTCATGGGCCGCTGGCATCTGCTCCGTGACGGACGCACAGCAGGACGAGAGTATCGATGGCGTCGGGGGCTGGGGGGATTGATGAGCATCGCACGGGACCCGAGTGGCTGTCACGGACGTGTGGCTGCCGCGCGGTGTTCCCCTGGTCAACTGACCAGGGGGGCAACTACCGGGTCGAAGGGGTGCGAGCCTCTCCAGCAGGGGGTTACGCTTGGTCCAACGGTCTGGTACATTCCATACTGAGCTTGGTAGACGCTTTCGAGGGTGCAACTAGAGAGGAGCAAGAGTGAACTGCAGAGAGAAGCGGATGAGCGTAGCGGGCTTGCTGACGGCGGCTGTGTTGATCCTATCCACGGCCTGTCTATGGACAGGGAGGACGGGTAAGTTGAGGGCGGAACACGAGACGGTTGAGCTAGGTGGCGCCGAGGAGGTTGATGTCCACTTGAGGATGGGAGCGGGCGGGCTAACCCTGGGGGGCGGGGCTGACACTCTGGCAGCGGCGGATTTCGTCTACAACGTGCCTGCCTGGAGGCCGACGATGGACTACGTTGTCGCCGGGGATAAGGGTGAGCTGTGGATCGAGCAGCCCGAGGTGAAGACGTTGAGCCTGGAGTCGTACCGGTACGAGTGGGACATCCGGCTGGCCGGCGATGTGCCGATGAAGCTTGACGTGGCTCTGGGTGCCGGGGAGAGCGATATTGACGTGAGCAGCCTGGACGTCTCGGAGCTGGACGTGAAGACAGGTCTGGGAGGCCTCACGCTGGACCTCACAGGAGACCGGGAGCGGGACGTCGACGTGACCATCAAGGGTGGCGTGGGCGAGGCGACGGTGCTTCTTCCCGCGGAGGTGGGCGTGAGGGCGACGGTGAGCGGCGGCCTCGGCGAGGTGGACGCTGTCGGCCTGAGGAGGGACGGGGAGGCGTACGTGAACGAGGCGCATGGCGACGCCGCCAACGGCTCCGCGGCGATGATCACGCTCAACGTCGAGGGCGGCGTCGGAGAGGTGACGCTGAAGGTGGTCGAGTAGGCAAACAGAAACCTGACAGGTCTGCTGAGGCTCTGTGTTGTTCTAGGAGTGACGGTGCGGAAGAGGGTCTCCTGTTGACGGAGATCTCTCCAGACCTGTCAGGTTTGG
>CAZIWL010000092.1:1451-1719 GCA_964542755.1 uncultured Anaerolineales bacterium
GGTGCGGAAGAGGGTCTCCTGTTGACGGAGATCTCTCCAGACCTGTCAGGTTTGGCTTGGAAGAGCGAGTGGGGTTTGGGCTCGCGCTGGGCGCGTGGCTGATGGGTGGGGTCTTTCTGGTCGAGTGGGCCACCGGCTGGGTCCGGGTCACGGGCACGCTAGTCACCCGGGAGGGCTCGCTGGCCTTCTGGCCCGGGATCCTGGTGCCCAAATGGCGACGAGAGGTGGCTGACGCCAGACTCCGGATCTCGTGATCTCTCGAAAACGT
>CAZIWL010000092.1:1819-7517 GCA_964542755.1 uncultured Anaerolineales bacterium
GATGTGAGAGGAGCCTGGTCTCGGGTGGTTGCCCTCTTCGCGCTCTCCGCGGATGGGCCTATGGCCTAAGAATCCGACGGGAGCTGCCCCACCCAAGCTCTAGCTGGATCGCTAGATCCAGCGGTCCTCAACGGCGACGAGAGGTGGCTGACGCCAGACTCCGGATCTCGTGATCTCTCGAAAACGTGCGATGTGAGAGGAGCCTGGTCTCGGGTGGTTGCCCTCTTCGCGCTCTCCGCGGATGCCAAGGCCGCAGCCCCATCCGCGGGCGCTCCGGAGAAGCGCACTAGGTGAGGAGTTACGTGTGGTAAGTGAAAGGCATCCACCTAGGAGGCAATCGGGGCACGCCAGAGCCCCAGGACCGATGAAGGCAGAAGCGAAACGTGGACTGTATTGCACCCCTTCCGCCTTCGGCGGCCCTCGGATCACGAATCCGAGGGGAGCGCGGGGGGAAGGAAGGTGGCCGCGGACGAGAGTGGTTCGTCGTGGCCGGTCACGTCGCTGCGTGAGGCGTCTCGGCACGCGAAGGCGAATTGCGTGTCCCTGACGACCTGGTCACCTGACCAGGCGCACGACTATCCAAGTGCATAGCTCCGCGTCTCCCCGGTTGGGCGGTGCGCCGGAGAGATCTCTGTTGTAGCCTGACGGGTGAACGCGGGGGTGATCTACGAATTGGAGGCGAACGGCATCGTGTCTGGCAATCAGTCAAACTCGTCATCTGGCCTTAAGAAGTGGGTAGGTTGTTCCTTCAAGCGCCTGGAGAGTCCATTGAGCCCCGGGCGGGGGGCCTGGCGGGGCGCCACGTGGGGGGCCGGTGTCGTTTTGGTCACCTGGCTTCTGGCAATGGGCTGGGGGTTCTTTGGAGAGGCTGCCGTCAGCTGGCTCGCGGCCGGGTTCCTCTTCCTTGGACTCGTCTTTGCCCTCGCCGGTGGCCTGCTGGCCCTCTTGCTGCGACTGATAGGCAGCATCCCCGCGGGCTACCTATGGGCGCTCGCGAGCGGGGTCTTGATTCTTCTGTACCTCGCCTTGATAGCTCTCAGTGTACCTGTCGGCGTCATCGTTGTTGGTCTGGCGACCTTGGCCGTCGCATCCCTGCTGGGATCGAGCCTCTTCGTCCTCGCTCGGGGCGGGTGGAGGAAGGCGACACACCTCCGGCAGTCCATTCTGGCCGCCGCTCTGATTGTTGGTCTTGTGGGCGCGGTTGGTGGCGGATGGTGGCTGCTCGATCCGGGCTCGCCGATGGAAAGTGCCGCTGGCGGCTGGGAGGATGATGAGGCGACGGTCGAACCCCTGGACCTGCCCGATCCGTCTCAGTCGGGACTGTACGCCGTTGGAAAGCTTCACTACGGTAGCGGTGGGGATCGACGGAGGCCGGCATTTGGCGTCGACGCAGACCTGCTCACCGAGCCTGTTGACGGCTCCGCACTCGTGGATGGGTGGAGCGGTTTGAGAAGGTGGTACTGGGGCTTTGGTCCGGATAGGCTGCCGCTTAACGGCACGGTCTGGTATCCCGAGAGCCTTCTTGGCGGATTTCGGCGCTTGCCGCTGGTCGTGATGGTCCACGGGCAGCATCCGATGGAGGACGTTTCCGATCCGGGGTACGCTTATCTCGGTGAACTGTTGGCGAGTCGCGGATTCATCGCTGTGTCGATTGATCAGAACTTTCTCAACCTCTCCCCGCTGGCGGACCTGGTCATGCTGAATGCACTGAAGGGCCCGGACGACCTGCGCGCCTGGCTCATCCTGGAGCATCTGGAGGTCTGGCGGCAGTGGCAAGCGGACGAAGAGTCGCCCTTCTATCAATCGGTCGATCTGCAGAGGGTAGCGCTGATCGGACACTCGCGCGCCGGGGAGGCGGTCGCGACGGCGGCGGTTTTCAACGAGCTGCCGGCCTATCCGGACGACGGCTCCATCCGCTTCGACTACGGCTTTGGGATACAGGCCGTGGTGGCCTTCGCACCGGTGGATGGGGGCTACAGACCCGCAGGCCAGGACCTGGTGATGGAGGACGTGAGCTACCTCGTTCTCCACGGCGCTCACGATATGGATGTCTTCACCTTCCAGGGGCAGGGTCACTACTCACGGCTGCGCTTCACCGAGAGCAGCGACGGTTTCAAGGCCGCCCTCCACATCGGCGGCGCGAACCACGGGCAGTTCAACACGCGGTGGGGGCGGAAGGACCTGCCAGAGCCCGTGATGCGCGTCTTCAATCTGGAGCAGTTGATGCCGGCCGAGGATCAGCGGAAGGTGGCCCGGGTGGCTGTTTCGTGTTTCCTCGAGGAGGCTCTGCATGGAGAGCGCGGGTACCGGGCGTTCTTTCGCGACCCTCGGCGGGGCGCGGCGTGGCTGCCGGACTCGGTCTACGTCCACCAGTACCAGGATGCGGGGACGCGCATGGTCGCCACCTTCGAGGAGGATGTCGACCTGACGTCGACGACGGCATCGGGAGGACGGCTCTCCGGGGAGCATCTTACGCTGTGGCGCGAGCAGCCGGCGGCAGCCAAATGGGAGGCAATGGATAACCAGACCGTCTACGTGGGCTGGGACCGGGCCAGAATCGGCGCGGCCGGTAGGTATGAGGTGAGGCTTCCTGACAGAGGGCTCCATCTGTCAGAGGAGAGCGTGCTCGTTCTCTCGGCGGCCGACGCCGGGGAGGACCCGTCCCGAGAGGGGAAGAACAGGGGATCGACGCGAGAGGAGACGTCCATCGATTGGACCGTGGAGGTGATCGACGCCGCCGGCGCCCGGGCGCGGCTGCCGCTGAGCCACTTCGCTCCCCTTCTGCCGCAGGCGGAGGCGCAGCTTGGCAAGGCGGCCTTCATGTCGCCGTTTCCTCAGGCCGAGGTCGTGCTTCAGCACGTGGAGCTGCCGCTCGCCGATTTCGCAGCGGTGAATGGAGCGTTCGATCCCGCCGCGCTTTCCGCTGTACGGTTCGTCTTCGACCGCACGGACGCGGCGGTCATCGTCTTGGACGACATGGGCATTCGGCCGTAGTCACCGCGGGATCGGAGACGATCCCATGATCTATCTGGAGGGAGGCAAGGATGAATGAGCGCAAGGTGAATCGCACCGGCGTGGGGATGATGTGGGGTATGATGATCGGCGTGGCCTTCGGGATGACGATGTTCCTGGCCACGGGCAATCCAGTCTTCTTCAGTCTCATCGGCGTCGGCCTGGCGCTGGGGCTGGGCATTGGCGCGTCGCTGGAGCGGGACGACAACGGGGAGTCAGGAGACGGCGGGTCGTAGACCTATCAGGGATGGGAGAAAGGCCGATCGTGTCGAGGGCGTCAGTCGCTCATTGGCGTGAGGTGATGAAGGGCTATTTCGGGCGCGGCGTCCATCCGCACGAGATGGCCTTCTCGCTGACCCTGCCCCTGCGGCGGCTGGTCCTCAGCCCCTCCGAGCTGGCCGACCGGCTGCACCTGGCTCCAACGCACCGCGTCTTGGAGCTGGGGCCGGGGCCGGGGTACTTCAGTGCCGAGGTGGCACGACGGGTGCCGGAAGGAGAGTTGGTCCTGACGGATCTCCAGCTGGGCATGCTCCGGCGGGCGCGCGAACGGCTGGACGGGGAGGTGGCAAACGTGCGGATGAGACAGGCCGACGGATCCCAGCTGCCCTTCTACGCTGGCTCGTTCGACGTGGTCTTCTTGGTCGCGGTGCTGGGCGAGATCCCTGAGCCCGGCGTTTGCCTGCGGGAGATCGATCGGGTTCTCAAGCCCGGTGGGCTGCTCTCCAACACGGAGCAGCCGGGCGATCCGGATCGGCTGACACCCTCGGGGCTCCGATCGCTGGCGGAACACGCTGGCTTCCGGTTCGTGCAGCAGTTCGGTCGGGGGCGCAACTACACGGCGAACTTCCGAAAGCTGAGGAAAGTCCGGTCGCGTGCGTACGGGCAGCCGGCGAGGCCCGCGCGTCGATCCTTGCTGTCGCCTCGGGCCATGCTTGACCTCGGGGCGCGGATACGGAGCACCATACGGCGGACCCGCCGAGCAGGCGGCGTTCAACGACAGGAGCACGTTTCCCTGCGGGAAGGAGTGGGACGATGATCGAGATGCGGAATGAGGCGAAGGCCCTGAATCCGTGGGCCTTCTTCGCCCTCGCCCTGGGCCTTTCATGGCTCTTCTGGGTTCCGATGGCGCTGTTGGAGGGCGAGCCGATGGCCTTCCCCCTCATTCTCTTGATGATGCTGGGAGGGCTGGGCCCGGCGTTTTCCGAGGCAGTCCTCATTCTGGGAGGGGGGACCAGGCATCAGAAGCGGGACTATGCTCGAAGGGTCTTCGACGTCAGCCGCATCAGTCCCCGCTGGTTGGCGGTCACCATGCTCTTCTTCCCGGTCATGAACGGGCTGGCGACCCTGGCGAATGGGCTGACGGGCGGCGCGTGGCCGGCTTTCAAGATGGCATCCGACCTGCTGGCCAATCCGCTGTCGATCATCCCCTACTTGTTGTTCATGTTCGTCTTCGGGCCCCTGCCGGAGGAGTTGGGATGGAGTGGCTACGCCCTTGACGGGCTCCAGGCACGCCGGAGCGCCCTCGCGACCAGCCTGATCATCGGCGCGGCGTGGGCCGTTTGGCACCTGCCGCTCTTCTTTGTGGACGGTACCTTCCAGCACGATGAGATCGGTTTCGCCACGGCCAGCTTCTGGTGGTATATGCTGCCGACGCTGCCAATCTCGATTCTGGATACGTGGGTCTACAACAACGCCAACCGGAGCACCCTGGCGGCCGTGCTGCTGCACTTCATGGTGAACGTGAGCGGTGAAGTCTTCGAGCTCTCCCAGCGGGCGAGGTTCTTCCAGTTGGCCTTCGTCGTGGCGGCGACGACGGCAGTGGTGGTTATCTGGGGCCCGGAGACCTTGACGCGCGGGAGCGCGCAGGAGAGGTCGCAGCGGCTGGGGCTGCCGGCGCAGGGCTCAGAGCCCGGTGGTGAGGGACGGCGCGCCGGGGCGGTCAGCGGCGCGGACTGAACACCTGGTCCGAGGGTGTGCTATTGACAATTGGCGTGGAAAGGAGTTGGGAATGGCCGGAGGACAACTGTTTGTCGCCACGATGATGCTGGTGCAGCTTCTTCTCGTACCTGCCCTGCTGATCGCGTGGGTTGGGTTTGGGGCAGCACCCTGCGTTGGGATCTGGGTGCTCCGGGTAGCCGCGGTCGGTGTCGTCTTCTGGGCGATGGACCGATTGGTGGATTGGACGTTCCTAACCCGCTACGGGCGGTTCGCGGTCTGGGGACTCTTCGCTGTGGCCGTGGTCGTCTCGGGCACGAAGGCCCGTTCGCGGCCGCTATGGACGGAACTCGGTCGCTGGGAGTGGGTGTCGGCGGGCGCTTCGGCGGTCCTCCTCGCAGCCGCAGGCGTGGCCGTGGCGGCGGCGGTGCGCGGGGCGCGAGTGCCGGGCGAGCCGGTGGGCCTGGCGTTTCCCCTCCGCGGCGGCCGGTTCCACGTGGCGCATGGAGGCAGCAAGCCCATCGTGAATGCGCACATGAAGGTGGCCGACCCCGAGCTTTGGGCGTGGCGGGGCCAGATGTGGGCCCTCGACGTGGTGGCCCTGTCTCCGGCAGGGAACCGGGCCCGGGGTCTCTTCCCCAAAGACCTGGACAGGTATGCCATTTTCGGGGAGCCGGTCTATGCACCGTGCGCCGGCCGGGTGGTGGCGGTGGAGGACGGACTGCCGGATCTGACGCCGCCGGAGAGCGAT
>CAZIWL010000092.1:7617-11657 GCA_964542755.1 uncultured Anaerolineales bacterium
GGGCGAGGGCGACCTTGGACGAGCGATCTGACGGAGCCGCTGAAGCCGCCACTACGAGGGCACCACGAGAGCACGTCGAGGGTATGTGGGCGCGTGGACCCTGCCAGGCCTGGTCATCTGACCAGGCCCGCGACTGCCCAATAGCCCAGTCCTCCGCCTCACCGGATGGCAGATGCACCACCGTCTCCTCAGGTGTACAATGTGAGGCGCTATGGACGACGTGAAAGACCGCGACAAGAAGCTCACCAGGCGTCTCCGTTACCTCTGGACCTTCGAGCTTTTCGACAGCTTTCTCTTTCCGGTGCTCCTGGCGTGGGGGGCGACCTACCTGAGGCAGCCCGTTGGGGTCTTCGCCGTCTACAGCACGGCTCTGGTCACCTGGCTACTCTGGCAGGGGGCGGCGTACTGGTGGCTAAAACTCCGAGCCCACAAGACGGGCACCCGGATAGCGGGTCGTTTTCTGGGGTTTTTCCGCGTTCTGCGGGTCGTGAACTGGGGTCTCATCGCTCTGCTCCCCGTCATTCTGGTGATGATGGGTCTGTTAAGCCTGATTGTTCAGTCCAGGCTCAATCTCGCCGTGGGAATCGGCCTGTATGCCCTGGCGGTCCTGGAGCAAGTGAACTATTATCACTATCAGCTCATGTACGACTACGGGCCCGATTGGCGGTGTCTGATGAAGCACCGACGGCTCAAACGGTCCAGCCTGAGCAGAGCCCTGGCAAGGACTCGCTGTGCGGGGAAGCCCGATGATGACACCAACAAAGAAAGGAACGATCGATGAACCAAGAGAAGAAAACCATGGGCGTGATCGCCCTGGTATGTCTGGTGGTGACTGTCATCTGGTTGGCGTTGTTCGTGGCGACCACAGCTACGGAGGGCGCTATCGAGAGCCGTGAGCAGGCGCTGGCGTCCGTGGCATCGCTCGGCTCGCTGCACTACGTGACGTACATCAACGCGGCGCTGATCACCGTCAGCGCGACGATGCTCTTCGCGGGTCTCACGGTCGTATGCTGGCCTGAGGACAGGCTCTGGTCCGCCATGGCAAGCGCGTTCGTGCCGATCTATGGGCTGCTGAACCTCTTCGTCTACGTCTCGCAGATCACGATCGTGCCGCGGCTGGTGGCTCTACGCCCGGGGGTCGATCCGATGCTGGCCCAGATGGTGCAGGCCTGGCCGGCCTCGATGGTCAACGTGTTGAACAACCTGGGCTACGCGGTGCTGGGCATCCCGTCCATCATCTTCGGGATTCTCTTGCCGCGGAGGGACGGCGCGCTCCGCGCGACGGGGGCGCTGCTGACTGCCAGCGGCGTGGCAAGTTGGGTCGGCATCATCGGCATCGCCAGCGCCAGCGATGTGCTCAGCTTCGGCTCCATTCTGAGCGGCGTGCTCTTTCTCGGGGCCCTGGTGGGTATGAGCTTTGTGTGGTTGCGCGCGGGTCGGGAGACGGGCTAGAGAGCGAAGCGTATTTGGGGCGGCCTGAGACCTGACAGGTCTTGTCAAGCTCTTGTGCATGGCGAGGCGGAGCGGCGGGACGAGGGCTGCGGGATGACGGGGGCCTTGGCAGACCTGTCAGGTCTTGGCAACTGGAAGGAAGAAAGCGATCATGTCAGAGCAACCTGAGGAGCGACCCAGGCTGAAAGAGTGGGGTCAGAGCTGGGAGATTGCTGCCGCGTTGTGGGACGGCCCGCGGACGCTCCCGGAGATAGTCGACCACTTCTACAGCTACAGCCGGCTGCTCGGCCTCTTCCGGATCACCAGGCGGATGGAGAAGCGGCACGGGAAGATGGCTGAACGGATCGAGGAGAACGTGGATGCCCTCATTGTGCGGGGCTGGGTGGCCCGGGAGGGTGATCGGTATGCCCTCACCTCCGTCGGGCGGGAGGAGGGCCGGAAGCCCATCGCTGACATGCGCCAGACAGGAACGATGCTGCGCCGACTGGCCAGGCCCGAGACGGTCTCTCAGGTGGGCCTCGCCGTTCATCTCGCGCTGGCGGCGCTGAAGCTCCCCGCGGCCCTCCTTTCCGGCAGCGTGGGGCTGCTCAACGACGCCACGGACACGTTGTTGGACGGGCTGTCCAGCGTGCTCGTCTACCTGGGGCTCCGTTTCGACCGAGAGCGAGCTGTGAACGCGGCGCTGGTGGTGCTCATGCTGGGCACCGGCAGTTTCACGTTTTACGAGGCCGTGCGGCGCTTCTTCGTGCCCTCCGAGCCTGACGTGGACGCGTTCACCTTCACCGCGACGATTGTCTCCGCCCTGGTCTGTTGGGGGCTCTATCTCTACCAGCGGTTCGTGGGTTTGCGCAGCGGGAGCGTCGCCCTAATCACCCAGTCCGTGGACTCCCGGAACCACGTCATCGTGGCGGTTAGCGTCACGGCCGGGCTGATCGCCGCTCAGGTGGATTTCCCACTGCTGGACACGGTGGTCGGGCTGGCGGTCGCCGTCCTGATCCTGAAGAGTGCCGTCGAGCTGACGATCGAGACGGTACGCTCGATGGGCGACGAAGGGGTGGACCTGTCCCGCTACGAGATGGGGATGGCGGGCTGGTACGAGCAGTTCCGCCAGGGCCAGCTCCGCGACTGGATGCTCCATCTGGTGGCGGTGCAGAAACTGGAGACGCGGTGCGAGGTGCTCGCCGAGACCCGCCGGGCGCTGGATTTCAGCGATCATCCGATGCTGCGGGCGCTGGGCTTGGATCGCTCTCCGTTGTCGGACGAGGCGCTCCAGCGCGCCTTCGACAGCCTTGTCGAGCGGGGCTGGCTGGTCGACGGCGACCCGCTGAACGTGACCGAGGCTGGGCGCGTGCGCCTGGAGGGGCGGATGGAAGAGGGCAAAGTCCGGCACGGCTGGCTGCGTGCCTGACGGACAGCGGGACGTGGTTCTGGGAGCAGCGCTGCATATCGCGGAATGGGGGCGGTCGTGACCACGAAGGACACAAAGGGCACGAAGGACGTGAAGGCATCTTGTTGGCTGGGTTTAGGCGCCTGCCCACGGAGGCGGGGTCAGCCGGTCACCCGGCCCCATATCCGACGCATTGCGCCCGGTATGGAGCCCGGCGACCGGTTTGCCGGCTCTGCAATCGTGCCATTCGTCTGTTCGAGGTACGGTTGATGAATCCGTTGTCTCGGATGGGGAGGTGAACCGAAACGTGACAGATGACAAGTCGACGCGGTGGGGACCGTGGATCTTCTTTGGCCTGACGTTCGCGCTCTCCTGGGCGGTCTGGATGCCTTTGGCGCTCTTGCAGATCGAGCATCCGGTCTATAGACTGGGGACGTTCGGACCGGCCATTGTCGCACTCGCCCTCACGGCCGCGCGGGAGGGGCGAGCCGGGCTGCGCGACCTCGGGGAGAAGGTGCTCATCTGGCGCGTCAGTGTTTTCTGGTACCTCTTCAGCTTCTTCAGCACGGCCGTGGTTGCCCTGGCCGCCATCCGGCTTCACGTGCTGCTGGGCGGGAAGGCCGGCGAGTTCAACGACCCGGCGCAGCTCTATCTGGTCATTCCGGTGGTTCTCTACGTGCTTTTCACCAGTGTGGTCGGGGAAGAGATCGGCTGGCGGGGCTACGCACTGCCGCGGCTGCAAGATCGATTCGGCGCCCTGGGGGCGAGCCTGATCCTTGGGCTCGTCTGGGGGATCTGGCACCTGCCGCTCTTCTGGATGGCGGGGAACTTCCATCAGCACATCCCGGTGTCGCTCTTCCTGCTCCAGACCACGGGCTTCTCCGTGCTCTACACCTGGATGTGGAACAACACCCGGGGGAGTCTGCTGATGCCCCACCTCTTCCACGCGGCGAGCAACACGACGCTGGGTGTCCTGCCCATCCTTCCGACGGCGGCGTACCCCGCCACGCGCCCGCTCTGGCTGGGCGTGGGGCTGCTGTGGCTCATGGTGGTCGCGGTGGTTGCGGTGTATGGACCGCGCGGACTGTCGCGTGAAGAGGCAGGTGGCGCGGGGCTGGGCTAGGCGAGGTGTCGCCACCGGCGAGAACAGGGCTCGGAGAACCCACAAAGGGCACGAAGAGCAAGAAGGACACGAAGGGGG
>CAZIWL010000092.1:11757-17494 GCA_964542755.1 uncultured Anaerolineales bacterium
GGGGCTGGGCCTGAGACTGGGTTTTCGTATAGTAGAGGAGTTAAGTGATTGTGAGGAGAGTGATGAGCACTGTGTTGATCGTCTTAGCCGTCGTCGCTGGCATCGTGGGCCTGGGTTGGATCGGGCTGCAGATCACACCGCGGCCCTTCTCGGCGCTGGAGCGCACTGGAGGGACGCCGGAGACGGTCCCGCTGCGTGAGGACCTGCCGGCGCCCGTTGAACGATTCTATCGTGAGCTGTATGGGGACCAGGTCCCTGTGGTCGAGTCCGCCGTGATCAGCGGGCGAGGGCGGCTGCGGATCATAGGGAACACGTTCCCCGGCATCACGTTCCCGGCACGCTGGCGTTTCACCCACAAGGCCGGCGCGGGATACCGCCACGACATTGTGACGACGATCTTCGGGTTGCCCCTGATGCGGGTGAAAGAGATCTACGCTGAGGGCCGCGCCCGCCTCGAGCTACCGGTTGGGGTGAGCGAGGGGCCGAAGGTGGACCAGGGCGCGAACCTGGCGCTGTGGGCCGAGGCGATCTGGTACCCGGCGGTCTGGGTGACGGATCCGCGGACTGAATGGACCCCCGTCGACGACGAGACGGCCTTGCTGACGGTGCCCTGGGGGGAGGGCGAGCAGACCCTGTTGGCGCGCTTCGATCCAGCGACGGGGATGCTCCGCTTCTTCGAGTCGATGCGCTACAAGGGCGAGGACAGCGCCGAGAAGGTACTGTGGATCAACGAGGTGACCGCGTGGGGCCAGCTGAACGGGGAGTTGAGTGTGACCCAAGCGGAGGTGACGTGGTTCGACGAGGGTACGCCCTGGGCCGTGTTCCACGCCGAGGAGGTCGTCTACAACGCGGACAGAAGATAAACGGGACACAGATTCGCACCGATCACAATAGATCACAACAGATCACGACGGATCCGCGCAGATCGGTGGTGATCTGTGTGAATCCGTGTCCTAGTCCCCCTCGGCAGTCTCCTCGCACGGTCCACCGTCCGGAGCCACCACGGGCAGCGTGAAGCTGAATGCGCTGCCCTGGCCCTCGGCGCTCTCGACACCGACGTCGCCGCCCAGCTTGTTGACGATCCGGCGCACGATGCTCAGTCCCAGGCCGTGCCCATCGGCGCTGGCACCCTCCAGCCGCGTGAACTCGCGGAAGAGCTTGCCCTGCTCCTCCTCCGTCAGGCCGCGGCCGTTGTCGCGCACCCAGAAGTGGATCTGATCGTCGCCCACGTCGTATCCGAGCTCAACGCGCGGCGGCGGACCCCCGTTGGGGCGGCCGCCGTACTTCACGGCGTTGCTGATGTAATTGACCCATACCTCCTCGATCCAGGGGCCGTATCCTCTGCACGCCGGCCATTCGTCGGGCATGGTGATCTCAGCAGCGGTCTTCTTGATCGGGTGGCGGAGACGGTCCAGGGCCGAATGGACAAGGGGGGCCGTATCGACGGGCACCAGCTCGACCTCCTCACGCTGGACGGAGGAGAGGAGGAGCAGTGCATCGATGATGCCGGCCATCTTGTCGACGGACTGGGTGACGGCGTGGAGGCACTCGCGCCCCACCTCGTCGAGCTTCGAGGCGTAGTCCGCTTCCAGGAGATACGCATAGCCGCTGATCAAGTGCAGGGGGTTCTTCAGGTCATGGGCCACCGTGTGGGCGAAGGCGTCGATCTCGCGGTTGCGTACCTCGAGCTCCGCCGCATATCGGCGGATGGCCTGTTCGGCTTGCTCCTTCTCCTCCGCGAGCCGCCGCTGCCGGAGCAGCCGCTCGATGATGGTAGGAAGGAGGCTGAGGAACCGCCCGTCGACGTCCTTGATCACATAGTCGCCGGCGCCGAGCTTCATAGCCTCGACTGCGGTGCGCTCGCTGCCTGCACCGGTGATCATGATGATGGGCGGGAGGGGGCCGCGGCGAGCCAGGTGCTTGATCACGTCCAGGCCGGTGTGGACGGGCATCTGCTGATCGAGGATCACCACCTCGTGGCGATCCTCGTCATAGAGGTCCAGGCCCTCGCCTCCATCGGCGGCGAGATCGACGGCGTACCCGGCGCGCTCGAGCTTCTTCTCGAGCAGTCGGCCAATGCCGGCGTCGTCCTCCATGCAGAGGATGCGTGTGGCTGTGCGCCCGCCGTTCTCGTTCATTCGCCGTTCGGGATGGTCACGACGGACAAGAAGAGACCGATCTTGCGGATGGCGTCGGAGAAATCGTGGTAGTCCACGGGCTTCGTGATGTAGACGTTGCAGCCGAGGTCGTAGCAGCGCTCTACCTCGCGGGTATCGTCCGTGGTGGTCAGGATAATGACCGGGATGCGCTTGAGGCGCTCATCGGCCTTCATGCGCTCAAGGACCTGATAGCCATTGAGGACGGGCAGGTTGAGATCGAGGAGCACGAGGAGCGGTGATGCGGCCTTGTTCCCGGCGAAATCGCCCGCGCCGTGCAAATAGTCGAGTGCCAGCTGACCATCGCCGGCGGTGACCAGCTTGTTGGTGATGCCGGAGCGGCGCAGGTTCTTCTCGATCAACCGGGCGTGCCCGGGATCGTCCTCTACCAGGAGTATCGACACTTCGCGCGGTTCAGCCAAGGATGCCTCCTTCTTCCTCTACTTCGCTTTCGCCATTCAGGTGTTTCGAGATGGTAAACGTGAACGTGGTGCCCTCTCCTAGCTCTGACTCGCACCAAATGCGGCCGCCGTGGCGCCGGACCAGGGTCTGCACGTAGGGCAGGCCCATGCCCTCGCCCGGCGCGTCCTGGCGCCCGGCCCGCCGGAAGGGCGCGAAGACCTTGGGCAGGTCGTCCTCGGAGATGCCGCGTCCGTTGTCGCGGACGTGGAAGGTGATCCTCTCCTCATCCTCCTCGGCCGTGATCTCGAGCTCGCCTGCGACGTCCGTACGGAGGTACTTGAGGGCGTTGTCGAGGAGGTTCCCCATGATCTGCTCCATCGACGTACGGTCGGCCACGACAACGGGCAGTGATCCGACGTGGACCTCCACGTCGTGCTCCTCGATCTGGTGGGCCAGGCTCTCCAACGCGTTTTGGACCAGGGCCTCCACGTCCACGGGCTCTGGATCAAGCTCACGGCGTCCTAGGCGGGAGAGACGGAGCACGGCGTGGATGAACGCATCCATGCGGGTGACGGACGACTCGATGAAGGAGAGGGCCTCTGGCACGTCCTCGTCGAGTGCATACTCGAGCCGCTGCTGCTGCTCATCGTTCAGATGGGGCCTCGCGTCGCCCATCACGGACTGGATCTCGTCCAGGGCGAAGCGAAGCTCGGCGGAGAAGCCCTTCAAGTTGACGAGGGGCGCACGCAAGTCGTGGGACACGATGTAGGCGAACTGCTTGATCTCCTCATTTGCCTGCTCCAGGTCCGCCGTGCGTTCCTTCACGCGCACCTCGAGCTGGTCCCGGGCCTGCCTCAGGGCGCGCTCGGAGCGCTCCCGCTCGGCCATGCGCCGCGAGAAGACGACACCCAGCCCCACGGAGGCGAGGGCGGCCATCCCCGTCGTGAGCATCAAGACCCAACGGGTCTGGAAGATGAGACGTTCCGTAAGCGCGTTCTCCTGGGCGAAGGACCGCTCGACGCTGCTCACGATCTCCGAGGCGGCGCTGGCGATCTCGGGCTCCAGCGTGTCGAGCTCTGTGTCCAGGATCCTCTGGATCTCCACGTAGTCCCGCCGGATGGTCTGGAAGCCTTTCCAATACCCCTGCACCGCGATTCGTGCCTGGGCGGCGTTCTCCCGCTGGGAGGGGGTGGAGAGGATTTCCTGGAGGGTGGAGAGCGCGCCGCGGGCCTGCTGCTCCGCCGCCTCAAAGAGGACGGTGTAGCGCTCGTTACCTGTATCGACGTAGCGGGCGTTGTTCAGCCGCATCGATTGGAAGGCGTTCCGCGCGTTGCTGACGGCCAGGAACGCCTTTGGGTCGTCCAGAGTCACGACGTGCATTCGGAGCGCGGTGATCTCATCGTCCGCCTGGACGCCCTCGACGTCGAGGACCTCGGACTGCGTGCGCTGCCGGCGGCGAATCAGGTCGGCTACCTGGCCGAACGCGTCGCCATAGCTTTCCACAGCCGGATCGATGCGGTCGAGCATGGCCACTCGCTCCGGATGGGTGATCTGTCCTCTGGCTTGCTGCAGCATAATCTCCAGTCCTGAGAAAGCCGCGTGGAACCGATCGAGATCGCTCTGATTCTGGCTGTTGACGTAGCGGTTTGCGTAGTAGCGGGTAAGCAGGACCTGGTTGACGATGTCGTTGGAGAGCATGACGTCCGAGCCCAGGTCGTCGACGAGTCGGTCTGTCGCCTCGTTGATCAGATTGAGGCGGAAGGCCGCCAGGATGCCGACGCCTGCGACGAGGAGCACAGCTACGGCGTAGGCGAAGGTTAGGGTCGCCCTTCCTTCGGTGGTTCTGAACATAGACTACTCCTGCGAGATGCGAAAGAAGTTGGACGGGGAGGCCGGGGCGGGCCGAAGTACGGCGTGCCTCACGCTACTCTCCACACGTCTGGGCCGGGGCGTACCACTCGGCGAGGCCTTCCTGCAGCGCGTGAGCCGCCTCCTCCGCGGTGCCGTCGCCCTGGATGACGTCAACCGCTCCCTCCTGCATAAGGACGTAGCCGTCGGGGGTGCCGGCACGCAGCTTCTCCCAGGCGAGGCGGGCATCGGTGCCGCGCCCCTGGTTGAGGGAGAGGAAGGTGCGCGCGTGCTCATTCTCGATGGGGGGCGTATCCTGATGCATGGGGAAGAAGCCCGGCAGCTCGTTGGCCAGCGCCGCGGCGCAGTCCTGGGTCGTCATCCAGGATAGGAACGTCCGCGCGGCCTCCGGGTGGGCCGAGGCAGCGTTGAGGGCCACGCCGGCGTCGGGGTGGAACGTGACGTGGCCGTCCTTGCCCTCCGGTGCCGGGATGGCGAAGACGCTCCAGGCGAAGTCAAGGGCCGAGGCATCGAAGAAGGCGATGTCCCACGATCCGCTGAGGAACATGGCGGCCTGCCCCTGGGCGAAGAGCTGTCGGCTGTCCGCGTAGGTCAGGAGATCGTGGTTCTGGGGCAGGAAAGGTGCCAACTCCCCGACGGCTTCGAACGCGTCGGTCATCGCTGGATCATCAAAGCATCTCTCTCCGTTCAGGTAGGCCATTCGCCCCTCCCGACCCTCGATGAAGCTGGGCGCCAAATTCATGAAGACCAGCTCCGCGACGGTCCAGGGGTCGCCCGAGGTGTTAGCAAAGGGGACGATGCCCTCGTCCTTGATGGCCCGCGCGGTGGTGAGCAGCTCCTCCCAGGTTTCGGGTGGGCTCAGGCCGAGGGATTCGAAAACCTCTTGATTGTAGTAGACACCGTGGGACGTGGCGATGAAGGGCACAGCGTAGGGCATACCGTCGTCCGTGGTCCAGGCGCTGAGCATGTCGGGCGCGAAGGAGGCCTCCAGGCCGGGCAGGTCGTCAAGTGCGGCGATGTACCCCTCCTCATACAGCAGTCGTGATGTGGCGTAGGAGCGGGCGTAGAAGAGATCGGGGGCGGAACCCGATTCAAGCTGTGCTTCAAGCGCTGCATCATAGTCCGGTGGATTGGTGGACTCGAACTGGATGGTGATGCTTGGGTACGCGTCGTGGAAGCGATCCAGGATGCGATTCATCTGCTCCACGTCGTCCGGGCGCCAGGAGCCCATGACCAGGGAGACGGGCGACGCTTCCTCCGTTGGCTGCACCGTGGACGTCGGGGTAGGGTTCTCGGTGGGGACCGAACCG
>CAZIWL010000093.1:0-7580 GCA_964542755.1 uncultured Anaerolineales bacterium
GCCTCGGGAACGGGTGTTTGGATTGGTGCGCTTCTGGGGGCTGACTCGGGATCTAGCGATCCCTCGGGAACGGGTGTTTCGCTGAGTGCGGTTCTGAGGGTTGACTCGGGATCTGGCAATGCCTCGGGAACGGGTGTTTGGATTGGTGCGGTTCTGGGGGTTGAGTCGGGATCTGGCGATGCCTTGGGAACGCGTGTTTGGGTTGGTGCGGTTCTGGGGCCTGACTCGGGATCTGGCAATGCCTCGGGAACGCGTGTTTCGCTGAGTGCGGTTCTGAGGATTGACTCGGGATGTGGCGATGCCTCGGGAACGGGTGTTTCGCTGAGTGCGGTTCTGAGGGTTGAGTCGGGATGTGGCGATGCCTCGGGAACGGGTGTTTCGCTGAGTGCGGTTCTGGGACCTGACTCGGGATCTGGTGATCTCCGGTGATAGCTCGGGAACGTGAGGGGCCGGGGAGGTGGTCGCGTTGGTCTGGCGGCTTCCCCCGCAGCCCGTTTCTAGGCCTGCGGCAGGCTGAAGTAGAAGGTGCTTCCTGCGCCCGGTTCGCTCTCAATGCCGACACCGCCTCCAAGCTTGTCCATAATGCGCTGAACGATGGAGAGGCCCAGGCCGTGCCCGAGGGCTTTCACCTGGTGGAGGCGCGTGAAGGGTGTGAAGAGGCGGGCTTGCTCCTCCGGGGTCAGCCCCGGGCCGTTATCGCGCACCCAGAACCGGACGGTCCCGTCCTCGAGAATCGTGGCACCCACCTCGACCCGGGGCGGCAGTCCGCTGGCAGGATCGCCGCCGTACTTCACAGCATTGCTCAGGTAGTTGGCCCATACCTCCTCGATCCACGCTGGGTGTCCGAGGGCTGTCGGCCACGCATCGGGGGTGACGATCTCGGCCTCGTACTGGCTTATCAGGTAGCCGAGGCGGGTTTGCGCGGAGGCGACGATGTCGGCCATGTCGAGGCGCTGTGGAGCGACATCCCCTCGGCGCACCTCCGAGAGGAGGAGGAGCTCCCCGATAATGTTGTGCATACGGTCGGCGGCCTCGACGATGGTGATGAGAGCCTCCTGTCTGATGTCGGCGGGGAGACCCTCGTATTCGTCGGCGAGGAAGTCGGCGTAGCCTACCAGGTTCTGGAGGGGGTTCTTGAGGTCATGGGCGACCGTGTGAGCGAAAGCGTCGAGCTCCTCATTCCGCTCCTCGAGCTCTGCCGCGTACTCGCGAAGGGATTCCTGTGCTTCCTTCAGCTCGTGGATGTCGGTGTAGATGGCGACAGCCCCGGCGAATTCCCCGCCGATCAGGATTGGGGAGCCGGCGATCAAGACGTGGATCGGTGTGCCGTCCTTCCGGTAGCGGATGGCCTCGATCGGTGGGACGCTGCCGCCGCTCATCACGGTGCTGGTGAGGCCCGTCGCTTGGTCGTAGACTTCCTCCGTCGTGATCAGAGGATCGATGTTCCTCCCCACAACCTCGTTGCTGGTATAGCCGAAGAGCCGCTCGGCACCAGCGTTCCACTCGACGATCTGATGCTCGGCATCTAGCGTGACGACGGCGTCATAGGCTGCGGAGAGCACGGCCTCCAGATAGAGGCGGCGGCGGCGTGCCTCATCGAAGAGCCCTGCGTTCTCGACCGCCACGCCGATTTGCTGACCGATGGCAAGAAGGAGCGTGTGGTCGCCCTCGGTGAGGACGCGGGGCGAACGATGGAAGAGACAGAACGTGCCCAGCACTCGACCCTGGTGGACGATGGGGGCGCCCGCGAAGGCCTGGAGCCCGAGCTCAGTGAGCCCAGTGGCGTCCACAGGAGCGTCCCGACTGAGGTCCTCCAGATGGACGGGCTCGCGGCCACGGTAGACGAGATCGCACAAGGTGCCATCCAGGCCACACGTCTCCAGGGATTCAGTGAGAGGGTCGGGCAGCCCGCTGTGGCTGAAGAGTCGGAGAGCCTCCGTATCCGCGTCCACGAGGGAGATGACGCCCGCTGCGAAGCCAAGAGCCTCCATGGCGCCGGCCAAAGCCTGGGTGAGGAGTGCATGCAGGTCCCTCGAACCGGCCAGAGCCTGAGCGACGGCGTTGCGTGCCTCAAGCTGGCGGTTTTGACGTTGGAGGGTGCCTTCCGCCTCGACTTGTTCGGTGACGTCGCGAAAGATGCCCCGGGTGGAGACGGGCCGACCGTCGTCGTACCGGCAGTTGACGTGACCCTCGACAATGATCTCCTCACCGCGCTTGGTCACGAACGTCGTCCGCAACCGCTCCGAAGACCGCTCCTCGGTCAAGCGCCGGAGGACAGCCTGGCAGTGGTCACGGAAACGGGGATGAATGACGTCGAAGATGGACAGATCGCCGAGTTCGTCGTGGGTGTAGCCCAGGGTCTTGTGCCAAGCCTGGTTGACATAGAGGATGCTCCCGTCAGGCGCCACGCTCTGGACCAAGTCGTTGGCGCTCTGCAGGAGGTCGCGGTACTGATCCTGACTGTCCCGGGCCTCACGCAGGGCTGTCTCCAAGGCCTCCTTCTGCTCCTGATCCCGGCGTCGTAGGCTACGGATCCTGGCCAAGCTGCGTTTCCTCACGGCGTGAGCGAGCAAGGCGAGTGCCGTGGCTGCCAGGAGCATCACGCCGAAATGGAGGACGCCGGTCGATGCGCCCAGGTCCGGAGAGGGGTGGGCGAGGACCACGAAGCCCCATGTGACCACGGTTGAGACGATCACGATGCCTAACCAGGGGGTCGAGAGGAACAAGGAGCCGGCCCCGACGATGAGAAGGAGAAGGCTGGTCGTCTGCCGCAGCTCTCCAGTCACCACGATCTGCAGCAGCCCGTTCATGAGCACGATGGACGCGATGGCCGTGGCAGCCGCGTGGGCGTGATGTGGATGGACGACGCGGCGCTGCGCCAGGGCGGCGATGATGAAGAGCAGTAGCGCACTGACTGCGGCTGCCGGGACCAAGACGGAGGCGCTGGAAGGCTGCAGGAAGAGAGGGTGACCGACGGCGAGGAGGAGGTAGACGGCCCCGAGGACGGCGGAGATCGGGGGTAAGTCGTTGAGAAGAATGTCGTCCAGGCTGTGGACGGTGCCCGCGTCCTTGTGGAGGACGTCGCCGCTTACTAAGTCCATGGTTCCTCCTCGCAGTCGGTTCTGCAGGATGGGCTTGGGACGGTCTGAGGAGCGCTTCAGAACGATTTCAAGACGACCTCAGGATGGTATTCCGCAGCGGGTCTCGTGGGTGGTCTCCTCGTCCCAGTCTGCGCGGACCCGGGGCCCGGTTGGGCCGGTATCACGGTGCATGGTTCTCAACCCCGCTGACAGGGGCCGCCGGGTCGGGGCGGTCCAGACCACGCGTCTGCAGGGCTCCCGATAGGAGCTCCTTCAGGGTCTCGTCGTCGAGCGGCCCGCGAGTGACGTCGATGACGTCTGAGTGCTCCATCTGCGCAATCTCCTGGTCGGGGATGTCTGGATCAGCGATCAAGATGGCTCGCAAGAAGGGCTCCTGGTCCATCAGCTCTTGCACCAGCTCAGGCCCGCTGTATCTGGATCGGTTCCAGCGGGCGACCAGCACGTCCACGCGCCGGCGGGGGGCCGTCGACCAGCGAGGTCGCGAACTCAGCGCGAGAGCCTGTTCTCCGGCCCGGGCTGGAATGACGTCATAGCCCAGGGACTGGAGGAACTGCTCCGTCTTCCTCCTCGAGGCGTCGTCGGGGTCGACCAGCAGGATGGTACCCGCTCGCCCAAGGCTCTCCGGTTCAGCGGGGACCTCGCCCCCGCGACCGCCATCCCAGACGGGAAGGTGGATATGGACCGTGGTGCCCTCGCCCGGGGCCGTGTCGACGCCTATGATACCGTCGTGCTGACGGACGATCCCGTAGACTTGCGCCAGGCCCAGACCGGTGCCTCGGCCGATGTCCTTCGTCGTGAAGAACGGCTCGAAGAGATGCTCCTGCACGGCCTCCGTCATGCCGGTCCCGGTGTCTGACATGGAGACGCAGATCCATGTGCCGGGCCTCACCTCTGCCGGCGGCGAAAGGTCGCCCTGAGGTTCGGTCACCCGGGAGAGGCGCACCTGCAGGACGCCCCCGCCGGGCATAGCGTCCAGCGCGTTCTGGATCACGTTCGAAAGAGCCTGGCGAAGCCTTCCTCGGTCGACTTCGACGGTGTAGTCCTTGACTGCATGGTCGTCGGGCTCCACCTCGAGGCTGGCGCGGACGTTGGGGGGCAGCTCCGGTCGGTACTCATCCAGGACGTGGGAGGCAAGCTCGACCAGGTCGACAGGTTCGGGGGTCATCATCGCACGGCTCCCGAAGTCGAGGATGCGCTGCACCAGGTCGGCCATACCCTTCGACTCGTCGAGGATAATCTCGAACTTGTCGTTAATGGCCGGTGGGAGGGATGAGCTGCGGATCGCCATCTGGCTGTTGAGGATGACGACGTTCAATCGGTTGCGGAAGTCGTGGGCGATGCCGGCGGCCATCTGACCCAGGGCAGCCAGGCGATCCTGTTGACGCAGCTGTTCCTCCATAGCCTTCCACTCGGTGATGTCCTGGATGGTCCCCTGAAGCTCCACCGTCTCGCCTGCGACAACGGTGGGCCGGCAGACCGTGCGGATCCAGCGCTCGTTCCCCTGCGCCGTGGTGAGACGAAGCTCCAGGTCGTAGGGCTCGCCGCAGGAGATGGCCCGCTCCAGGGAGGCGACCAGAACCGCACGGTCCTCCGAATGATAGAAGTCGAGGGCTTCCCGTACGGTGGGGGTCCGGGCAAGAGGGAGCTCGTAGATGCGCCAGGTCTGCTCCGACCAACGGAGCTCCCTGGTCGCTGGATCGAGGCGCCATCCTCCCACCTTAGCCATCTTGCCCGTGGCACTGAGCATGACCTTGCTCTCCCGCAGGGCGGCCTCGGCGCGTTTCCGCCGCTCGATCTCGCGTTGAGCTGACGTCAGCTCAGCCTCGACTTGCTCGACGCGGCGGAGGATGGTGAGGACCGGGCGGTCCTCGAAGGCAGTGGGCTTCGTGCCCATTTGCCAGGTAAGGTACCCATAGAGGAAGGGGAGCGCGAAGAGGGAGATGATGAAGCGGCTGACCAGGGTCCCTGTGGCGATGCTCGCGAAAGCCGGCGTGCCAGCGAAGGCCCCCGTAGCGAAGAGGAAGACGTCGAGCCACATCACGCTGAGCAGCGTCAGCCATGTGCGGAACCAGAGCCCGAGGTTAAGGCGTGGTTTGCCCAGGATCTCCCAGGCAACACCGAGGAAGATGAGATCGACAAAGGTCGTGATGACGGAGGCGGTGTTGATGCGCAGGTCGGGCCGCGGGATGGGCGCGGTCGCGGCCCCCTCGGCGAGGCCCATCTGGACGTGAAGGACCGCAGCGACGACGGGGGTGAGGATGGATACGCCCATGACCGTTGAGATGGCTGCTCGCGCGGGACCGGGCCCATCGAAGACGTAGATGACGAAGACGCCCAGCAAGAGCGAAGTATAGAAGACGGACGAGCCCAGCACGAAAGTGATGCCGCCGACCGAGACGGCCAGTCCCGCGTCGGTCACCCAGGACATGATGGCCGTGATGCCGCCGAGAAGGGCGTAGAAGTGCACCGGCCCGAAGCGGTGGCGCAGTGAGTGGGCACCAAGCACCAGAAGGTACATGGTTACCGCTTGAAGGCCCAGGATAAGCAGTCTAGGGGGCATAGGTGTTGGGACCCGGATGGTTGCGCGCGGCGGAAGGCCGCGGACGACAGCGTCGTTGACTCGTGTTCACAGGGCGTACACCTTGTCTCCTGCCTCTTCGCGGTTTGCCCGGGCAGACCTTCCTGTCAGGTCGTCTGTCGGCGACGGATGGTGTGTGGCTGCAGGCGGCTTGTTCTACCCTCGGCGATCGCAAGACCCGTACCGGCCGATAGGTCCGCGTGTTCGACCAGACCGCGTGCGTCGGGCTAGCGGTGCCAGGCGCGGGAGCCGTCGGCGACGACTGCAGCCGCATACCGGCCGGCATGCCTGTGGCTCCGCGGCCAATGCGGACAGACAGCACGCTCAGTGACGCTCAAGGAGATCGGCTGCGAGCTCCCCACAGCACGAGAATACGCCAGACAGGTCCGTTTGTCAAGGCCGGGTCTCGCGGCAACAAACGGGCCGGGGTCACACCCCACTAGAGCGGTCGACGCGGCCGGAGGGGCGTTCTCCGCCAGTCGGTGCGGTTCAACAGCCCCGATATGTTCGGGTCATCCTCCTCCATGTCGGTGTAGAACTCAGCGCCATCCTCGCTGACCCAGCGGTGGTGCCACTGATTGGAGCCGACCTCCGGCTCATTGGTGTAGGGGTTGACGTATTCCTCCAGGTCCATAAGGGTGAGGTAGTTGTCGTTCATGATCTCCGCGTTCGTCTCCACGCGGTGCCGGGTGATCTCCCGGTCGATGGCCTGGATCTGGTGCTGGATCTCCAGCATGCGGCGGTCGCGGGCGATGCTGGCCTGCTGGGCAGTGTGGAAGGAGCGGGAGAGGAACTCCTGGCTCACGATCTCCCTGGCAAGCCAGCGAGGATCGATCTGCACCGATTCCTGGATGTGGCGGAGGATGGGTTCCCAGGTCGGCAGCTCGCCGAGCGGGGCACGGATGAGCAGGGTGTCCTTGTTGCTCCACATGCCTCCGGCCATGAGGCCCATGTTCTCGATGACCACCTGGGCCTTCTCCTCGTACGCCCGTCCCTCCTCCGTGTAGCGAAAGGTCACCGTGGCACCGTCGTACTGAAAGCCCCCGGTCTGCACGCCCAGGGCAGCTGTCCGTTCCTTGTAGCGCTGCACGAGAAGGGGCTGATCCTCGTGGGCTACTGTCTCCGCGCCGGCGGCTCGCGGGTGGGCCCAGGGGAAGACGACGTTGATCAGAAAGTCCCGGGCGGGCAGGACGGGGGAGACCGTCATCCCCTGATAGTTGCTCCCAGGAGGGAAGAAGCCCATCATCGCGGCCGGTGAGGAGCGGACGTCACAGTACTTCATCTCCGGGCACCAACGGATCATGACAGTGCCGGCGGGGTCCCGTCTGACGGAGAAATCGAGCTTCGCCTCGATGGCCTGGGCATCGATCATCTGGCGGGTCAGATCGGCGCGCTGGATGCCTCCCTCGGTGGACCAGCCCTGGGGCATGGCGAGGGAGAAAGCCCCCTCCACGGGCTCCGTAACGCGCTCGAAGACGACGGCGCCTGCGGCGGTCCGTGGTGGCTCCGTTGGGCCCGGTGGTTCCTGTTGCGCGTCTGCCTGGCCCTGGTGGACGAGAACCTGCTGGCAGTACGGGCAGCGCTGGGCGCGGGGGTCGACGGGGGCGCCGCAGCTTGCACAGGTGTACGCTCTTACAGTCACAGTTCTCTCTCCTTGTGATGGAGGGCGGCGTGAGGCCCGATCCAGGTCTACGCGCCGAGTTCCTGAGTCTCAGCCAGTCGGCCGACTTGGGAGGCGGTGGAGCATGTGCCTTAGCGCTTGGACGGTGGAGGGCCGGCCGGAAACGACGACGTCGGCCCCCGGCCCCCCCCCGGTCATTGGCGCGTAGTCAATGGGCCGCCCGTTGAGATAGGCCAGGTCCTCGCCCTGGGCACGGTTGATGGCGTGAGCCGCGGCCACG
>CAZIWL010000093.1:7590-17280 GCA_964542755.1 uncultured Anaerolineales bacterium
CCGATTACGGGCGGATAGATGAGGTGGTAGATAAGATGGAGGGCGGCGCTGCCGATACCGCGGATCTTGCCGACGTAGCCGCTCAGGTCGACGGTCTTGTGGATGTGGGAGGTGACCATGAGATTGGAGCGTACTGAGATCGGGTGGGCGGGCCCAGGAGCGGCGAGTGGGGATCGATTGAGGGTGACGGGCCCATTGTCCGAGGTCGCGACCAGGAGATCGAGGCACGGTGCGTAGATGACGCCTCCGATGGGCACGAGGGCCCTGTCTAGCAAGCCAACGGAGACGCACCAGCCGGGCATCCCCTGGCTGTAGACGTCGGTGCCGTCAATGGGATCGATGGCGAAGGAGAGGGGTTTCTTCGGATCATAGTCATGCTCCGCCTCCTCCGTGAGGAGGTTGGCCGATGGGACCAAGCGGGCTATGCGCTCCACCAAGAACCGCTCGACCATCTCGTCGGCCTCCGTGACCACCGACTCATCGTCTTTGTAGGTGCGGTCGGAGGGGCTCAGGGTGCGCTGCTTCTCACGGGCCAGCTTACCGGCCTTCTCAACCAGCGGAGTGAGCGCCTCGATGATCTTTGTCGTCTCATCAGTCAAGGAATCAGCCTCCCATTGTCTGTTCCTAGCGTGGCCGCAAGTGCTGACCTTGGTATCGTTGGATGCCTCCGACTCCAAGTGCCGAGAGCGATGGTGTCCATGAGGACCGGAGTCGGAGAACGCAAGCCCCGACCGGGCAGCCGATTCGATGTCCACAAGCCGATTCTATCACCGAACGGCCATCCCTGCGAATGCCGAGGATCTTGACGTCCGCCGGTACCGTGATAGGATAGATGAGAATCGCTAAAAATGGGCTGAATGAGGAAGGGGGGGGAGCGATGACTAGAAGATGGATGAGATTCTTGGCCGCAGTAGCCGTGTTGGTGATGGCCGGCTCGGCCTGCGGCGGGGCGGCAGTCGGCCCTACGGAGACGGCGACGACGGCTCCGACCGTTGAGGCCAGCCCAACTGCGGAACCAGAGCCTACGGCGACGGCAGAGCCTACGGCGACGGCCGAGCCGGCCGAGCAAGCGCCTACGGAGGAGCCGACGGAGGAGGCCACCGCCACGGCTACAGCCACGTCCACGGCCACGGCGGAACCGTCACCGACGGAGACCGACGAACCGGATACGCCGACGCCGGAACCAACGGCGGACGACACCTCCAATGGGGAGCCCGCGCCGGCGGAGGGGCAGGTCTTACTTGAAGAGCGGTGTACGGCGTGTCACGGCCTGGGGCGGATAGAGAGCGCTCAGAAGACGCGAGACGCATGGGCCTCGACGGTCGACCGGATGATCGGCTATGGCGCCCAGCTTTCCGACGGCGAGAGGACTGTGGTGATCGACTACCTGGCGGAGACGTACGGTCCCTAAGGGACGCCAGGGGTAGGAAGCTGTCCGCGGAGCCTGTGTCCGCGAAGCGGGTGTCCTAAAAGCGGGTGTTCGCAAAGCGGCCGGCCGGCGGGCTCAACGCTGACCGGCCGCTCTGCACGTCAGGGGGCCACTCTGTGAAAGACGACGGCGATGTGGTCACCCCAGGTGCGCCAGGGACGTCGGGTGCGCAGGCCGCGCTCCAGTTTCTCCAAGATGGAGAAGAGACGCCGGCGGTGACGGAAGACGGGATCGAGATAGGGGGGCGGCAGGAGCAGGGCTAGGGACAGCGACCGGCGAAGGGCGAAGCTTGGCTCGAAAGCTCTCCGGAGATCGCCCAGTGAGAGGTATCGGGTTGGGACCCTCAACCTCGCGCCTGCGCCGCTTGGACCGATATCGGCGCTCTGCCAGCCCCTTTTGAAGCGGCGCAGGGCCACTCGAGGCCGCCCGTGCAGGAGAAACCAGGCGATCTCGAAGGGTGAGCACGGCGGCATCACCGAGCAGACGAAGGCGCCTCTGGGGGCGACGAGTCGCGCCAGGGACGCCGAGAGCCCAGCCAAGTCAGGCTCGCAGTTCAAGGCCCCAAAGCTGGCATAGGCACCATCGAAGGGGCGGGTAGGCCTCAGCAGCCCCACGCCTGCGGCGGGAACCGCCAGCCCAGCGACGCTGCCGGCGAGACCGGCAGCGCGGGCCTTGGCCTGGGTCGCGGCGGCCATTCGCGGGGAAAGGTCGGTGGCAACCACGGAGCGGCCGGCGGCGGCCAGAGCGACGGCCTCATCACCGGTGCCACAGCCGATTTCCAGGAGGTGGCTCCCCGCCGGAAAGGTCGCCTTGAGCAGATCGAGATTCTGCCGCCGCATCCAGGTCATCACGGCATTTCCCCCGGTACCGTAAAGTTCATCGTATCCCTGGGCCAGCGCGTCGAAGGCTCGCGCGGTGTCTTTGTATCGTGGTTTCACACAGCCTCCTCGTCCGCGCACAGGGCGCGGCGAGCCTGAGCGGCGAGGAGGAGCCAGAGGAGGAAGGCGGAGATCAGCGAGACGCCGCTGACGCCCAACGCGCTCCAGCGGGGAATGACGAGGAGGTTCAGAGCCACGTTGACGGCGGCCACCACGGCCATCGCCCTGGTCACCAGACGCTGACGGCCCAGGACGTACAGAAGGTGCCCGTTCAGGAGATAGAGGAACACGGCCGGGACGGCCCACAGTTGAAGCCGGAAGGTGGCCACGGTGCCCGAGGGGGCTCCCCCGATCCCGTACACCAGCCGGACCAGAGGCGCGGCTAGAACCGTTCCCACGGCGGACAGAGCTACGCCCATTAGAAAGAGGAAAGGGGCCGCCCGGCGGACCGTGCGGCGGAGGCGCTCACGGCCGCCGGGCCGGCTGGCTAGCCCGGCCATCTCCGGAAAGACGACGTCGAGGAGGCTAGCCGGGATCAGACCCATCGTCTCCGCCAGCTTGTACGCGGCCCCGTACTGCCCCGCGGCCGCGTCGCCCTGCCAGGCGCTCAAGAGAAGGACGTCCGAACGACGATAGGCGACGCCGATGATGCCCGTCAGGGCGAAGGGATAGGCCGTCGAAAGGGTCTGTTTCCAGCCCGCCGAGGACAGCTTGAGCCTGGGGAGAGCCTGCCACGCCCGCAGGATCCCCACGTAGACGACGATACCCACCGCGTCCGCCGCCGCGGAGGCGATGACCACGGCGGCGACCCCGTACCCGCGCAACAGGGCCAGCGTACCTCCCATTAGGGCTGCCAGCCGCGCTGCGACCGATACCGAGCTGCTCACGTCGAAGCGGCGTAGCCCGTTGAGAAAGGCGGACAAGAACTCAAAGCCAGCTCGCGGCAGGAGGGCTGCTCCGATCAGGGCAGCGATCGGACCTAGGCCGTTCCACGCGGCGCGTTGAACGGGGAGCGCAGAGAGGATGAGGAGCAGACCTGCGCCGAGACCGGCGAGCGCCATACGAAGAGGGACGAGCCGGCCAAGTAGCTGCCGCTGCTCTTCCAGGGACGGCGCGGCGGCGGTTTCACGGGTGAGCAGCGTCCCGAGGCCGAGATCCGTGAATACGGTACTGAGGGTAAGGACGGTGGTGATCAACACGTACCGCCCGAGGCCGACTGATCCAGTGTAGCGCGTGATCACGCCCACGAGGACCAGCGAGATGAGACGGGACCCCATCTGGGCGAGAAGACGGGATAGGGCATTGCGGCCGATACGGAGCCTGGTGCGGCGCCCGACATGGAGGGTCTTCATCGCTCGACCGTCTGGAGTAGGCTGAGGAAGTCGAGTTGGTCAAGGAAGCGCTGCTGATCGCAGTGGAGCCCCCAGCCGTGCCAGACGAGGATGACTTTCGTGCTCCCTCCCTCCGCGATGACGGTTTCCCGGGGGCCATCGAGCTGCCCGAAGGCCCCGCGCAGTCGGGCCGTGAGCGTGTCCTGATCCAGGTAGTCTAGGCTCACGACCGTGGCATCGCTGAAGGGCGGGATCCCCCAAACCTGGTACTGCCCCCAATGCGTGTAGGCAGGGCGATTCGTGTAGTAACGGATCTGGGCCGCCAGGCTGTAGTCAACGGTGAGGACAGGATCGGGCCCGCCCTCCAACGCCCCGGCCAGGGTGGGCCATCCGGCAGCATCGCGGCGGATCGCGGGCACGATGCTGCTACGGGGGAGCGGCGCGGACGTATGAAGGCTGATCACCGTGCCAATTCCGTACAGGCTGGTGCCGAGGAGGAGTGTCAGAAAGGCAGCGGCGGCGGCACGGCGGGGGGCGCTGGACAAGTCTACGGGGAGGCGCGTGCCCGCGAGCATGAGGAGCGGAACCAGGCCCAGACTCAGGTTGCGCGGGCTGCTGGCGGGACTGAGCGCGATTGGGAGGAGCAGGCCAAGGGCGACGATGGTGAGGAGCCGCTCCGCCCGGTTCCTGAAGCGGGCCAAGCCTGCGCCTGCGAGGGCGACCAGCGGACCCGTGAGATAGGTCCAGGCGTGGTGACCGTGTCTGAGGAGTCCTGCGGATCCCAGTGTGGTCGAAGTCAGGTGCGACAGCTGCCAGCGGAAGGAGATCCAGTCGTGCTCGAGGTTCCAGAGGAGGACGGGCAGAAGGCCGAGGGATGCGATCACGGCACCGATCCATAAGCGCCGGGTGCCGAGCAAGGCACGGTGGTCGATGAGAACCGCCACGGTCAGTGAGAGGGCGTAGACGTAGCCGACGTACTTGGTGTTGAAGAGCGTGGCCATACTCAGGCCGAAGAGAAGGCCCTGGCGCGGACCAGTGGGCTCCTGAGTCATCCGCCAGAAGGCGAGGAGGTTGATGAGTACCAAGAGAAGCGGCAGGGTGTTCGTGTAGACAAAACGAGAGGTGAGGATGTAGGGCGCGCCAAAGGCGAGCGCGGCCGCGGCGACCAGGCCGGCCTGGTCCGAGAGGATGCGCCGCCCCGCTAGCCAGGCGAGAAAGACGGAGGCGGTGCCGACCAGGGCGTTGAGCCAACGGACGCCCAGATGGCCTGGACCCCCGATGGCCGTGCTGGCACGGACCAGGAGCGCCACGCCTGCCGGGTGATCGTAGAAGGACCAGTCTGGCTGGCGGGACCAGAGCCAGTAGTAGCTCTCATCCCCGATGAGGGGCAGGTCAGCCAGGCCCGGGAAGCGGAGGGCGGACGCCGCGATGAGAATGAGGGCCAGCCCAGCTATCTCGCGTCGCGGGGCGAGCAGGGCGGCGAACCGACGGGTGCCCTCACCCATCCGGGGCCTCCCGCTGGATTCGGATGGTGTATGTGTAGGTCTCCTGGGGGGCGTCCACGGCGATGTCGACGCCAGACCAGGAGAGGGCGTAGAACCCCAGCCAGTTGAACTGACGGTAGCGCTCCCGTCCCACGAAGCCGGGTTGCCCGGAGGGGGCCTCCACGCAGAAGCTCAAGCCCCGCTCAGGCGATCTCCAGCAGCCGAAGGGGGCAGTGGCCTCCTGCCAGATACCCATCTCGCTGGCGTCCACCACCCGGCCACCGGGCTCCACGTACGAGGTGAAGGCCCGGGCGCCCTGCTCGTTCATCAAATAGGCGCGGTCCCATGGGTCGTGAAGGCCCCGGAAGTCGGCGCGGACGTGGATGGTGTCCGGAGGGCGGATGGTGTACGTGAAGACGACGTGACCCAAGGGGTCTACGTCTCTGTACTTCCGCCTGAACGGCCGGACAGGGGTGTCGAGGACATCGATGCGGTAGGACTTGACGAGCTTGACGTCGCCGCCGTCACGTTGGATGGTGGTCTCGGCGTGCCGCGAGATGTGGGCCCCGTCAGGTGCATCGATGATGGGCAGGCCGAAACCGTAGCCTTCCTCAATGATGGCCTGTCCCTGGTATACGAGAACGAGACCCTTCTGGAGGGCGGCGATCTTGCCCACATGGGGACGGGTGGTGGCGTGCAACCGGATTTCCACGTCGTCATTCAGACGTTCGGCGAGCGGCGGCGGCGAACCCGACAGGAGATCGCGCAGCAGCAGGGTGATACGGGGCTCGTAGACTTCGCGCAGCACCACGGCGGCACTCACGGCGATGATCGCTCCCAATAGGACAGCCACCAGAAGGCGGCGAATTCTGCGTGTCATCGGACAGCCCCCGTGTGGTGAGCATCACGGTGGAACATCGGCCAGGGAGCCCGGCCCAGCGGCCCCACGTCCTGGAGGAGGTGGACGCCGTTGTTGGCGCCCACCACGATATCGGCCCGACCATCGCGGTCCAGGTCGCCGACCCACGGGGAGGAGAAGACCGGCGCGCCGAGGTCGCGTGGGAACCCGGGGAGGGGGAGCCCGGACGTCGTCCATCCGTAGAGGTTGCCGTCCTTCGACCCAACCACAATGTCGAGCGTATCGTCGCCGTCCAGATCGACCAGGGCGGCCGAGGAGATGACCTGGTCGCCGGTCTGGATGGGCCAGCCCGGCAGGGGCTCGCCGATGTCGTCCCACACGTACACGCGGCCGTCCCAGCTCCCGACGACGATCTCCAGCGTTCCGTTGCCCTCAAGATCGGCCACGGCCGGTGAAGCCTCGATAGAGCGGACGTTGCCGCCCGGTGGGTGGGGTGTTGGCGTGGGGCCGTCTGTGACGCCCAGCGTCGAGACAGGAAAGCCCGGGCGCTCCACGCCTTTCCGGTCGAGGACGTGCAGGGACCCTGTGTCGTCGCCGAAGACGATCCACGACCGACCATCCCCGTCGAAATCAACGAGGGCGGGGGACGAATCGGAGTCCAGGTCCAGCTCGACAGGGAAGCCTGAGAGGAGATGCCCATCGATGGTCCAGGCGTGCACCCAGCCCCGTGAGGGATCGCCGGGCGAGAGAGAGGTGATGGCCAGCACCTCGCCATCGAAGGCGGTTGTGGCATCTGCCCAGCCCTTCATCGGAGCGGGCCAGCCTGGTCGAGCCTTGCCGTCGGGTCGGAGCAGGTGGAGGCGCCCGTTCCCCCCGACTGCGATGGCAGGGCCGTCGAGCACGGTGGGGGACGACCAGACCTGGTAACCCAAGTCGACGGGATAACCCTCCAGCGAGGAACCGTTGTGGTGCCAGGCGTACACCAGACCGCGGTCTGATCCCACCACGATCTCGCTGTCACCGTCACGGTCGAGATCCACCAGGGCCGGTGAGGAGAAGAAGCCGCGTCGGCTGCGCCGGGGCCAACCTGGGAGGAGGTTCAGGTGGACGTCGAGGACGTAAAACCGTCCGTCCCACGAACCGACCGCGATCTCCATCCGCCCGTCTCCATCCAGGTCGGCGGCGACCGGGGACGAGATGACGGGCTTGCCCGTGGCCAGATGGCGGTGACCGCCACCCAGATCGCGTGGAACCCGCGGCGGGCTCAGGCATCCCAGGAGACTCGTAGTGAGGACTCCGGACAGAGCGAGGAGAACGAGAAGGGGTGTACAGCGGCGTCTCAAGAGGCCCCCCGGCTGCGGCCCGGTTTCGAGCCGATCAGGACTGGAAAGGAGAAGGGGCTGCGTCCCCGGAGGACGTGGCTGCCCTGGTAGGCCAACCAGCGGAGGCTCCGGCAGATGCTCACCACCCTCGGCTCAAGTCCGGCGGCGTTCAGCTCCGCTATCAGTTCGCCGCGCCCCAGGCGTTGCTCTCCCTCAGCGGCTCCATAGAGGGGCTGACGGTAGATAGGGGTATCGAGAATCAGGAGGTGGCCGCCGGGCGCGAGGGCCGCGGCAACACGCCCGAGCGTCTGGCCGACATCTGTGGCGTGGTGGAGGCTGACGTTGAAGAGCACCAAGGCCAGCGCCCCGGGGCGAAGGGGAAGAAGGTCCAGATCGGCGCAGACGGGCAGGAGGCGCGGACGGCATGCGGAGACGTAGGGGCCGGATGCCCCCAGGCCGAAGTCGGCGTCGAGCGATCCATCCAGTGCCAAGATTGGATGGCCGCGCTGAGCGAGGCGATAGGCTAGCCACCCTATTCCGGCACCGATATCTGCGGCCGGGGACGCTGCCGGTTCCACGCCGGTGTGGTCCAGGAGGGCCAAGAGGGCCTCGTGCGTCTGCCGGCGGACGGGCGAGTAGAGGGGCGGATACCCCTCGGGAGCGCCCTCGGGGTGGGCGAGACGTTCGGCTCGGCCGAGGGGCTGCCAGCCCGCTTCGAGTCGGGCGCGTCGGTCATGTGACGTGGAGGCGTCGAAAGCCGACCGGCGTGTCGGCGGGATCAGGGAGGGCATGCCCTCTTCCGCCGGGTAGCGTCTGCCGCAGCGGCGGCAAGTGAGCGCATGATGCGGCTCTTGAGCCATCGTGCCGAGGCAGCACGGGCAGGCCAGCAGGCTCCAAGGGTCGGGCCCCGCGGCGCGTGTCACGCCGACTCCATCCTGCGACCCTCCGACTCCATTTGCGTATTGGGGGCACGAGCGCGGGGGGCCGCGGCGCCGGCGGCGGTCAGACCGAGGAGGACGGAGGCGAACCAATTGTTGGTGGGGTGAACGGCCACGTCGAAGAGACCGGCGACGGTCAGGGCGACCCACGCTGCCCAGGTCCTAGAGGAGGGGCGGGCGAGGACGGCTGCTGTCAGCCAGAGCCAGAGGACGGCCCCGGGGAGCCCCAGCTCGGCGCCCGTCAGGAGCAAGACGTTGTGGACGGTGCGGGAGTCGGGCTCGACGGCGCGAACGGCGGGCAGGTAGTTCTGGGTGCCGACGCCGGTCCACGGGTGCCGACGGATCAGATGGATCGCCAGGCGGGCGTCGGTCTCCCGGTGCTCGATGGATGGAGCCTCGACCGCCGTGTCCAGGTGAAGGAATCTACTGAGCACGAGGTCGTGGGTGCTCACGAGGAAGAGGACGGCGAGAGCGGCCGGCAGGATGATGTGGAGGTGGTCGCTGAACATGCGACCGACGGCCCGCCGGCTGCCGAGTTGGGGAAGCGTGAGGGGGTTGGCGTCAGAGAGGATGCGCCAGACCCCCCAGCTGGTTAGCCCCACGGAGAATGCCAGCCAGGATCCCCGCGAGAAGGTCACCAGGAGCCCGAGGACCCCGGCGCTGGCTGCGGCGGTGAACCAGACTCGGCTCCCGCGCCGGCCCGCGTCCGTCTCGGCGACCAGAAGCAGAAGGAGGGCGGCGAGGGTCGCGCCGAGCAAGTTGGGATGGCCGGTGAGACCGTACGGGCGCAGCCAGCGGTGCCCGCGGGCAAAGAGAACACTGGTTCCCGAGAGCTGCGGATCGAGCGCGGGCTCACCCATCCACTGGAGGCCCAGGTCGCCCTGGAGGATGAACTGGCCCAGGGCCACACATCCTTGGACAAGGAGTACGGCTGACGCCGGCACGGCCAGGCCCGGCTCTTCGTTGAGGACGAAGAGGTAGACCCACCAGGTGATGAGAAGCATCAGCAAGACCACGATGGTGCGCCGCGTCGGCCGGGGCTCCAGCCCCAGGCACGTCGCCACGGTGAGCCCGGCGAGGGGCAAGGTGACCTTAGTAATGCCCCAGCGCCAGGGCCGTGGGTCCCCATCGGTGAGCCGGGAGAGGATCCACGCGCCCAGGGCGGCGACGGGCAAGAGCACCAACGGGCCGACGCCGAGATCCCCCTCTGCGAGACCGTTGAACCGGAGGATGGGGAGCCAGTTGAGGGGACCGCTGGTGAGGGATGGAACGCTCAGGGCGAGAATGAGGAAGGCGTCGAAGAGAAGATGCGCGGCCCGCGTCACGGGTGGAGTAGACTGGCCCGAGGGGCGGGATGAGCAGTCGGGCGACAGGATAACCTCACTCACGTCAATCCTCCAGCGTTGGTCGCAACGTCGCGTGGAGCGTGCCCGGAACGCGGGAGAGGAG